>CAYPWB010000429.1:0-5195 GCA_964414315.1 uncultured Planctomycetaceae bacterium | reverse complement strand
GCCCGATGAGTCGACCGCTCCGGCCGCGAAAATGGGACTGTCCCCTTCGCATGCAGCGGAGAAAACAGCCCGCGCCGCCGACCCGTGAACGGTACGGAAACCAACGGCGAGTAAGGAGCGGGGAAGAAATAGCTTCCGGATTTGTGTCGTTCACAGTTGAGCAACTGCAATGAATCAACTCACTCTCCCGCTTGTCGGGAGAGTCGGGCTCTCAAGCCCGGAGAGGGCCTTCCCCCCGAACGAGACCGTATCCACATACGAACTGCCCTCCCCGGCCGCTACCGCGTCCGACCCTCCCGCTGCGCGGGAGGGTGAAGGTGCTCAGTCCGGCAGCTATTTATTCCGCGATCCTAAGGCCGCTGCTGGCTTTGATCGTAATCTTGCCAAATGCTAGCAAAGCTATACTTCGCGCCGTGTGGATTAGCGGTTTTTTCGAGTCCGGTTGAAGACGCGTGCGATGCCCCCGGCTTGCCCGGGGGAGTTTCACGCTGTTCGCTACATCGAGGTCGTCGGGGTTGTACCCGAATGCCTCCGGCTTGCCCGGAGGATCGTTACGCTTTCTGCTATAGCGAAAAACGTGAGGCTCCCCCGGGCAAGCCGGGGGCATCTGGAGCACGTAGCGAGGCGCCAAGACCTCCCGTGAGTTTCAGCGCATTCACTGCTAGCATTTGGCAAGATTACGATCAAAGCCGCCGCTGCTCACCACGGATGTCCCTCCGGGTTAGGGTTAGGGGCATGGGCCAACACGGCTTGCCGGGTCGTTTTCATGATCTGTTCGAGCTTTTGGCTCCGCGCTACGCGGTAGGGCTGGCGGGCGGTTTCCAGGGATCGCAACTCGTCGGGAAGTCGGGCCAGTTCCCGCCGGGCCCGCTCGCGCATCGCGTCCAGCGGCTCGCGCCCCGCCTCCAGGCATGCGCCGCGTTGCATCACCGGCCGCAGGAGCGGCTCGCCCGGCAACGATTCGTCCCAATGGGCGAGCGTGTCGCCGGCCATCCGGTCGTTTTCCGTCTGCCGAAACACCTGTTTGCGGCCGGGGTAAATCAATTTGTCGCTGGATAGCTTCATGCGAGGCGCGTCGGCATATTGCACCAGCTTGTACGCAACGTCGAGCGACGGCGCGTCGGAGGAGACGGCAAGCTTCGTACCGACGCCGAATCCGTCAATCGGCACTTCTTTGCCGACGAGTTCGGCAAGCTTCCACTCCTCCAGGCCGCCGGAGGCGAATATCTTGACCCCGTCGAGCCCTGCCTCGTCGAGTATTTGCCGCGCCTGACGGGCCAGCGCCTCCAAATCGCCCGAATCGAGCCGGATCGCCCGCACGTGGAAGTCGCTCCCCAGTCGGCGGCTCAATTCCACGACTCGCCGCACGCCGTCCAGGGTGTCGTACGTATCGACCAGCAAGGTCGTTTGCGGATACAGGTCTTGGAACCGCCGAAACGCCTCCAACTCGTCGTCGTGGGCTTGAATGTAGCTGTGGGCCATCGTTCCGAAGACGGGAATGCCGTAGACCTTCCCCGCCAGCACGTTGGAGGTGCCCGCCGCCCCGGCAAGATAGGCGGCTCGGGCCGCCTTCAGCGCCGCATCGAATCCGTGCGCGCGGCGCGAGCCGAAGTCGACAACCGTGCGTCCCCCGGCGGCCGCCACAACCCGAGCCGCCTTGGCGGCAATGACGCTTTGGAAGTGGACCTGATTGAGCACGAGGGTCTCGACCAGTTGCGCCTCGAGGATCGGAGCGACCACCTGAACCAGCGGCTCGTCGGGGAAGACGACCGTGCCCTCCGCAACGGCATACACGTCGCCGGTGAAACGGAGGTTCGACAGATGGCCGAGGAACTCGTCGCCGAAATCGCCTTGGGCATGCAGATAATCCAGGTCGTCTTGAGTGAATTGGAGCCGTTCCAGGCAGCGTAGCAAATCGCTCACGCCCGCGGCGAGGACGAAATTGCGGCCGGGCGGCAATTCCCGGAAGAACAGTTCGAAAACGGCCGCCTCATCCATGTTCTCGGCGTGATACGCCTGGGCCATGGTCAATTCGTACAGGTCGGTAAACATCGCCGGCTGGGTGGGGCATACGGAATCCGGCCCGTTCTCTGAGGCGTCCTGCCAGGGCGGGGCCTCTTCAATCGTCGCCCCCGCGGTCTGCATCTCGCCCAGCGCCCGCCATCCGTCGCCGGGCTGGACGTCGACGGGCCGCGTAGCGGACCGGACCAGGTGCACGCGGAAACCGGCTTCCAGCGCGTCGAGCACCGTCGCCCGAACGCATACGTCTTGCGCCAGTCCTCCCACCCATACCCGCTCAATCCCTTGTCGCCTCAGGTCCTCGGCCAGCCCGGTGTTGTCGAAGGCCGAGTAATTGTCGCGTTGCGGGTCGGTGCCTTTGTCGACGACCGGCGTTCCGGGCGGGAGGCGCAGTTTGGGGTGGAACGCGGCCCCTTCCGTGTTTTGCACACAGTGAACCGGCCACGGTCCGCCCTGCGGCTCGAAGCTGGCATGGTCGGGTGGATGCCAGTCGCGCGATGCAATAACCTTCGCGCCCTCCCGCATGGCGGCCTCGATGGCGCGGTTGAGCACCGGAACCACCTCGTCGCCCCCTTCGACCGCCAGCGCTCCGCCGGGGCAGAAATCGTTTTGCACATCGACGACCAACAGCACGTCAGTCGGCTGGAACTGCAATCGATCGGTCATAGATGCTCCTTTTGTGAACTCGGGCGGACTAACCGTTCCCAAGGAGGTTGCTGACAAAGCCGTGGGATAAGCTTCCAGCTTTCCAAATACGCTGTTCAGGCAGTCTCGAGCATGGAAAACGTGCAAAGCCGGCAAGCTGGAAGCTCACCCCACTTCGATTCGTGCTGGTGTCTGAGCAACCACGCACGGGTCTGCCCCCCCTCGCATACAGCGGAGAAAGCAGCCCGCGCCACCGACCCCTGGACGGTTACCGGGTGTGCGCCGCCGCTTCGCCGTTCTGAGCAAATGGCGTACCGTTTTCGGCATGGTTCCGCCGCAATTGTAACCATTCACGGACCGGCTGGGGAGTGGTCCATTTTCGGCCGACCGATGCTGCCGCCAGAAAAACACGGTTTCCGAAAGACGGCTCCTCCGCTTCCGGGTGCAAATCTGTTGGCCGACCGACGGAGTTCTGCCCAATGAAGCGGACGGCACACCGGGGCGTGCCTGCTACTTTGCCGTGGTTTGCATCTGGAAACGGGAACGCCGGAAAGATGGACCTCTCCCCGCACCGCCCGGAGGGTGCTGGGCACAAATCGGACCCGTCGCGTCGTCCCCTCCCCTTGCTCGATGGGCCCCGGTATAATGATGCGGCCGTGTCCCGTCGCACGGCGCAGGAACGCAACCGTTCACGGGCCGTGCGGAGACCGGGTCGTGTTTCGGCCGAGCGACGTTGTTTTCAGCGGAAGACGATGCCCGAAGAAAGGACCCGCCCCTACCGGCGGAAGGGGAAGCCCCTTTTCGCGGCGAACAGGCGACAATCATGAGGGAAACCGAATGGCCAGAAAAAATCGCGTACTTTTTGTTTGCGTCCACAACAGCGCCCGGAGCCAAATGGCTGAGGCCTGGACCAATCACCTCTTCGGCGAGTGGCTCGAGGCGGAAAGCGCCGGGCTGGAGCCGGGGGAACTCAACCCGCTGGTGGTCCGGTCAATGGCCGAGGCGGGGATCGACATCTCGCACAAGCAAACGCAGGCGGTGTTCGACCTGGTGAAGGCCGGCCGGATCTACGCATACGTCATCACCGTGTGCGATCAAGCCGCCGCCGAACGGTGTCCCGTGTTCGTCGGGGTTACCGAGCGCCTGCACTGGAGCTTCCCCGATCCGGCCGCACTGACCGGCACCGACGAAGAGAAGCTCGCCCGCATTGCCGAAATACGCGACGCCATTCGAGCGCAAATCGAGGGCTGGGCCGCGGAAGTGAAGGACCGATAGGATACTGGTCGAGGGCGGCACCGGCGTTCGGCGCTGCGCCGCCGAGTTTCTATGGACTTCGAAAGTAATCGTGCACAGGGGACTGTCCCAATTTTCGCGGTACATACGGGAATATGCCCAATGGGTCAACCGCTCCGGCCGCGAAAATGGGACTGTCCCCTTCGCATCCAGCAGAGAAACACGGCCTGCGCCGCCGGCCCGTGAACGCTTACACTTCGAAAGGGAAAGCCCATGAAGAAGCCATCCCGAATGACTTGTCGGTGCCTGGCGGTTTGCATCCTGCTTTGCCCGCCGGGCGTCACCGCGGCGCAGCAGGCCGCGTACGATCCCCTTGCCACCGGCGACCCGACCCTCCCCAATCCGTTCGACTTGACGGTCCACGACGCGAGGCGGGATCGCGACATTCCCATTCGCGTGTACCTGCCGGCCGATACGACGCCCGCGCCGGTGGTGCTGTTCAGCCATGGGCTGGGCGGTTCGCGTGAAGGGTCGGCCTACCTGGGCCGGCACTGGTCGGCGCGGGGGTACGCGGCCGTGTTCCTGCAACATCCCGGCAGCGATACGGGCGTATGGAAAGACTTGCCTCCAGCACAGCGCCTGGCCGCCATGAAGCAAGCGGCCGGAGCGCGGAACTACCTGCTGCGGGTACGCGACGTGCCCGCCGTGCTCGATCAGCTTCAGCAATGGCACGCAAGCGAAGGCCACGCGTTGGCCGGCCGGCTCGACTTGAAGCGGGTGGGCATGTCGGGGCATTCGTTCGGCGCAATCACGACTCAGGCCGTCAGCGGTCAGCGAATGCTCGGCGGACGCATTTCGTTCGCCGACCCGCGCATCCGGGCGGCGGTCGTGCTCAGCCCCAGCAGCCCGCAACGCGGGGCGACCCCCGAGCAGGCCTTCGGCGGCGTGAAGCTGCCGTGGCTTCTGATGACCGGCACGAAAGACGTCGCGCCGATCGGCGCCGATTTACCTTCCCGCATGGCCGTATTCCCGGCCCTGCCGCCCGGCGGCAAGTACGAGCTGGTGCTGGATCGGGCCGAGCACAGCGCGTTCACCGACCGCGCCCTGCCCGGCGACAGGGAGCCACGCAACCCGAACCATCACCGGGTCGTCCTCGCGCTGAGCACGGCCTTCTGGGACGCGTACCTGCGCGGCGACCCGGCGGCCCGCGCATGGCTCGACGGCTCCGGGCCGGCCTCGGTCCTGGAGGAAAACGACCGGTGGCAGAAGAAGTAGGATTGCGCCGTTGAAACTGAAGC
>CAYPWB010000428.1:0-5203 GCA_964414315.1 uncultured Planctomycetaceae bacterium | reverse complement strand
CGCGACAGATAAATAGGGTACCCGAAAACCCCGCAAACGGAAACCGGCTGCGAAACTGGACTTGCCCGACAGGGCCGATTCGACTACAAGGCGAGGGCCTGCCTTTGGGCAGGGCTCTTCGAGTCGACGTATTTTGCGCTCTTTGCCGCGGAGGTCTTTTCATGCGGATTTTGCTTTGTGCCTTGGCAATCGCCGCTAGTACGGAGTACGTTCGGGGCGAGGATATCCAGTTTCCGTATACGGCCTACATTACCGCCGACGATGTGTATGTGCGTAGCGGGCCGGGGCAGAACTACTATCCCACCCACAAGTTGGCCACCGGCGAGCCGGTCGAGGTGTATCGACACGATCCGGGCGGCTGGTATGCCATTCGGCCGCCGGAAGGCAGCTTCTCCTGGGTTTCCTCGCGGTATCTTAGCCCCGGCGACGAGGGGCTTGCCGTGGTCAACGGCGAGAATGTCGCCGCCCGGGTCGGAAGCCGTTTCAGCGACATCCGCGACATTATCCAGGTGCGCTTGCAGAAGGCCGAGGTGGTCGAGGTGCTCGGCGCCGAGGTGGACGAGACGGGCGCGCGGCGATGGTACAAGATTGCACCGCCCTCAGGCGAGTTCCGCTGGGTATCGGGCCGGTACGTGGAGCGGGAACCGGTGCCGGTTGGGGTGCGTCGGGCGGGCGGGGTCGAGGACAACCCCTTGACCGCCGCCCCGGCCGCCGCCGAGCCGAACGAGACCGACGCCGTGTCCGACACAGCGACACAAACCGTGCCGGCCGCGCCGCCGCGCGTGGCCGCCACCCACGCGCCCGACGGCCCGCGAAGCCTTGGTCCCGAGCAGTTCCGCAACGAACTGGAGAGGATCGAGTTGGAGCTGAGCGCGATGGTCGCGGAAGAACCGACCGTGTGGTACTTCGACCGGCTGCAGCTTCGGTCGGAGCAACTGCTCCGCGAGGCGCAAACGGCGGTGGAACGGGGGCGCGCCCGGCTTCTGGTCGAAAAGATCTCCCGGTTCTCCGACCTCAAACGCCGGCATGTCGAGGTGGCGGCGTTGCGCGAGGAAACCGAACGCACCAGCCGGCGGTGGGCACAGCTCAGCCCCCTGCAGAGTGGTTCGGCGGGTTCCGCGGCGGTCGATCCTCGTTTCGACGGGGCCGGACAACTCGTCCGCGTCACCTCGGCGAAGCCCGGCGCCCCGCAGTTCGTCCTGCTCGACGAGCAGGGGCAGCCCAGCGTCTATGTATCGCCTGCCCCCGGCCTGAACCTGCGCTACTACGTCGGGCAGCGCGTGGGGGTGAACGGCACGGCCGGCTACATTCCCGAGCAACGCGCTCGGCACATTATGGCCAGCCACGTGCAGCCGATGACGGTGCGATAGTGGCCGTCGGCGAGGGCTCGCATTCTCTAAAGTCCCTATTTGCCCGAATCCCCCTTCGTCTTCCGGGGATCGTTCTGTTGGCAAGCTGGGTTGTTTTGTGCCGGTTCTGCGGGATTTTCCAAAGAATCGCGTTGTAACAGGCCGACCATAACACCTCAGAGCAGGTACTTTGCGCGATAGGACTTCGCGCCGGCGTACTTGTTCGCTTGACCTCTGGGCCGGACCACGAGTTCGCGGCCGGAAAGGGGGTTGCAGCCGGTTACCAAGGAGTGTCTGCACGGCGGATGCGGACTTCAAGGACAATCAACTTTTCGGGTTCGCGATGGGCGGGCGGTCGATCCGGCCTTGAGGCGAGCCGAACGCAAGGGGGGAAATGCAATGAGGACAACCGTAGTGGCATCTGTACTGGCCTTGCTGGCGGCGATCACCGGCTGTACCGGCCCGTACAAGCAGAATCTGCCGCCCGCGCAGATGCTCATGGAGCCGGGCCCCGGCGTCGGCGGCCCCGGGCCGGGGGTGATGATGCACCAGCCGGCCATGCCCCACGTGCAGGCCACGTCGCAACTGGCGTTCGTCGGCCCGGAAGGCACCATGGTCAACTGGGACGTGTCCATGCCCGGCATGTTCGACTCCGAGCCGCTCATCATGCCCGGCCGGCAGAACTTCGCCCAAGGGGGCATTTACCGGGTGAAGCTGACCAACATTCCGGGGCGCCCGGGTATTGAGCTGTACCCGACCATCGAAGTCGGTCCGGCACGGCCGCGCACCGAGGCCTTCCTTGCCCACAACGCCATTCCCGTGCAGTGGACCGAGGAGGATTTCAACCAGGTGCTCACCGGCAATTTCGTGACGAAGGTCATTTACCTGCCGGATCCCGAGTATCAAGAGTTGGCGTTGGCCGGCGTGGAAACGCTGGTGAGTACCCGGCTCGATCCCGGGGTCGATCCGATTGTGGAAGCCGACCGGCGCGGTTCGATCCTGGCGGTCGTTCGCTTGGGCAACAAGGACCTGGAAATGCCGGGCGAGTTCATGCATGAGGACGAAGTCATGCCGGCCGCGCACCAGGAGGGAATGGAGGGCGGCTACCCGATGCACGGCGGGGGCCCGGTTCCGATGGGAATGCCGGGCGGGCCGACGACGATGCCCACCCCGCACATTTCGGGCGTGACCGGTCCGCAATACGGCATGCCGATGACCGGCACGCCCATCGGGCTTCCCGGCCCGCCGCACGTGCCCCTGGGCGGCCCGGCCGGCCTTCAGAAGCACGTCATTCGGAATCGCACGCGACAGAACATTCCCGACCCGGTCGACAAGGTGAAGATCAACGTCCGCCAGAGCCCGGGCTTGAGCTATCCGAAGCCGGCCAGCCGGGCGCGCATCGTCGAGCGGACCCTGCCCGGACCCGGCTTGTACCGGCAGCCGGCCGCCGATCGCCGCCAGGTGATCTGCCCGGAAAACGGTATGTGAAGGGCAACGGCGAACGAATGACGAAGCCAGGCAGGGCTTGGCGCCGGGCGGACGGTCCGCCCGGTAATGGAAACGAGGCATTCAGCGTAAGGGAAAGCAATCCGTGGCAATGATCCGCAAGCACCGCTGCACGGCACTTGGCGCCTCGGCACGCTGCGGGCGAGTTGTCGGCATGACGGCATGGGTAGTGGTTGCGTGGTGGCTGCAAACCGCAGCGTTGCTGGCACAGCAACCGAACGTCCACTACCTGCACCAAGGCGTAATGCCACCGGGAGCGATTGGCGGCCGGCAACTCCAGCGTGGCGGCCCATTGCCCGGATACTTTCAGCCGGTGGAAATCAAGGCCCCACCCGGGGCCTTGGTTTCGCTGGCGACGGAAGGGCAGTTCGAGCCCGCCGCGCCCACGCCGCAAACCGCGGGCATGCTCATCGGCAGCGTGTACCGCCTCAAGGTCACGCACATTCGCGGGGCCGAGGGTCAAGAGGTGTTCCCGACCATCGAAGTGATCGACCGCACCTATCCGCCGCGGGGCCAGGAGCTGCGGTTCCCGATTCCCGTGGAATTGACACACGAAGATTTGCGGATTGCGTTGGCCGGAAAGTTCGTCACGCGCGTCGTCTATCTGGAGAACCCGCGTCTCGCCTTGCCCACGCCCGAGGACCCCGCGGAACACAACTGGTTCGAGGCGGGCGCGGGCCGCGACCCGCTGGCCGTAGCCGACCGGCTCGGCCGCCCGGTGGCAATTCTCCGCATGGGCGGACGGTTGCCGGAGGGTCCGCACGAAATCAATAGGCAATTCCTATACGGCTCACCACCGCTGCTGCGGTTCGCGTCGCCCCCGCGAGCGATGCCTGCGCAGGACGGTTCCGGGCTGCCGGACCAAGACCCCGACTGAGCCGGGAGAGGCTGTCGCCGCCATGCGAAACACCACGTGGATTCCCGCCGAACTCGACTTCGAACGCCTGTGGCGGTTCGCCGTCGTTGCCTTGGGGGCCCTGATCCTCTGCTCTTGCCGGAGCCCCGGGCCGGGTCCGGAATTGGCGCCGCCTCCCTATGCCGCGTACGGCGCGCCGGGTTCCGGCGGCCGGCCTACGGGCGAGTTGCCGCCGGAGGCATTTACCGGCGGTCCGCCGCCGGGCCATCCGGCCGCAGCTTATCCGGCCGACGCCCTGCCTCGGCCCTACGTTCCGGAAGGCCCTTGGGCCCCGCCCGGCATCGCGAAACCGTGGCCGCCCGACGAATATCTGCTCGACGGCGGCGACCGCGACGAGCCGACCGGCGTCGGGCAAGAGTGGCAAGTCCACGGCCTGCACACCGAAGATACCGTCGCCCACTTCGACACGCTCGACGGCCGGACCATTGTCGAGCCCAGCAATCGTGTGCAAATTTACGCGCCCCGCTTCGGCGCGGTCCGCCAAGTGGTGGGCCTGGCGGCCGACGAGCAGGCGTATCGGGCCGCCGGCGTCATGCAGCCCGAGCATCTCGCCGGACCCACCACGCTGCAAGTGGTCGGTACCGGTTCGCAGCACCAGCAAGCCGTCGGCGAGCGCGGTGTGAAACTGGTCGGAATCCAACGCAGCCGGCAGGGCGACGGCGTGGTGTCGGAAGCGCAGGGGCCGCTCGCCTTCCAGGATCAACTCCTGCCGTTTGAAAACCTCGAAATCATCCGCCGCGGCGTCATGGAATCGGCGGAAACGGCCTGGCTTGCCAAGGGCGTGCAGGCCGCTGACGCCTGGGCGACGACTCAGGCCGTTCAGGTCGTCCTCGACCACCAGGCGGCGAAGGCCGAGGTGCAAACCGAAGCGCTGCAGGATGTGTTTACCGTAACCACCCCCAAGGGCAAGCCGCGGCTCCGCGTGGTGAAGATCGCCTCCGAGCATTTCGCCAAGCCGGGCGACGAGCTGGCCTTCACCATCCGCTTCGACAACGTGGGCAACCAGGTGATCGGGAACGTGACGATCCTCGACAACCTGACCACGCGGTTGGAGTACATTCCCGACAGCGCCCAGTGCAGTCTCGACGCCAACTTCTTCACCGAACCGAACGAAGGGGGCTCGGTCGTGTTGCGGGCGGAACTGATTGAGCCGCTCGAACCGGGCACCGGCGGCGTGCTGCGGTTCCGCTGCCGCGTCCGATAGCGGCGCGGTGTGCTTCCACCGGCCGGTGGAACGCAATGTCCGACGGCCGAGCGGCTCAGGGGAGCAGAGGGAAACAGGAGGGAACAGAGGCAACGGAGCGACCGTCTCTGTTATCTCGGTTGAGTCCTGTTCATTCCAGCCCGACCGAGGTGCTCGGCCCTGCTCAGTTAAACGTGGACTTTTGCAAACTCCTCCCCTCTCCCTCTGGGAGAGGGGCCGGGGGTGAGG
>CAYPWB010000427.1:0-5224 GCA_964414315.1 uncultured Planctomycetaceae bacterium | reverse complement strand
GCTAAAGCGTGAACTCCAACAGGTGTCGCTTGGATGTTAACGGGGCGGATGTCTACTTTGGGGCGACCGGGGTTTTCGGGGCGGCGCTAACCCGCTTGACCACATCGGCGAACGCCTGCGCGGCGGGGCTTTCGGCGAAGCGATCGACGTACGGCACGCCGTCGTCGCCGCAGGTGACGATATTCGGGTCGATGGGGATGCGGCCCAAAAGGGGAACGCCCATCTCGTGCGCAAGCGACTCGCCCCCGCCCGTCTTGAACAGGTCGATGCACTTGCCGCAGTGCGGGCAAATGAGTCCGCTCATGTTCTCAATAATGCCGACTACCGGCAGCGAAACCTTCTCGCAAAACGACACCGAGCGGCGCACGTCGGCCAGGGCCAGCTCCTGCGGCGTCGTCACCAGCACGGCGCCGGCGGGGCGGCCGATCATTTGCGCCACCGACAGCGGCTCATCGCCCGTGCCGGGCGGGGCATCGACCACCAGGTAATCGAGCGTGCCCCACGCCACCTCGGTGAGAAACTGGCGGATGACGCCGTATTTCATCGGCCCGCGCCAAATGACCGCATCGCGGTTGCTCGGCAGGAAGAAGGCGATGGACATGACCTTCAAGTTCGGGCTGATTTCGAGCGGGGCGATCTCGCCCTCGCGGGCAACGACGCGGCCGGCGTCGAGCCCCATCAACTTCGGAATGCTCGGCCCATGGATGTCGACGTCGAGCAAGCCCACCTGTCTTCCGGCCAGGGCCAGCGACACGGCCATGTTGGCTGCTACGGTGCTCTTGCCCACGCCCCCTTTGCCCGACATGACCAGCAGTTTTTGGCCGATGCGGCACATGCGCCGGGCAAGAGCCTGACGTTCGAGGAACTGTTGTTCCGACTCGCCGGTTTCGCGCTGTTGCGAAGGGCAGTCGGGGGCGGCACACTCGCCGCACGGTTTGGGTTGTTCGGTACTCATTCGTGCATTCCTGTCACAACGGTCCACGCATCGGCGGCGCAGATAGTCTTCTCTGTTGGGTACATTGTTGGAGTTCACGCTTCAGCGTGTGAACCGATTGTGGATACTATTTGGCACGCTAAAGCGTGAACTCCAACAGGTGTAGGCGTCGCTTGGACGTTAAGGCGGCGAATGTCTACGTTTCGGCTTGGCTCATGCCGGGGTCTCCAACTCGACCAGCCCGCCGGACGCCGCCGGCGAGCTTCGGTCGAGGTGCGTTTTCGTTTCTTGCCAAAGCACGCGAATTGCCTGCGCGGCGGGGCCGTCCGAGAACTCCACCACGGCCTTTCGGGCGATTTGGGCGTCGGTCACGGCCCGATCGTATGGAATGCGGCCGGCGACGACGATTCCCCGCTGCCGGGCAAACGCTTCGAGCCGTTCGGTCGCCTCCGGGTTCAAGTCGGCCTTGTTGACCGCCAGGAGGCCGGGCACGCCCAACTGCGCGGCCAGTTGGGCCACCCGGCCGAAGTCGTGCTCGCCCGATGCGGTCGGCTCGACGACGAACACGGCCAGGCTCGCGCCGGTGAGCGAGGCGATGACCGGGCAGCCGATGCCCGGCGAACCGTCGCAAAGGACCGTCGTTCGCTGCCGGTCGGCGGCCACCTGCTGCGCCGCGCGGCGTAGTTGCGTGACCAGCTTGCCGGAATTCTCGGCGGCGATGCCGAGCCGAGCGTGCACCATCGGCCCGCACCGAGTGTGGGAAATGAACCACTGGCCGCACAGGGCCGGCTCGAACTCGATGGCATCTTCGGCGCAATAGTCGAAGCACACGCCGCAGCCTTCGCAGGCGATGGTGTCGACGCGGAAGGTCTTCGGCACCCGGCCGTTGCCGGGCCCGTCGTAGTAGACGGCGTCGAACCGGCACAGCTCCTCGCACTTGCCGCACGCGGTGCAATGGCCCGGCTTGATTCGGGCCTTGCTGCCGGCGGTGAAATCGTGGCGTTGGATCGCTTCCGGCTGCAGCACGAGGTGCAGGTCGGCGGCGTCGACGTCGCAATCGACCACGACGGCGCTCTGCGCGAGCGTGGCGAATGACGCGAGAACCGACGTCTTCCCGGTTCCCCCTTTGCCGCTAATGACCACAAGTTCTTTCATAAAGTTCTTCCAGCGCCGGTCGCTTGGGGCCCACGAATCAATAACTAGCCGATTTGGGCGGGCTGCGGCTACGGCTGCGCGCCGTCAGGCTGCATCGACGTATAGGCAATATGTCTGCTTCGCCTTCCTTCGCAGCCTTGTCCTCGCCGCGCCTAAACAAGGCCATTTATTCCTTCGCGAGCCCTTGGTCGATCGCGGCGGCAAGTTTGCCGATGCTTTCTCGGAATTGGGGTACGGTATCGACGGGCAGTTCGCCGCGCGAGTAGGCTTCGGCCACGGCGCGGTCGTCGGGAATCTCAGCCAGGATGTCGATGCGCTGTCCACGGCAAAACCCCCACACGTCCCGGTCGCCGGCATCGGCCCGGTTGACCACGACGGCGAACGGGATCTTCAGCGCCCGCGCCATCTCCACCGCCAGCTTCAGGTCGTGCAGGCCGAACGGCGTGGGTTCGGTCACCAGCAGCAGCAGGTCGCATTCCCTCACGCCCTCGACGACGGGGCAGGACGTGCCGGGCGGGCAGTCGAGGAGGGTCCAATCGGCCCGCGGTGCGGCGGCTTTGACGGCACGGATGGCCGGGGGGCTCATCGCCTCACCCACGTCGAGTACGCCGTCGACGAACTGCACCGGCCCGCTCGTGCCCGTTCGCAATCGGCCGATCGGCTTGGGCTCCTCGCGGATTGCGTCGACCGGGCAAGCCAGCAGGCAGCCGCCGCAGGCATGGCACAGCTCGGTGAACACCAGGGTTTGGTCATTTACGCAAGCAATCGCGCCGTACCGACAGGCCTTCGCACACAGCCCGCAATGCGTGCACCGGGCGGGATCCACTACGGGAATCAGCTTGTGGATGGGCGATTCACGCGCGATGTCGGGTTTGAGGAACAGGTGGCCGTTGGGCTCCTCGACGTCGCAATCGAGGTAGGCCACCGCGCGGCCGTTTGCCGCGGCCGCGCGGGCCAGGTTCGTTGCGAGGGTCGTCTTGCCCGTGCCGCCTTTGCCGCTGGCAATGGCGAGTTTCACGTAGACGCTCCGGCTTCCAGTTCGCGGATGCGCTGCTGGACGCTTTCGAGCACGTCGGCGGCCTGTTGGGCCTGCTGCTTCAGCGCGTCGAGTTCCTGTTGCGGCGTCATGGTTGGGGCATCGGCGGCTTGCGGCGCGGGCGCAACGGGAGTTGCGGCAGCGACGGCCCCGACGGCGCCCGCTCCTGCGCGGGCCCAGCCGGGCAATCCTGTGGCGCGGAACATGTTCCGCCAGCCTCGCCCTCCGCCGCGGCCGCGGCCGAAGAAACCGCCGACCATTCGGTTGACGAAGCCGGGCGCGCCGGCTCCGGCGCAATAGCCGGCCCCGCGGCCGGTCCTCGGACCCATTCCCATCGGTCCGGTACGATCTCCACCTGGCATGATTGGTTCTCCTTGGTTGAAGGTTCGATGTATGCGAGGGGGACAGTCCCATTTTCGCGGCCGGATCCGTTGAGCCATTGGGCATATTCCCCTGGGTGCCGCGAAAATTGGGACAGTCCCCTGTCAACGGTTACGCTGGTTGCGGGAATCAGCGGCTTGCAGCCGCAGGGAGACTGACCCGCGTCTCCGGTTCTTGACTCTGTTGAAAAGCCATTGTGACCTGACCGAATCACGGGCCAGTCTCCGCGCGGCCGACGCGCGCTTCCACTAACTCCAGTGCCCCTGCACGGTGGCCTTTGCGGTCGGTTGGGCGTTGCCCGACCGCCATTGCTCCACGGCCTCGCGCACCGTGCCGGCGGCGCCCGGATAAACCGCCACCTGCCCGGCCTGCAAGGTAGTAAACGCTTTCGGGCCGACGTTGCCGGTGAGCACCGCTTCGGCGCCCAATTGCACCACGGTTTGCGCCGCTTGGATGCCGGCGCCCTGCGCGGCGTTGAGGTTCTGGGCGTTGTCGTGCGCGGTGAAGCTGCCGGTGTCGCTATCGACCAGCAGGAAATAGCGTGCCCGTCCGAACCGGGGATCGACCGGGCTGTCGAGCGTCGGGCCTTGGGCGGTAATTACGAGTTTCACGGTTCTCCCTCAGGGGTAATGCGAGGCTGTCCGAAAACTCCCCTCTCCCGGATAGAGAGGGGCTGCGAAAACCCCCCTCTCCCCTTGGGAGAGGGGCCGGGGATGAGGGGCTTTGGAACCTGCGTAAAACAGGGCAAAGCTTGTGCCCCATGTCCCCTCACCCTAACCCGCTCCCGGCGGGAAAGGGCACATGGATGGACTCCAATATCTAAGGACCGCGGCCCTGGCGGCAGCGACTGCCGCGCCGCCTCCTTCGGCAGCAGCCGGGCATGGCAAAGCGGCCGTCGTCGAGCGTTCCGTCGCGGAACGCCGCCGCCACCTCGTCGACCGGGCCGCAAATGTTCGCGACAACGCGGATGCCTTCGGCGGCCACCAGGGCCTCCAGCGGCCGGGAAATGGCGCCGCACACCAGCACGTCGACTCCCAATTCCCGAAGACGCCGTGCCCGCTCGTGCGCCGAGGCGCTTCCCAGGCTTTCCGTCTGCCGGCTGTCTTGCCGCCCATCCATCGCGCCCCGGAGCAGCACGAGCGTGCCGGCCACGTCGAACACGGGCGAAACCCGGCCCTGCCACTCAGGCACGGCCACCGTGGCGGCTGCCGTGGCTGGAGACTGCGGACCGATCGCCTCGGAGCGTGGCATGGTTCGGTTACCTTTTGGGGAAGGCCTGTTCAACCTCGGGTCATCGCGGCCCCGCACTTCGGGCAGGTGTGCTGATTGCACGGCCGGCCGGCGACATGCGGTTCCTTGTGTCCACACTGCGGGCAGACGCACGCGCCGCCCGGTCCGGCGGCAAACGGTCCTCCCATTCTGCCTCGTCCTTTCGCTTGGCCTCTCGGCGGGCCGGTTCCATCGCCTCGCGGCATCATTCTGCTCCCGGTTCGTGTGCCGTTGCGACCGAGCAACCGAAGCCGGCGTCGGCCGGCGGCTGCGTTGTTACCCGCTACTGAAGCACATGCTGTGCCGGAACCACATCGCGTGGCAGTTTGTTTGCGCAAAGCTTTGCCTGGAAAAGATTTGCGCACAAGCCGCAGGGAACCGACGCAGAGAGCCAATCCTGCAAGATGCAATCCAGTGCGACCTTGTAGAATTGCAAGTTGCAATGGTCG
>CAYPWB010000426.1:0-5230 GCA_964414315.1 uncultured Planctomycetaceae bacterium | reverse complement strand
GTGCTGGCCGTCGCTCATTCGCTCACCTTCCTATACTGCCAGTCCTTGCCGTCGCTCCCTGCCGCCTCAGCGGCCAACGCCTCCATTCGCAACCGATACAGTTCACGCCCGGCAGCATGTGGGTTGCGCTCGCACAATGCGATGGCATCGGCAGCCGGATCGTCAGCCGGAGCAAAAGACCAGAAGCCAACCTTTCGCCACAGCCCGTACACGCTCACCCGACGCTCCCACTCCGCCGGTGTGATTGTCCACGTCGGCTTGGCAAGGCCACAATCGCTGTCACGCATTACGATGTCACCCAACTCGATCGCTACCGGATAATGCCAATGCAAGCCGTGGACGCTCATAGATTTGGCCGGTGCTCCAAGATGCAATTTTCGCGCAATCGCGTCTTCGACCTGATTGTAAATGGCTTCACTCATGGGTCATGCCTTTCGTAAGGCCGGGGGTAGCGCGATGGTGGGCGTCCGATTCGTTCTCCAAAAAAACACACACCCCCGCCGGCATCGTGCGCGGCGGGGGTGTGCGGAAAGAAGCGGCAGTCCATCGCCGCGCCCGGAACACTGGGAAAACCGAGAAAGCTACCGGCTCAGCGCCGGCATGTAGATCGTCGCGTCGTGCGCGCCGCAGATTCGCGGGTCGTAGTAGCGTTCGGTCACACTCGAACAGGAATGTCCAAGTTGCGCCGTCGCGTTCCCGCCCCCGGCCCGCGTGTAGCTGGCCGTCGATTTTCGGATTCGATGGAACAGACAGCCGGTGTCCTTGCCCAGCTTCACGCCGGCCAGGGTGAAAATCTTCCGGAAGTGCTCGTAGAGCGCTTCGCGGCGAAGTTCCCAGGGCCACACCAGCCGCCGTTCGGGCAGTCGCGCCCGCTGGATCGCCGCGGCGCAGTCGGGCCCAACAGCAAAGAACTGGTCGGCCTTCTGTTTTTGCGCCTGCCACCTGACGAAAAAGCCCGGCCGGTCCAGCACCACGTCCTGCCACTCGACTTGCAGCAGGGCGCCGATCCTCGCGCCGCTGTACCAGACGGACAGCAACAGGCTTTCCCACCAGGGGGCCGCGGGCACGCCGCAAATCCATCCAGGCCACTCGCGGGCCACGGACAGCCCCGCCTGAAACTCGTCGCTGAGGAACGCCACAGGGGCTTTGCGGGGCTCTTTCGCCTTCCGCCAGGACTCCCAGGGAGAATCCCCGGCCGGCGAACTGGGCAGCAAGCCCATCTCGGCGCCCCACCGCAGCACGGCCAGCAGGTGAGCCCGCTGCTTGTTCGCCGTGGAGGCCGCCTGCCAGCCGCGCAGGTGCGTAGAGAATCGGGCGAAGTCGATCGGAAGCAAGTCCTCGATCGGCTTCTCGCCGAAGAACCGTTCGAAGTGCCGAACGGCAATATCCAGTTGGGTGACGGAGCCATCTGCCAGCGAGTGACACTCGCAGTAGGCGGTTGCCAAATCTCGAATGCGCATCTTCCGACCGTGCCTGCCCTGCTTTGTCGCACGCCCCCAGCGGGGCATACGACATAGCATAGCACTCCCATGCGAGTTGGGTAGAGAATCGGTCAGAATCCATTTCCGGGCGCTTCCGTGTGCCATCCCCTCCGTAGGAGTGGAAGGCAAGGACGGTGCCCGGCAGAGGTTCCAGCTATGCACGGGCACCGAAGTTGTCACTGAAAACTTCAGTGCCCGTGAGTCTATCAGAAAATCCCGATAGGGTCAAGAGGACCCTTTGAGATTTTCACGCCGCGCCAATTTTCTCGTAGTGGTGCGACCGAACGGTCGACAACATGCTGGCCGGCGAGACTCCCAGGGCGGTCGCAAGGTCTGCGATGGTCGCGAGGGTGACGCCGGGGCGGCGCTTGCTCTCAAGGTCGCAGATATAGCTTGGCGCGACCCCGACGCGGCGGGCAAGCTCGGACTGGGAGAATCCGTTTTCTTCGCGGATCGTGCGTAGGTTTTCCGCGAATAGTTCGTAGGCTTCTTGCTTGGTCATCAGGCTCATGCTCCTATTCTATCGGCATTTTTCGATGGGTCAATACAGCAAGGGCAACGGGTGAGGGGGCGACGGGCTGGAACGGCCCGCGCCCGGCGGGACCTCCGCCGCCCCCTCGAATACCGGGAGAGGGACTTGAACCCTCACGGCCTTGCGGCCAACGGATTTTGAATCCGTCGCGTCTGCCATTCCGCCACCCCGGCAAAAACACCCTCAAAACGCACTGGATTGGCCCCTCCAGTGCGGTAATCGAACTGCATTTTGAATCCGGTCGGCAGAATCGCAGAACTGTCGCGAGGGGCGCAAAGAGAACGGCCGGCACAATCGGGTCATGGCGTGCCGGCCGTGGGAGAGAAGAAGCAGAAGATCAGAGTCGGGGGCTCAGTCGCCTCAGCCAGTCTTTTCGGGATTCCCGGCTACGGCCCATCGCCCGCAGCTTTGCTTGCAGTGCTTGCAGCACCGTGTCTTTGGGCACCCCCAGGCTCTTCAGGTGCTCGACCGCCCGCCGGGCCTGTTCACTCGTTTCGTCGTCGCGATGAAGGCTCCCCGCCCTGGCCGCTGTGTAGGCGATGCTCCCCAGGTGGGCGTCGGCCGCCGCCTTGACGGCCGCGTTCTCCGAGTCGAAGGGCAGGGGGTAGCGTTCGAGCGGTTCCTTGCCCAGCGCCCAGCGGGCGAGGCCGGCGATATGCTGCTGTGCCTCCCAACGCTTGTCACGGTCCTTCACGCCGTCGATCGTATTGCGAAGGTCGGCCATCAGGTCGCGGACCTTCTCACCACGGTAGTATTCGGCCGCCAAGTCGGCCGGCACGTCCCCCTTCTTCGCGGCGCTGGCCCGCTTCCGGCGAATCTTGTCCGACTCCGTGTAGAAGTCGGACAGGCTGCGGGAGTGTTCCGATCGGAAGACAAAACCCTGGATGATGGGAATGTCGGGCGGCGCCAGCGGGTCGCCCTGCCACCACGCATCAATCGGCGAAACCACCCGGCGGTACATGCCGCCGGTCGACTGGTCGACGACGTGTTCCAGCTTGGCGGGCGAGCGGCCGAGCCAACTGCCGATCGCCTTCATCAACGCCGTGTTGTACTCGTAATGCTGGTCTTCCGGCTCCAGGTATTGCCGCGTCGGGTCGACGATCGGCCGGTCGCGGAAGAAGTCCCAGTTGCCCCAATACTCGAGCGCCGACGTTACGCCGGATACATTGAACCCCGGGCGCGAGTTTTGCCGGAACTCCCCTGCCCACCGCTTGACGCTCTCGGGGTCCTGGCGGTAGAGGGAATCCAGGATCGCCTCGGCGCCCGCCCCGATCTGCGCGATTTCGTGCCCCCGGGGGATTCGGGCGATGGGGGTTCCGTCTTCGGCCGTGATAACCCAGTAGGCATCAAGCCACGCGGGGCGCTCGATGTACCAATCCTCGTCCCGGTGCAGGAACCAGTAGACGATCGACGGCAGGACGGAGTACCCCAGGGTACGCATGAACGTCCGCTGCGGGTTGTCCTTCCAGGTGCGGATCGACTTATCGACCCCTTCCAGGCGGGCGTTCCAGAACGGGATCATCCGGTTGAACCACTTTCCGACCGTGCCGACCCGCCGGAAGTCGACCGTGACTTCGTGCGCCGCGTTCAGGGCCTCGACCAGAACGGCCCTTGGGATCGTGCCTTCGTCGATCATCTTGGCAATGTCGGCCTTCTTGTAGCCGTGCTTTTTGAAGACGCCGGCGAACTCAGCAAGCCGCGGCCCGGCCTCCGTAACCTGCATCATATCCGTGATGTTCTCCATCAGGCCGAACCTCTGCTTGCCGGCGACGGCCGACGCCACGGCCCGCCGCACGCTCACCCGGTCCATGCCCAACACGCTCGATAGCTGGCCGCCGTACTCGCGCCACAGCTTGACCGTAGGGTCTTCGGTTGCCCCCCGCCGTCGCTGGAACTCGGAGTAGGCGTAGGTGCCGACCCACAAGAACGGATCGCCGGCTCCGCCGTAGTTGCGCTGAAGCAGGTACGTCGGCATGTCCCGGAGGAAGTTCCGGGCGACGAACGTGGGGCTCAACGTCGTCGCCCCGGCCCGGACCATGCGGGTCATGCGGCCGAAGGTCATGTCCAGCACGCGGGGGAGTTGAAATAGCCCCATGCCGGTAATCGTGTCGTACAGGTCCTTGTTGAACCGAAACAGGTGCGGTTTGCCTTTCAGCAGCACGCGGGCGACGGGTTGCCCGGAGCGGTCCCAGTAATTTGGGCGGTAGATATTGATAAGGTCCGCCCGCCATCGCGCCGCCGTGGCCTCGTCCATGCCTTCCTCGATCGCGTCGACTTCCGCCTCCGTCATGCCCGAGTCGATCATGGATTCCTTGATCGCGGGCCAAAGCTCGTCTTTGGAAACGGTCGTCACTTGCTGGTTGGGAGGGATTGCCTCAATCCACCCGTTCGCTCCGTGGTCCTGCGAGGCGCGAACCATCTCGTTTGTGACGATCTGCGCCGAAGCCCGCTCGTAGAAGACGATCGCCCGCTGGATCGTCGCCTGAATCGGGTCGACGATCTGATAGCCCGAGCCCCGCCGCCCCTTGATCGGGTCGGGCAGGTCCACAAGGCGAATCCCCTTGATCCTGCCGCCTTTGCCCGCCGTGTCGGGCACGACGCGATGCAGGGGGAGGTAGGTTTCGTAGTACCGGATCATTCGCTTCGCCGATTTGGGCGCAATCACCCCCGACTCGGCCAGCATCGTTACCAGGGCGTTATTGAAGTCGGTCACGGCCTGCGCCGCGTCTTCCCACCCCGGCCTGTCCTTGAATTGGTTGTAGACGGCCTTCGCGTCAGTCTGAGTGGGGCCCGGCGCTTTCCCCTTCTTCCACGATTCAAGCGAGTGCCGAGCGTAAGCCCAGGCGACCCAATCGTCGTACTCTTCGGCCGCGATGGGCTCCAGGGCCTTCCACAGCGACTTGCTGATCCGCTTGATCTTCCCCCCGCCCATCGTGAAGACGCCGCCCTCCAACGCCGTGTTCGCCAGCGTCGGGCCTCCCTGCGTGAAGGCTTTGTAGAGGTCCATGAAGCTCGCGCCTTTGCCGGGCTTGTAGCCTCGGCCGCGAAGGTCCTTCTCGAACAGATAGCCGTACCACGCTTGTTCCTTCAGGCCCTTGTAGAACTGGTGGAAGAGGCGGGGCAGTTCATCGCGGATCGGAGCCGGGGCGGCTTTGCCCGTTTCGGAAATCTGCCCCTTGACCCGCCCGAGCGCCCCCGCCTGCCGCCATCGGTCGAC
>CAYPWB010000425.1:0-5239 GCA_964414315.1 uncultured Planctomycetaceae bacterium | reverse complement strand
GCCTCTGCCGCGAGTTGCTCGACGCAGGGAAGCCGCACCTCGACCGGATGGCCGGCGAGGGAATGCGGTTCACGCAATTCTACGCCGGCGCCACCGTGTGTGCGCCCTCCCGGTCGGTGCTGATGACCGGCGAGCACCAGGGCCGCACCCGCGTGCGCGGGAACGCCGGCGGCATCCGGCAGGCCCTCCGGCCCGACGACGTGACCGTAGCCAAAGTGCTGCAACAGTCGGGCTACGCCACCGCACTGGTGGGCAAGTGGGGACTGGGCGACGTGGGCGAGGCCGAGGTGGGCCTGCCGCGCAAGCAGGGGTTCGACTGCTTCTTCGGCTACCTCAGCCAAGTGCATGCCCACAACCACTTTCCCGACTACCTGTGGCGGAACGAAGAGCGAACGTCGCTGCCCAACAAAGTGACGCCCGTGGGCGATCGGGGCGGCGGATACGCCACCGAGGCCATCCTGTACGCCGACGACCTGTTCGCCGACGACGCCTTGAAGTTCGTGGCGAACCACCAGGATCGGCCGTTCTTCCTGTACTGGAGCCTCGTCATTCCGCACGCGAACAACGAGCGCACCCGCGAGTTGCGCGACGGCGCCCACGTGCCCGACTACGGCCCCTACGCCTTGGAGGACTGGCCCGACCCGGACAAGGGCCAGGCGGCCATGATCACGCGGATCGACGGCTACGTGGGCAGGCTGATGGAACAGTTGCGGTTGCTGGACATGGCCGAGAATACGCTGGTCATCTTCACCAGCGACAACGGCCCGCACAACGAAAGCAACCACAACCTCGCCCGGTTCGAGCCGTCCGGCCCGCTACGCGGCATCAAGCGCAGCCTGACCGACGGCGGCATTCGCGTGCCGACCATCGCCTGGTGGCCCGGCACGGTGCCTGCGGGCGTCGACAGCGGGCATGTGGCCTACTTCGGCGACTGGTTCGCCACGGCCGCCGAGTTGGCCGGCGCCGAGGTGCCCGAAGGGCTCGACTCCATCAGCTTCGTTCCTACGCTGCTGGGCCGGGCCGACGACCAGACCGAGCACGAGTTTCTTTACTGGGAGTTCCACGAGCGCGGGTTCAGCCAGGCGGCCCTGTACCGCGGCCGGTGGAAGGGCATCCGCGAGCGCACCGTAGACGCCCCCTTGCAGCTTTACGACCTGGAGAACGACATTGGGGAGGCGACCGACGTGGCGGCCGAGCATCCCGAAATCGTCGCCCGTATCGACGCCTACCTGCGCACCGCCCGGCGCGAGTCGCCCGACTGGCCGGTGCGGTAACGATGTCAAAAACGGGAAACTCACGAATTGCGTACCAGAATCCCTTTCGACCCCCCGGAGCCACAACCATGTTCCGACGCCCGCTATGCGCCCTGCTGCTGATCGGCCCGTTCGCCGCGATTCCTGCCGCGGCCGACGAGCCGTCCAGGCCGAACGTGCTGTTCATCGCCATTGACGACCAGAACGACTGGGTGGGCCCGCTGGGCGGGCATCCCATGGTGAAGACGCCCCACATGGACGCTCTGGCCTCACGCGGTACCGTGATGCTCAACGCGCACGTCCAGAGCCCGCTGTGCAACCCTTCGCGCACCAGCCTGATGCTTGGGCTGCGGCCTACGACTACGGGCATTTACGGCCTGGCGCCGTGGTTCCGCGACGTCGAAGCCTGGAAGGACCGCGTCGCCTTGCCGCAGCACTTTGCGGCAAACGGCTATCGCACGTTCACGGCGGGCAAAATCTACCACGGCGGGGCGGGCGGCCCGAAGCGCCGACAGCAAGAGTTCGACGTGTGGGGCCCGCCCAGCGGAATCGGTGCACGGCCGCCGAAGAAACTCATTCCCCCCACTCCCATGGGCAATCATCCGTTGATGGACTGGGGCGTGTTCCCGCACGACGATGAAGACAAGCAAGACTATGTTGTGGCAAGCTGGGCGGTCGAGCAACTCCAGGCGATGCCGAAGGACCAGCCGTTCTTCCTGGCCGCCGGGTTCTTCCTGCCGCACGTGCCCTGCTATGCCACGCAGAAGTGGTTCGACCTCTACCCCGATGACGACAGCGTGCTGCCGCCGGTCAAGGAAGACGACCGCGCCGACACACCCCGATTCTCCTGGTACATCCATTGGCACCTGCCGGAACCGCGACTGAAATGGGTCAAGGAGAACGACCAGTGGCGCAACCTGGTACGATCCTACCTGGCTTGCACCAGTTTCGTCGACGCCCAAATTGGGCGGATACTTGCAGCGCTCGAAGAGAGCGGATTGGCCGACAACACAATCGTCGTGGTGTGGGGCGACCACGGCTATCACCTGGGCGAGAAGGCCATTACGGGCAAGAATACGCTTTGGGACCGCTCGACGCGCGTGCCGCTGATATTCGCCGGGCCCGGCGTGCGGGCGGGCGCCCGGTGCACACGACCCGCCGAACTGCTCGACCTGTATCCCACGCTCGTCGAACTGTGCGGCCTGCCCGCCCGCGACGACCTCGAGGGCCTCAGCCTTGTGCCGCAACTGAAGGACCCCGACGCGCCGCGCGAGCGTCCGGCCATGACTTCGCACAACCAGGGCAACCACGGTATCCGCAGCGAGCGGTACCGATACATTCGCTATGCCGACGGTTCCGAGGAACTGTACGACATGCAGAAAGACCCCAACGAGTGGACGAACTTGGCAGGCAACCCGCAGTATGCGGACGTCATTGCCGAACACCGGCGCTGGCTGCCCAAACCCGACCGTCCGCCGGCGCCGGGCAGCCGCCATCGCGTGCTCACCTACGATCCGGCGACCGATACGGCCGTGTGGGAAGGCAAACCGGTCCGCCGAAGCGACCCAATTCCCCAATAGCAAACCCAACCGTGAAGTAAGCTTCCAGCTCGTGGGACAAGCTTCCAGCTTGTCAATCGAATACGACGACAAGCTGGAAGCTTGTCCCACGGTGATGGAAAGGAGATGATCCAGTGACCTTGCGGCTACTCACTCTTTCTGCTCCGGCACGCCTTCTGTTCATTCTCGCTATGTTTACGGGCAGTTTCGCATCCCCGGCCCAAGCTGAGCCGGCGCGCCCGAACATCCTCTTCCTTTTTGCCGACGACCAGTCGTACGAAACGCTTGGCGCAGCGGGTCGGGTCGACATCGACACGCCGAACCTCGACCGGCTGGCGTCGCTCGGCACGCACTTGACCCATGCGTACAACATGGGTTCCTGGAGTGGGGCGGTGTGCGTTCCCAGCCGTGCGATGGCCGTTACCGGCCGCAGCTTGTGGCGCGTGCAGCCGATCCACCGCAAGATGGACGCCGAACGGGAAGCCGGGCGGCTCTGGCCGCAGCTTCTCAACCGGGCCGGCTACCGGACCTATTTTACCGGGAAGTGGCACGTTCCGACCGACCCGGGCAAGACATTCGACGTGGCCCGAAACGTTCGCGGCGGAATGCCGAGACAGACGCGCGAAGGATACAATCGCCCCTTGCCCGACCAGCCCGACCCGTGGAGTCCGTCCGATCCGAAGTTCGGCGGGTTCTGGGAAGGTGGGAAGCACTGGAGCGAGGTGGTCGGCGACGATGCGGTCGGCTTCGTCAACGCCGCCCGGCAGCACCCCGCGCCGTTCTTCATGTACATCGCGTTCAACGCGCCGCACGACCCGCGGCAATCGCCCGCGGAGTACGTCGACCGGTATCCGCTCGATCGTATTCCCGTGCCGGAGAACTTCCTGCCGTCGTATCCGTACAAGAACGAGATCGGCTGCCCGCCCGGTTTGCGCGACGAGCGGCTGGGGCCTTTTCCCCGCACCGAGCACGCGGTGAAGGTGCACCGGCAGGAATACTACGCCATCATTACCCACATGGACGCGCAGATCGGCCGCATCCTCGACGCGCTGGAGGAGTCGGGCCAGTGGGACAACACGTGGATCTTTTTCACCTCCGACCACGGTTTGGCCGTTGGGCATCACGGCCTTTTCGGCAAGCAGAACGTGTACGATCACAGCGTGCGCGTGCCGCTCCTGGTGGTCGGCCCGGACGTGCCGGAAGGCAAGAAGATCGACGCGTCGGTGTACCTGCAAGACATCATGCCCACCACGCTCGAACTGGCCGGCGTGCCGGTACCCGAACACGTCGACTTCCACAGCCTGCTGCCGCTTGTGCGTGGCGAAACCGACACGCACGCCTACGAGTCGATCTACGGCGCGTACCTCGGCTTGCAGCGAGCGGTCACCCACGACGGTTGGAAGCTGATCGCCTACCCCAAGGTGCCCGTCGTCCGGCTGTACCACGTGGCTGAAGACCCGCTGGAGTTGAACGATTTGGCGGCCGACCCCGCCCAAACCGAGCGGGTGAAACAGCTTTTCGCCAAGCTGCTCGCGCTGCAGAAAGAGTTTGACGACCCGCTCGATTTGCGCGGGGCCTTCCCGGAGTTGTGAGCGATGCCGACCGTGAACCGTCGTGCTCGTGCTCAGCCGCTTGCGGCGGTGCTCGTGCTCGTCATCGACGTGCGGTGGTGTGATGGGAGAAATCATGTTCGACCATGATCGACTCGATGTGTACCGGCTGGCGATCGAGTACACGGCCGAATCATTCGCGGCCGCCAAGACATTATCGGGGCTTCATCGCCATGCTCGCGATCAATGGCTGCGAGCCGCCCAGTCAATCCCGCTGAACATTGCTGAAGGAAACGGCAAGCGTAGCCGAAAGGACCGGGCACGCTTCTTCGAGATCGCTCGCGGATCTGCATTGGAGTGTGCGGCGGTCCAGGATGTCCTCGCGGCCTCCGAGGGACTCGTAGCGGAATCGAGTGTAGTTCTGAAACGGAAGCTCAAGCGAATCGTATCGATGCTCACTCGGATGACGATGCCATCTGAGACGGCCGCCGAATCACGGGCCACCGGGCCTGCGCGAGTCGATTACGAGCACCGCTTCGCTGAGCACGAGCACGAGCACGAGCATGACGAGCACACGGACCACACGAGGCACTAAGTCGACAAGCCCAACGTGTCAAGGGGGCGGAAAGCTGTGCTCTGATTCTGATGCAGAAGGCCGGGGGCGGCCGCGGAGACGAAGCGTCGTTGATAATCGTGGCCACATAAACCGTCGTGCTCGTGCTCAGCCGCTTGCGGCGGTGCTCGTAATCGTAATCGTCATCGACGTGCGGTTGTAATGGGTAAGACCATGATCGACTCGATGTGTACCGGCTGGCGATCGAGTCCACGGCCCGATGCGCACTCGGAGGACGATGTCATCCGATACGGCCGCCGCACC
>CAYPWB010000424.1:0-5252 GCA_964414315.1 uncultured Planctomycetaceae bacterium | reverse complement strand
GCGGTTTGCTTTCTGTTGCACTTTCCCTGGCCTCGCGGCCGGTGGGCGTTACCCATCACCCTGTCCTCCGGTGCCCGGACTTTCCTCCCGCCAGGCCCTCGCAACGCGCCGGTGTGTCGGCGAATCGAGCCTTGGCCGGCGACCGTCCGGTCCACTCCGGGCCTCCATCCTAAGTATATCGTTCCGCTCCACAGTGTGAACCCTGGCAGGTGCCCCGACGCTGGAATTCGGCCTCGATCGCCGCTCCGACGGCGGGCTTCCGCGCGCACCAGGCGGGCCCCAGCAGGTGGTCGGCGGGGGCGTCGGCGCTGAGACGCTCCACAACGCACTCCGGGGGGAGTCTCTCCAGGAAATCGACCACCCAACGCACATGATCCTGCTGTTCCGGGAGCTTCACCTGCCCGGCCGACACCATTTCGGCCAGAGCGGTTTCCTTGACCGCGTGCAAATTGTGCAGCTTCACGGCGTCGATCTTCAGGCGAGCCAACTCGCATGCCGTCGCGCGGACGTGTTTGTCGCCTTCGCCCGGCAGGCCGAGGATCACATGGGCCCCGATGCGGGAGCCCGCCGCGCGGCACTTCGCCACGGCGGCGGGGAACGCGGCATAGCCATGCCCTCGCTGCATCCAGGCCAGACTTTCCGGGTGAATCGACTGCAGTCCCAGTTCCACCGTCAACCACGTTTCGGCGGCCAGATCGCTGAGGACCTCCAGCACGCCGTCGTCGAGGCAGTCGGGCCGGGTGCCCACGACGATTCCGACAACTCCCGGCTGCCGAAGCGCCTGCCAGTAGGCTTCACGCAATCGTTCGGGCGAGGCGTAGGTATTCGAGCCGGGCTGGAAGTACGCAAGAAATCGCTCCGTGCCGTCGCGGCGCCGGAACCGCTCGGCGGCTGCCCGAATTTGCTCGGGAATCGTTTCAGGCGTCCCGGATTGCCGCGAAGGGCTGAAGCTGGCCGGATCGCAGAAGACGCAGCCCCCGCGGCCAAGGGTACCGTCCCGGTTTGGGCAGCCGAACCCGGCGTCGACGCTCACCTTGCGAACCGGGCCGCCGAACGTGTGCCGCAGGTACAGGCTGACCGGGTAGAACTTCTTTCCGGCCTGAATCCAGGGAAGTTTCTGAGTCATCCTGGTTGACCACAACGGGGGGAAAGATTACACTTAGCAATAGTGCATTGTACTCGTCTCCCCTCAACCATGTAGGCAGAGCATGCCATGTATGGAGAATTAGCACCTCTTGGTGGCGGCGACTCGATCCCGCTGTTGAAGAAAAGCCTGCTCGTCGGCCGCCGAGAAAGCTGCGACGTCGTCTTGCGGTTTTCCAACGTTTCGGCCCACCATTGCCAACTGACGGTTACCGGCGGCTACTGGTACGTTCGCGACCTGCAAAGCCGCAACGGGGTCAAAGTGAACGGCATTCGGGTGAATGAGAAACGGTTGGACCCGGGCGATACACTGTCGGTTGCGAAGCACAACTACGCGATCCTGTATTCCCCCGCGGAACTGGGTGCGGTGGGCCCCCCGCCGCCGGATGAACCCGAGAGCGACATTCTGGGCAAATCGCTCCTGGAGCGGGCCGGGCTGGACCGCCGCCGCGCCGCAAAGATGCGCGTGAAGGACGACTCCGACGATGAGGTGAGTTACAACGTCGACGACGACTCGCCCGGCCGGTTGCGGTATCGCGGCAACCGGTAAGCTTGCTTATGGCGAAGCGAAAAAAGATACGAGCCGAGTTTCGCAAGAATCGGGCAATCCGCGCACGGCGCACCGACTGGACGCGCGGGTTCGAAGAGCACGGCTTCGAAGAGGAGGCGCCGGCACTAAACGAGCGCGTTAGCGGCAAGGGAGAACTCACCCGCCGGCGCACGGTGATGGGCGATGCGGCCGACGACTGCGATCAGCCGGGCCTCGGTGTGCAGCCCGAGGTCGACCCTCGCCAGTGCCGCCCGGGCCGCGTCTTGGCCGTCAAGGGGCTCATCAGCACGGTGGCCGACGAACAGGGCGAAGTCTTCCGCTGTGCCACCCGGCGGCTGCTGAAAACCCTGGCCACCGAGCAGCGGCACGTGGTCGTCGCCGGCGATCGGGTCATGTTCCGCCCGGTCGAGCACAGCCAGCCGAAGGAAGGCGTCATCGAACGGATCGAGCCGCGGCGCGGGTGCATCAGCCGGGCGAGCCGCGGGCGGCAGCACACGATCGTCACCAACGTCGACCAGGTGCTCATCGTTGCCAGCGCCGCCGAGCCGCGGTTGAAGCCCAACCTGATCGACCGGCTGCTCGTGGCGGCCGAGAAAGGCCGGGTGCGGCCCATCGTGTGTATCAACAAGATCGACCTGGTCGATCCGGCAACCCTCCAGCCCCTGGTGGGGGTGTACAGCCAATTGGGCTATGAGGTGCTGCTGCTCAGCGCCCAGACGCAATTCGGCATGGAGCGGTTCCGACGCGTGCTGGCGCGGAAAGAGAGCGTGGTGGCGGGGCAAAGCGGGGTGGGGAAGTCGTCGTTGCTCAATGCGGTCGATCCCGACCTGAGGCTGCGCGTCGAGGCGGTCAGTTCCGAAACGGAAAAGGGACGCCACACCACCACCACGGCCCAACTGCTGCCGCTCACCTGCGGCGGGTGGGTGGTCGACACGCCGGGAATCCGCCAGTTCCAGCTTTGGGACGTGACGCCCGAGGAAATGCCCGGCTTCTTCCGCGACTTGCGCCCCTACGTGAGCCTGTGCCGCTTCCCCGATTGCACGCATACCCATGAGGACCACTGTGCCGTCAAAGACGCCGTGGCCGACGGCCGGATCGACGAGCGCCGCTATGGGAGCTACTGCCATATTCTCGAGGACGACCGGGTGTGACTTCGTTTGTGGGGCTGGATGCCTGCAATCCCAGGGGTTACCATAATAAGTAGACGACCATCACTCCCCCGGAGGAAACTTTACATCGTGTATGAACTTCAGCGCGCCGAAAGCGTGGCCAGCGAGGCGGCCGTTCTGGTCGGTGTTCTTCTGCCGGACCGGCGAACGGACGACGAGCCGCTTGCTGAGCTTGAAGGGTTGGCCACCACAGCCGGGGTTCGCGTCGTCGGACGGTTGACGCAGCGGCTGAACACCCCCTATGCGGCGACCTACCTCGGTCGCGGAAAGGTCGACGATTTGACCGGCCTGGCCGAGTTCAACGACGCCGACGTCGTCATCTTCGACAACGATCTTTCGCCCGCCCAAACGCGCAACCTCGAAAAGGCGACCGGGCGGAAAGTGATCGACCGGACGGAACTGATCCTCGACATCTTCGCCAGCCGAGCGCGTACCTACCAGGCGAGGTTGGCCGTCGAATTGGCGCAGCACGAGTACGCCATGCCGCGGCTGAAACGCATGTGGACCCACCTTTCGCGGCAGAAGAAGGGCGTCGGGCTGCGCGGGCCGGGCGAAAAGCAGCTTGAGGAGGACCGCCGGCTGGTCGAGAAACGCATTCGCGACCTCCGCCGCGATCTTGCCGCCATCGAACAGCGCAAGCAGCGCGAAGTGGCCGCCCGCAGCGATGCGATGACCGTCTCGCTGGTGGGCTACACGAACGCGGGCAAGAGTACGCTGATGAACGCGCTGACCGGAGCGGGCGTGTTCGTGCAGGACGCCCTGTTCGCCACGCTCGACACTCGCACCCGGCGGTGGCAATTGCCCGGCTGGGGGCCGGTGCTGCTGAGCGACACGGTCGGATTCATTCGCGACCTGCCGCACCACCTGATTGCCAGCTTCAAGGCGACCTTGGAGGAAGCCCGTCAGGCCGACTTGTTGCTGCACGTGGCCGACGCCGGCAACCCGGCGGTACACGAGCAGATTGCCGCCGCCGGCCGGGTACTGAAGGAACTGGGCATCCAGGAGAAGGATACGCTCCTGGTGCTGAACAAGGCCGACTCGCTTCCCGACCGCGCCCGGCTCGACGCCTTGCTTGCCCGGTATCCGGCGGCCATCCCCATCAGCGCGCAGCGGCGCAGCGGCCTGCGCCGCCTCGCCACGGCGGTTTCCGACGCCTTGAGCCGCATGTTCCACGACGTCGACATCGAGATGGGCGTCGAAAACGGCCGGCTCCTGGCGTACCTGGCGGCGCACGGCGAGATTCTCTCGAAACGGTATGTCGACAGCCGGGTGATTGTCCACTGCCGCCTGCCTCGGCAGCACCTCGGGCGGATCGACGAAGCAGGCGTGACCATTCAACCCCATGCCGGACCGCGCCACCGCTTCGACGCACCGCACCCCGAAACCCGGCCGAGAATCGAAGACGTTGCCTGACGCCGCACGCACGGAGAACCCACCATGGCAAGGCGAAACCTGGACGGTTCGCGGGCGATTGTCACCGGCGCGTCGAGCGGCATCGGGCGCGAGTTGGTGCGCCAACTGGCCGATGCCGGCGCCCGCGTGGTCGCTCTGGCGCGCCGCGAGGAGCGGCTCCGGGCGTTGGCCGGCGAATGCGCCGCGGCGCCGGGCACGGTGACCACCCTCGCCGGCGACGTGACCGACGCCGACGTGCGTCGCCGCGCCGTCGAGGCGGCGCAGGCGGAGTTCGGCGGGCTCGACCTCCTGGTGAACAACGCCGGCGTCGGAGCGATGGGCCTTTTCGAGAACGCCGACCCCGACCGCCTACGGCGCGTCATGGAGGTGAACTTCTTCGCCCTGGTCGAACTGACCCGGCTGGCGCTGCCGGTGCTTCGCGAGGGCACGTCGCCGATGATCGTGAACGTCAGCTCCATCCTCGGCCGCCGCGGCGTGCCGTACAGCACCGAATACAGCGCGAGCAAGTTCGCCGTGCACGGCTTCAGCGAGGCGCTTCGGGCCGAGCTATCGCCGCACGGGATCGACGTGCTGGTGGTGAGCCCGGGCACCACGGAAACCGAGTTCTTCGACAGCGTGATCGAGCGAACCGGCGATCCTTCGTGGCCCGAGCACCGCCCCGTGTCGGCCGCCGAAGTCGCCCGGCGAACGATCCTCGCCATGCGCCGGGGAAAGCACGAGATCGTGCCGTACGTGTGGGGCAAGGTACTGCTGGGGCTCAACCGCCTTTCGCCCACGCTGGTCGACCGGCTCATGACGCGATACGTATGAAGGCGAAAACGGGACCGGTCCAATTTGCGGGCAGCACCCGAAGGGCCGTCCCGGCAAATTGGACCTGTCCCGTTTTCGCCGTACCGGGGATTGCACATCTTCGGTTTGCACGCTAAGGGCCCACGAATCAATAACTGACCGATTTGGGCGGGCTGCGGCTACGGCTG
>CAYPWB010000423.1:0-5263 GCA_964414315.1 uncultured Planctomycetaceae bacterium | reverse complement strand
CGGCGATTCCCGCCGCTCGTCGGCGCCGGCGGTGGCCGCCAACCACAGCATCGGCAGGGCAAGCCGGCGAAACGGATGACAGAAGACGGCCATGATGGACACCCCGCGGGTGAGCCCGGTCCATTCCGGAGCGGCGCTGCCCGGATTCTCGACGAAGGCCTTTCCGTTTCCCCCGGGCAAGCCGTTCGGCCGAACGACGTATTCGACCCGCGGAAGCGGACGGCACGACGGAGCGTGCCTGCTACTTTGCCGGGCTTCGCAACCGGAAGCGGAAGACCCTCTATAAGATAGTCTTGCACCGCCTCATTGTCGAGACGACGTGAACCGCGGGCGTTCGGTCGCGTGCGACGCCGCTTCCAGATGCCGCCGCAGCGCCGGCGAGACCCGGTCGAGTACCAGGACCTCGCTCTTGGCCTTCGGGTCGTTGCGCGGCCGGATGATGCAAACCACTTCGTAGCCCTCGTCGAGCCGGCGGCGAATTTCCTCCAGCGCGATGCGCTCGTCGGGGTCGAGCGCCGGAAGATCGTCCTGCGTGGCGGCCACGGTGCGCACCGGGCTGGGCTCGTCTCTGCCCGGCCACTCGATCTCCTCCAGCGCCCCGCGGCGCACCGGCGCGTCGGCCGGCGGCGGACTCGCCTCGGCAAGCAGTGCGCCGGCGGCCGGGCCCGACGCCGGGTCGGCGGGAACGGGCGCCGGCTGGGCCGAATCGTACACGTACGCCAATCCCACCTCATCGAGCATGTCGTGGATGCACTCGACGGCGGCGAACAGCCCTTCGCCGTCCTGGGGATCGGCCGCATTGCACACGCCGATCACCAGGCCGTCGGCCGAGAACAACCCGCCCCCGCTGCGCCCTTCCACCGGTTGCCCGGCCACCTGCACATTCGCGGGCCCCAGAAACTTGTTCAGCGAGTTGACGCGGCTGTGCTTTGCCGTCGGGTCGGAGCCGTTGTCGCACCCGACCGAAACGACCGATTGTCCTTGCTGAAGCTGATGCTCCGGCGGGGCGACGCGGGCGGTCGTCACGGGCCCGGGCACGCGGATGGCCACCAGGCCGACGTCGGCTTTCAAGTCGTACCGCACCAGCCGCCCGGGAATGCGTTGCGAGGCGTGCGGACCGAACAGGTCGACCTCGATGCGGCCCTTGCCCTGCGAATCGCGGAAGATATGGCCGCAGGTGAGGATCAGCGCCTCGCCGCCTCGGGCGTCGATCAGCGTGCCGGTGCCGCTGGAGTGCCCCTGGGGATCCTGGATTCTCAAACGGACCGTGGCCGCGATGAGCTGGTCGTCGTCGATCCCGCGCGACGACCAAGGCGGTGCCGTGTCGGCCGGTGCGGCGCCTCGGGGCTCGCCGGCGGTTCGCGAGTTCGCCGCACGGTCGGGCAGCGTGACCGAGACGGGCGCTACGGGCGTGGCGGCCCCCGCACCCGGCCGATGGCCCGGCCGGCCGCCGGCGACGGCGGAATCGTGTTGGCCGCTCCTCTTGGTTTCGCCCGCCAGGCGGCACATCTGCTCCAATTGCGCCAGTGAGGCGCCGCCGACCCTCCGGCCGACTTCGCGCCCTTCGTCCAGCATGACAAACGTCGGCAGCGACGTCACACCGTAACGCTGCGCGAGGGCCCGTTCCTGGTCGACGTTGACCTTCCGCACCGGGTAACCCTTCGCGGCCAGCGCCTGCACGGTGGGGCCCATCGCCCGGCACGGTGCGCACCAGTCGGCGGAAAATTGCAGCAGAACGGTTTCGCCGGCGCCGAGCAGCGCGAGGCTCATAAGAGCGGCGGGCAACGAGACCATCGGTTCCCTCCTGTCGGTCTGCGTTCGGGCCCGCGCGAAAGCCACTCCGGACGGCGACATCCTGTCGACCGCCCCCGGGCTGGGTCTACCTGAACTCGAATCGAGTGGTCCGCGGGGCAACACTGGGTCGGGCAAGTCTCGCCGGTCGAGACCGTCCCTTATCGAAACGGCCGCATTGTTGCCGATCGGCCAATTTGTCACAACAGCAGATTTGGCCGATTTGTCGTCAACTTTTTTTGGGAATTATTACGTCCCCGTGGCGTAAGCTTCCAGCTTGCGGAGCATCGTTGGCACACGCCTCCAGCCGGCCGTCAGGAAATGGCTTCTTGGCAAGCAGGATGCTCACCCCACGGTGGCGTAAGCTTCCAGCTTGCGGAGCATCGTTGGCACACGCCTCCAGCCGGCCGTCAGGAAATGGCTTCTTGGCAAGCAGGATGCTCGCCCCACGGTGGCGTAAGCTTCCAGCTTGCGAAGCATCTTGGGGTGCCGCTGGCTATTGCCAATGCCATCGTTCGAGTGCCACCAGCAACGGCACTGGCGGAACACCAGTGGCACACGCCCGAAAATCAACCATCACAGAACATCAGCAGGATGCTTGCCCCACGTGGCGTGCCCCCCGGATTGGCAGGCCGGGCAGATTGGGGTAGACTGGGTCGTGTGAGGAACTGCCTGTCGTCCCGGCTGCACCTGCCATGCATCGCGACAACCACTACGAGGCCGCGTTCGAGGCGTACTTGCGGAACCGCGGCGTGCCCTACGTGGCGGTCGATGAAGCCAAACGGAGCGTGCTGAGCAACGGGGCCTCGATCAAGAGCCTCGACTTCATCGTTTCCTCGCCCTCCGAGGCGACTTGGCTGGTCGACGTCAAGGGTCGACGATTCCCTTCCGGAGAGGTGTCGCATCAGTACTGGAAGAACTGGTCGACCCGCGACGACCTGGTCAGCCTGGCCCAGTGGGAGGAACTGTTCGGCGACTCGTTTCAGGCGATGTTCGTATTCGCATACGATGTGCTGGGCGATCGGGCGCCCCTACCCGAGGCCCAGCTTTTCGAGTATCGTAGTAGTCTGTACGGTTTTGTGGGCGTGCGGCTTCGCGATTACGCCGCATCGGCCCGCATTATTTCGCCCAAGTGGGATACCGTGGCCATGCCCACGGCCGAGTTCCGCCGCATTGCCCGGCCGATCGACGTCTGGCTGGAAAAGGAGCCGCTTCCATGCGATACGCACGAACCTTGACCGCTCGCGCTACGACGGGTTTGCTTGCCGCCGCTTGTTGGCTGGGGAGTGCCGCCGAGGCTTGGGCCCAAGGAGACGGCGCCGGAAGCGGGGCATCGCCTTGGGTCATGCCCTACGCGCTGGTGATCCTGGGCGTCGGGCTTGGCCTGCTCGTCGTGTGCAAGCCCAGCCGACGCCGCGAGAAGGCCAAGGTCGAGCAGTAGCCGTGGCGCGGATCCCCCATCCCCTCTCCCTCCGGGATAGGGTTAGGGTGAGGGAAATCTACCGGTAGCCGTCGCCCCTGCCTTGCCCAAACCGGAGAAACCCTCACCCCCAACCCCTCTCCCAAAGGGCGAGGAGAGTTCTCGAAGCAGCCCGGCGCTATTCGCCGTAGCCGATTCGGGCGACCTTCGGCTGGACGAGGCGTTCGAAGTCTGCGTAAGCCAGGCGAACCAGTTCCGTGTGCGAGCCGGCGTTGAAGGCGATCTCGTCGTCTTCGGTCAGTCGCTCCGACACGTACACGTCCATGTCGTACAGGTTCCCGAACGGCGGCATGGCGCCCACCTCGCAGTCGGGAAACAGGTTGGCGAACTGCACTTCGTCGGCCAGGCCGGCCTTCTTCGCCCCAGCCGTCTGCTGGAGCCGCTCGAAGTCGATCTTCATCGAAGCCGGCACCACGGCCATGGCCAACCGGCCGTCGAGCTCGACCATGACCGTTTTGGCAAGTTCTTTCCCGGGAATGTGGGCCGAGGCGGCAATCTCCTGGGCGGTGAACGCCGCCGAATGGCCGATGGTAACGTACTTCACATGGTGCGAATCCAGAAACTCCTTGAGCTGTTTCAGAGGCATGACCAACTCCTTTCCGGCCCTCGGGCCGCGATGTGGAATCCTGGGTCTTCCGCTTCCGGGCGCAAAGGCCGGGGGAAGCAGCAGGCACGCTCCGTCGTGCCGTCCGCTTCATCAGGCGGAACGCAGCCGTTCGGCCGAATGGCTTGCCCCCAAGAAACGGCAGAACCGGAACTCTGTACTACTAACCGCAAACATTGTGAACTTTTTCACACAGTCATGGCCTTGGGTTCGAGCGGAAGCTCGCATTGGTTGGCGGCCCTGCCGCCCTGGGAAGTCCTTCTATTATTTCGCCCCCCTGCCGTCTCGTCAATCGCCCCGCAAGGGGGAGTGCCGTCGTTCGGCGAGCGGTGAAACTGCCGGGCGAGCAGTCCCCCTTCGCAGGGCTTCCCGCAGCGATTATCGTACACGCAGTCGTTGACGGACCAGTTCGGAAAGGAGATCGCTCGCCATGAAAGACCACGAGGTATTCCGAAAAATCGCTCAGCTTGGCATTGTGCCGGTCATTGCGATGGACCGCGTCGACGACGCGCTGCCGCTGGCCGACGCGCTGCTGGAGGGCGGGCTGCCGGTCATCGAAATCACGTTTCGTACCGAGGCGGCCGCGGCCGTCATCGAAACGATCAGCCGAAATCGGCCGGAGTTGCTGCTGGGCGCCGGCACCGTGCTGGGCGTGGAGAATCTCGAACGGGCGCGGTCGTGCGGCGCAGCCTTCGGCGTGGCACCGGGTTTGAACCCGCGCGTGGTGGCCCGCGCCAACGAACTCGGGTTCCCGTTCGTGCCGGGCATCGCCACTCCGACCGACATCGAGGCCGCGCTGGCGCTGGACTGCACGACGCTGAAGTTCTTCCCCTCGGAAGCGGCCGGCGGAGTGCCGATGCTCAAGGCGCTCAGCGCCCCGTACAAGCACATGGGCGTGCGGTTCGTGCCCACCGGAGGCGTGAACATGGGCAACCTGGAAAGCTACCTCGGGCTCGATACGGTGGCGGCGGTGGGCGGCACGTGGCTTGCCAAGAAGGACGACATCGCCGCGGGCCGCTGGGCCGACATCCGGCAGCGGTGCCGCGAAGCCGTCGAGGCGGCGACGCGCGCACGCGGCTAAGGGCTCGCGAAGGAATAAATGGCCTTGTTTAGGCGCGGCGAGGACAAGGCTGCGAAGGAAGGCGAAGCAGACATATTGCCTATACGTCGATGCAGCCTGACGGCGCGTAGCCGCAGCCCGTCCAAATCGGCCAGCTATTGATTCGCGGGCCCTAATGCCGCAACGCGGGACTACGAAAACGGAACCTGCCTCGAACATCAAGGAGGGCGGGCGGTGCCCGTCCTGCGAGGGCTAAGAGCCGCTTAGGTTTAGCAGGACTTTTGCAAATCGGGATCACAAGGTCCCCTCTCCCTCTGGGAGAGGGTTA
>CAYPWB010000422.1:0-5277 GCA_964414315.1 uncultured Planctomycetaceae bacterium | reverse complement strand
CTGCGCGGCAGCCTGGCGCCCCGCTCGCGGCGTTCGCACCTGGGCGACCTGCTGTCATTGCTGGCCAGGCTCAAACCGGAGGGCGAAACCGACATCGCCGCCAGCCTGACCCAGGTAGCCGCGTTGCTGAAGCACACCAGCCTCGTCATGGTGTTCAGCGACCTGCTGGCCGAGCCCGACGCCGTGCTGGAGTCGCTGTATCGGCTTCGACATGGAGGGCACGACGTCATCCTGTTCCACATCCTCGACGAGGCTGAAGTTCGCTTTCCGTTCGGCGGCATGGTCGAATTGGAGGACCCGGAAACCCATCGACTGTTGGCTATCGACGCCGACGGCTTCCGCCGCGATTATCTGGCCGAGGTCGAGGCCTTCCGCCAACGCTACCGCCGCGAGTGCGTCCAGGCCCGCATCGACTACGTTCCGCTCGACACCAGCATGCAATTCGACCGGGCCCTCATGGAGTACTTGGTCAATCGCAGCGCCCGGGGATAAACTGGAAATATGACCTTCGTAACCCCCGCACTACTGGCCGGAGGCCTTCTCGTTGCCGTGCCGATCGTGCTGCATTTGATCATGCGGCAGAAGCCGAAGCGGCTGGAGTTCCCGGCCCTGCGGTTCGTCGCGCAGCGGCACGAGACGAACCAGCGGCGGATGCGGTTGCGGCACTTGCTGCTGCTGCTTCTCCGGGCAGGTGCGATTGCCCTCCTGGCGCTGGCCCTGGCCCGGCCCACGCTTCGTTGGGCCGCCGGAGCGATGGGCACCCAGGAAGCGCCCGTGGCCGCCGTGCTCGTGTTCGACGCCGCGCCCCGCATGCAGTACCGGACCCAAAACCAGACGCGGCTCGAAGCGGCACAGGAGTTCGGCCTGTGGCTGCTCGGGCAGCTCCCTCGCAACAGCGAGATCGCCGTGCTCGACACGCGGCTTGGTCCGGCGGCGTTCGAGGTCGACCTGGGCTCGGCCCGCGATCGGGTCCGCCGCATCGACCCGGTGGCCAACTCGCAACCACTGCCCGTGGTCATCGAGGAAGCCCTGCGGCTGCTGGCCGAGAGCGAATTGGCGAGCCGCGAGGTGTACGTGTTCACCGACCTGAGCCGCGCGGCCTGGCCCGACGACGAAGCGGCCCGGCTCCAGGACCGCATGACCGACGTACCCGGCGCGGCGATTTATCTGATCGACGTAGGTGTCGAGCAGCCGTCGAACTACTCGCTGGACGAACTGCAGCTTTCCGCCCAGGTGCTTTCCAACCGCGGCACGCTGCAAGTGGAAACGGCTCTCCGGCGCACAGGCGAGGCCGGCGAGCGAACCGTCGAACTCCTGCTGGTCGACGCCGACGGTAATCGGCAGCGCCGAAGCCAGCAGACCGTGGCCGTCGAGGCCGATCAGTCACAAGGAGTCGAGTTCCGCCTCGGGGGCCTGGAGGTCGGCACACACCAGGGCGAAGTGCGCCTCGCGGGGCAGGATGCCCTGGCTGAAGACGACGCGCGCTTTTTCACCGTCGAGGTGCAGCCCCCCTGGCGTATCCTCGTCGCCGCGCCCGACCCGGCCGACGCTTACGCGCTGTATCTGACCGAAGCCCTTTCGCCCACGGTGTTCCGCAAGCGGGGGCAGGCGAGGTTCCAGTGCGACGTCGTCCCGCTCGAACAGCTTTCCGAGCGGCTGGCGGGCAATTACTCGGCCGCGTGCCTGCTCGACCCGGGGCCCCTAGAGCCGGCCGAGTGGAAGCGGCTGGCCGATTTCGCCTCGGAAGTGCGCGGGGTGGCGGTGTTCCTGGGCCGAAATGCCGCCGCAACCGAATCGTTCAACGCGACGCAAGCCCAGGCAGTCCTGCCGGCGCCGCTGTTGCGGCAGGCGCGGCGGCCCGATGGCGACGTGTACCTCGCGCCGGCCGATACTCAACACCCGGTGACCGCCGCCTTCCGCAGCCAGACCGACGCCGTGCCCTGGAGTGCGTTTCCCGTGTTCCGATATTGGCAGCTTGGCGAGCCGGCCTCGGGCGCGAGCGTGGTTGTCCCGTTTAGCGACGGCGCGCCGGCGCTCGTGGAGCGTCCCGTGGGCAACGGCCGAGCGCTGACTCTCACCACGCCCGTCTCCGATCGTCCGAATCGCAACCCCTGGAACTTGCTGCCGGTGGGCGAGGCCTGGCCCTTCCTGATCTTCGTCAATGAACTGACCGCCTATCTGGTGGGCAGCAGCGAAGAGCAACTCAATTACTCTGCGGGCCAGACGGCCGCGCTCCGGCTCGACCCGGCCGAACGCCGCCCGCGGTACACGCTCAGCACGCCCGGCGGCCTGAAGCTGCCCGTCACGCCCGACTTGAACCGCAACCTGCTGCTGGTCAGTGCGACCGACGAGCCGGGCAATTACCGCGTGCAGGCGGGGGGGCGGGAAGGGTTCGACCGCGGCTTCAGCGTGAACCTGACCCCGCGGCAAACCGATCTGCGCCGCATCGATGAGGAATACCTCCGGGACGTCTTCGGCCCCATGCCGTTCCAGCTCGCCCGCGACCGCAGGCAGCTTGAAGGCAAGCAGCGCGAAGCCCGAGTGGGCCGCGAATTGTTCACCCCGCTGCTCCTCGTGCTTGTGATCGTGCTGGGGGCCGAGCACCTGATGTCCAATCGATTCTACCGCGAATAATGCGCCTGACGCTCAATCCCATCACCGACAGCTACCTGCTCGTCTTCGCGGCGGCGGTGGTTCTCATTGCGCTGCTCACGGTGCGGCCGCGGGGTGTGGCGCTCGGCCGCTGGCGGCACGTTGGGCTGACGGCGCTGCGGGCGGGAGTGATCGCCCTGGTGCTCATGCTCATGCTTAGGCCCACGCTCGTCTACACCGAAACGACGCGGCAGGCGGCCACGCTGGTCGTGCTGGTCGATCGGTCGCGCAGCATGTCGGTGCGCGATATGCTCCAAGGCAAGTCGCGCTGGGCCGCGCTTCAGGAAGCCTTGGAGGCCGCCTCCCCCGGCCTGCGCCAAATCGCCCGCGATTTCGAGTTGCGCGCCTACGCCTTCGACCGCACCGCCCAGCGGCTAAGCACCGACGGCGGAACGATTCCGCTGCCCGAGGAGCCCGCGGGCGAGCAGACCGCCATCGGCGCCGTCCTGGAGGAAGTGTTGCGGCAGGAGGCCGGCAAACGGCTGCTGGGCGCGCTGCTGCTGAGCGACGGGGCGCAGCGTGCCTACCCGCCGTTCGATACGCCGCCACAAACGGCGGCGTCCGCATTGCGGCGGCTCGGCTACCCAATGTACACGTTCCCGTTCGGGCAGTCGCGAGGGCTCGGGCAAGCCCAGGACGTGGCCGTCACGAAACTTCTCAGCAGTCCGACCGTGTTCGTCAAGAACCGCCTGTCGGTGGGCGGGGAAGTGCGGGCCGACGGTTACGTCAACCGCACGCTGCCCGTCCGGCTGCTGTTCGAATCCGAGCCCGGCAAAATGGAGGTGGTCGCCCAGCAGGACCTGCAAGTGACCACCGGCGGGCAACTTCTGCCGGTCGAACTGGAGTTTACCCCGCAATTGCCGGGCGAATACAAGCTGACGCTCGAGGTGCCGCCGCAGCCGGGCGAGTTGGTCACCACGAACAACCAGCGCAGCACGTTCGTGAACGTGCTGCCCGGCGGACTGAGTGTGCTGTACCTGGAGGGGTCGCTGCGCGTGGAGCAGCGGTTCCTGCGCCGGGCCCTCGACGCCTCGCCCGACATCCAGGTCGATTACGTCCGCATCGACGCCGAGCGGCCGGAAACCCGGCCCGGCGACCTGGCCGAGCGTTTCAAGCCGGGCAAGTACCAGGTGGTCATCCTGGGTGATCTCGACTCGACCGCCTTCACCGAGGGCGAGATGAACCAGTTGGCCGACAGCGTCCGCCGCGGAACGGGGCTGATGATGCTGGGCGGGTTCCACAGCTTCGGCCCCGGCGGGTACGCCACCACGCCGCTCGCCCCGGTGCTGCCGGTGGGCATGGACCGCTTCTCGCGTCAGCAGTTCGACGCTCCCATCCGCGAAGACGCCCACGTGCCCGGACCGATCCAAATGATGCCCACCCCTTTGGGACTGGGCCACTTCGCCCTGCTGCTTTCGGCCGATCGGCGGGCGAACCAGGCGGCCTGGGCGAAGCTGCCGCCGCTGGAAGGGGCGAACAAGCTGGAACGCCGGCTGTTGAAGCCCGGAGCCGTCGAACTCGCCGCCGCCGGCGACGCCCCGCTGCTGGTCGCCCACACCTACGGCGCCGGCCGCGCCATGGCCTTCGCGGCCGACAGCACGTGGCGATGGTGGATGCAGGGGTTCGACAACGAGCACAAACGCTTCTGGCGGCAGATTGTCCTCTGGCTCGCCCGAAAAGACCAGTCGATCGAGGGGAACGTTTGGGTGCGGCTGGAGCGGCGGCAATTCGCCCCGGCCGAGCGGGTCGAATTCACCGTCGGCGCGCAGGCGGCCACCGGCGAGCCGCTGCGCGATGCCCGGTTCGAGGCCCGGCTCATCGGTCCCGACGGCACCGACCAGCCGCTCGACCTGGTGCGACAGGACGCCGAGATGCAAGGTTCCATTCGCGACGCGAAGGCCGCCGGCGATTACGCCATCGAGGTGACCGCCATGCACGATGGCCAGCCGCTGGGCTCCGCGCGCGCCCGGTTCCTCGTGTTCGAGCAGGACCTGGAACTGGACAACCCCGGCGCCGACGTGGTCACCATGCAAAGCCTCGCCTCGCTCACCGGCGGCGAATCGCTCGCCCCCGAGGAACTACCCGCCCTCATCCGTCGCCTCGCCACCGAGACCGAGGACCTGCTCGTCGAACGCGAAACGAAGCGATCGCTTTGGGATACCTGGTCGACGTTCCTGCTCCTTGTCGGGCTGCTCAGCGCGGAGTGGTTCCTGCGAAAGCGGTGGGGGTTGGTGTAGGGACACCCTGGCTCGCCTCGGCGAGCGATGAAACAAACAGGCCCAACGGTATAGGGCGACTCGTATCCGTTCCAGCCCGTTCGGCGTGTCCTGGCATCCGCTAAATGCCAAGTCGCGGTGCCATTTCGAGCGTTTCGAGCATTGCTTGTGTCTCAAGTTCATGGCATAATGCCGTTCGCAACTCAAGGCGGAAGCCATGGCACCATGGCGCCATTGATTCTCGAACACGTCGAGATGGTTTCAGCGAACCGATGGCGATGAGCGACGATTCGTGTTCCCACTTTGCCCAAGACACGAAGACTTGAGATGGCCGTTCACGGGGGACTGTCCCAATTTTCGCGGTACAAAGGGCGTTTTTGCCCAATCATCTACCGTTTCCGCCGCGAAA
>CAYPWB010000421.1:0-5301 GCA_964414315.1 uncultured Planctomycetaceae bacterium | reverse complement strand
GCGGGCGCTGGGCCGGACTTTGGGACTTCCCCCGCGTGGGCCTCGAGGCCGAAACGCCGGCCGAGCGCCGGCGCGAGCTGGCCGAGAAGGTGCGCGGCCTCACCGGCGCCCTTATCGAGCCGGGCGACCTGCTGCACACCCTGCGGCACGGGGTCACGCGCTACCGGATTACCCTCGAATGCTACGCCGCGCGCTGCCTGAGCCCGGGCAACCCGCCCGACGGCGCCGAACTGAAGTGGCTGCTGCCCGAGGAACTCGCCCACTATCCCCTGAGCACCACCGGGCGCAAACTGGTGCGGTGGGTTTAGGATTCCATTCCACGTCAAGGTGCGGCGGGCGGTGCGGCGGGCGGTGCGGCTGGAACCGCCGGGGCGCCTGCGGCCGGGACTGCATCGGGATCGGGCTGGGCTTCCGGCGGCACGGAGCCGGCGTCGACCAACATGTAGGCGGCCCAGAAGAACGGGTGGTTTGCCGGGGGCAATTCGTCCACCTGCGCCCGGCGTACCCGTGGCTCGGCGTCCATCTCAATCCGCGACCCGGCGGTGAGAAACACGGCCCGCTGGTACGCGTCGGCCGGCGAGGTGTGCGGCAGTTCCTGGGCGAACTCGCGCACCAGGTCGTAGCTCGTGCGTCCGCCGGGGCGCCAGCGGCTGATCAGAATGGTCCGCGCGCCGGTGGACATCAGCGCGCAAACGGTCAGGAACATCTCCTGGCCGGCGGCCGCCGCGTTCACGCCGCGCAGCGAGCGCTCGGCGGCGGTGTGGAAGCCGGGCAGGACGATTTCGTCGGGCGCGCCGAACGGTAGAGTGAGCCAATCACTCAGCGAATTGCCGGCCTTGCCCGCGTCGATCGGAACCGGGGCGAACGCCATGGGGTTCTTCTCGGTTTCGGGCAGGTCGTCGAGTACGACGAGGCGGTCGAACAGCGTGGCGTAGACGGCCGAGGGACCCGCCAGTGGGCCCGAAAGCGGCTGCACGCCCGGCAACACGGCGGCCAGTTTCTCTCGCTCGGTTTGGGCCACCTCCTCGTCGTCGCGCGGGAACAGTTTGCCCGCCACGACGGCGGTGGTGGCGCTTTGCCGTCGGCCGCCGCCCCAGGGCACTACGAGCGACACCGTCGGGACGTACCGCACTCGAACCCGCGCAATCAGCGGCCGTCGCCGCCCGTCTACTTGTACCTGCAACGCCTCGAAGGGTACGTACCATAGCATGCCGTCGGGCACGACGATCAACTCCTGGAACTCTTTGCTGAAGTCGGCCTGGGAACCTTCGAGGATCATGTCGAGCACGCGTTTGGCCGTGTTCTTCCACTCGTCGTCGCTCAACTGTTTCACGTCGAGTTCCTGATTGCCCGCGTGCTGCCCCATCTCGCGCAGCAGACTGACGATTTCGGTTTGCAGCCGGGCGGCCGAGCCGACGCGCCACCAGGTATACTGCTCGCGGTTGAGCAGGAAAGCGTACAGGCCGCGGCTGGTGGCCAGGAAGGCGAGGACGGCATGCCCTTCGGGCAAGGCCCGCTGCACTTCCTTGACGTCGCGCAGGGGCGGGAACACCAGCGAGGCCGGCTCCCGCCGCACGGCCATTTCGCGCAGGATCGCCTCCTGCTGCACGCTCGTCGCCCCCAACGCCTCGATCAGTTTCCGTTGCTGGGTGAGCACGGCGTTGTCGTCCGGCACCAGCGGCATGGTACGCAACTCGGCACGAAGCGCCTCGGATTGCCGGGCGAGTTGCTCATAGGCCGGATAGCGGACCAGCAAATCCTGACGCAGCAGGATGCTTTGCCGGTCGAGCACGGCTTCCGGGCCGTGCAGCACCCAGCGCAGCGATTGCAAGCGGCCGCCCAGCGCCTGGGAACTGAAGTACCGGTGCCGGCGCAATCGGTCGGCAATTTCCAGAGCCTTTTCGTGCTCGTTCCGGGCCAGGGCCACTTCGAACCACCGCTCGATTGGGCCCGGGTGCGGAGTTAGCAGCACGGCCAGTGCCTCCATCGGGTCGCTCGACCAGTCGGCCGGTTGCGGATCGCGCAGCACGATGCCGTACAGGTCCATGGCCGTCCGAGCCGTGGCCGCATTGCTGGTGAACAGGCCGTCGGCCAGGTGGATGTGCAGCAGCCACCGCGATCCCTGCTGCATGTACTGCATGGCGGCGGCCAGGGACGTTTCGCCCTGCGCGATGCGCCCTTGCTGGAACGCCACCAACGCGCTCAGGTATTGCAGCCGCGCGCCGATAGCCCCGCGACCCATCGTGCGGTTGCCGATGGCGGTCCGGGCCTGATCGAGCAGCGTGCCGGCCTCCCGGCTATTGCCCAGGGTGGCCTGGTTCTCGGCGGCGTTTAGCAGCAACGACGCCTGAAGCTGCCGGTAGCCTTTGGTGCGGGCCCAGCCGGCGGCGGCGGCCAGGGGCGGATATACGCCTTTGCGGCCGGAAAGAATGTGCGTGAGCGTGCCCAGCCGGAAGGCCTCTTCGAGCACGCCGAAGTCGGAATAATAGACGGCCGAATAGGTAGCCTCAAGAAAGAACTTCCCGGCCGCGTCGAAGCTCCCCTGCCGCAAGGCCAGCCGGCCGAGTTCCAGTAACGCAATGGGGGTATACGCGTGGTCGAATTGGCCGGCCGCCACCATGCCCCGCTGCAAGTGCTGCGACGCCTCCTGGTCCTTACCGGCCGCGGCGTACGCCAGCCCGAGCTGAACGTCGATCCACGCCTCCGACCAGTGGTTGGGCGGGCCGGGCCGCCGCGCCAGCGCCGAGAGAACATCCTGCGTCAGCTTGTCGTGCTCCGCCACCGGCCCGAGCAACTCGGCTCGGCGCCGGATGGCCAGCGTCGTCGTGCGAACAATCTCCTGTACGTTGATGGGCATGAGCGTAGCCTGCTGGACCACGCCCCCGTGCTTGACCACGTCGTTCTGGTCGATCTGCCCCTGGCCGATGAGCATGCTCTTCGGGTAATAACCCAACTGCGAACGCCGCGTGCTGTTGCCCCAGGGGATGGCGACCCGCGTCCCGGCGCCCGCCGGCCGAATGGCAGGGGGAAACTGGACCCGCAGCATCCACCCCGGGAACGCGGCGAATAGCTGCAAGGCCGAGGTGTAATGGTCCAACGCCTCGCGCAGCCGGCCCATCTGGTAGTAGCACTCGCCGACCATCGTGTGGTAGGCGATCGAGTCGATCCATCGCGACTGGGGCGTCTTGATGGCGCCGCGGCTCTCGTTCTGAAAGATCCGCAGGGCGTCTTCGTACTCGCCCTCGTAGAAATCGGTGAACGCCGCCTGATACCGCAGACTCGGAACGTTCCGCTCCTGGGCTTGCGACTCCACGGCGCCCGGAACCACCATCAGGAAACCAGCCACAAGTAACGGGATGCCTCGATTCCAGCGAGGGGAATCGCGGTGGCGGAAGGATGTGCGGGATCGAACATTCGCGTGCATGATTTCTGCTCCGGGTGGGTGACCGAGCGGCCCGCGCAAATCCGGCGGCGATGCACGGGAACCGGTCGTTCGGGCTGTGCCCACCCTTGACGGGGGGGTGGCGGGGAAGCGGCCGGTGTTCGCAAGGGAGCCGCCCCCACCCCTGGGCCAGGCCGGACCGGGTTGCCGGCACGGCTTGGTCGGCGGATTGGGAAAGCAGGCTACCTACCTCTATCATATACGTTACCCCATACCGTTCCAGTTCGACAGGCGTCCGAACGATCGGCATTCCGATGCCGGAACCGGCGCGCCGGGAACATTCGCGCTCCGGCCAGTCGCCGAATCGAGCGTACCGAGGCAGGCGTTCCCACCGGCCGACAACCGTGGGGGCTTGTTGCCTCAAGTCGAATCGTCGATATTGGGCCGTTGGCGATGGAGTCCGCCCTGAACCGCCGTACTTCGACCATCCCGGCTGATGACTCCTGTCCGGTTGCAACCGATGCCCTGCTCGGAAGACACCTCGGCCGTAGCGCGTGCCGTGGCAAGCCGCGAAGGGGCTCCGCTCACGCGAAGGTGCCATGGCGGTCAGTATCGCGGAAATCATCGTCTTGAGCCTTATGGCCGACTGGGCCTGCCGCCGCGCCCGTATCCCGGGCCTGATCGGCATGCTGGCGGTCGGCGTGCTGCTCGGGCCCTATGTGTTGGGCTACGTCGATCCCGACCTGCTGGCCATCGGACCCGACCTGCGGCTGATCGCCCTGATCGTCATCCTGCTGCGCGTCGGGTTCGAACTGAGCCGGCGAACGCTGCACCGGGTGGGCGGCCGGGTCCTGTTGCTGGCGTTCATTCCGGCAACCTGCGAAGGCTTGGCGGTCGCCGCGGCCGGACCGTGGCTGCTGGGCCTGACGCTCCTGGAATCGGCCATCCTCGGCTCGGTGCTCGCGGCCGTTTCGCCCGCTGTCGTCGTACCGGCCATGATCCGCTTCATGAAAGAGCGGAAGGGGGCCGCCAAAGACATCCCGTCGATGGTCATGGCCGCGGCGTCGGTCGACGACATCTACGTCATCGTCGTCCACAGCGTGGTGATGGGCCTGCACGTCGGCCGGCAGGTCAACGTCGCGTGGCAGATTGCCGGCATCCCGCTGTCGCTCGTGCTGGGCGGCGGCGTCGGGCTGCTCGTGGGGGCCGGCCTCTACCGGCTGTTCGACCGCTTCAACCCGCGGGCGACCAAGCGGGTGCTCATCGTGCTCGCCCTGTCCATCTTGCTGGTCCGGTTGCAATTTCTCCTGGCGGGGCACGTGCCGTTCGCCGGCCTGGTGGCCGCCATGGGCATCGGGTTCATTATCCTGGAGAAGCGCGAGCACATGGCCCACGAAATCTCCGCCAAGCTGGCGAAACTGTGGGTCTTTGCCGAAATCGTGCTTTTCTCGATGGTCGGCGCCCAGGTGAACCTCGCCGTGGCGTGGAGGGCGGGCGTGGCCGGAGCGGCCGTCATCGGCCTGGGGCTGCTGGCCCGCGCCGCCGGCGTGCTGCTGTGCCTTGCCCGCAGCAGGCTGAACGCGAAGGAGCGGCTGTTCGTGGTCGTTGCCTATTCGCCCAAGGCGACGGTGCAGGCGGCCATCGGGGCGGCGCCGCTGATGGCTATGCGGGCGGCCGGAATGGACACCACGCCCGGCGAAGTCATCCTTGCCGTGGCGGTCCTCAGCATCGTACTGACGGCCCCGGCGGGTGCATGGGGCATTGCCGCGGTGGGCGACCGCGTCCTGGCCGTCGCCCCGGAACAGGAGCACGACGCCTACGATGCCGCTGTGGAAAGTAACCCGGACGAGGAAGAGCTTTAGCGGCGCGGAATGTGATTGGACAAGTTTTCCCCGTTATGGAGGCCCAATGCAATGAGA
>CAYPWB010000420.1:0-5318 GCA_964414315.1 uncultured Planctomycetaceae bacterium | reverse complement strand
TTCGCAAATCACTCGAACCGGCCGGGGGCTGTTTACGTACAGCCTTTTGTTGGCGGGCGTTGCCTCGGCGCTGACGGTCTAGTGTCGCCGAGCGGGCCTGCGACCCGCCTTTCCCCCTCTCCAGGTTATTTCCATGCCTCCATCCGAAGTTGTTGTTGAAGCCCGGAACCTGACCAAGGTCTATCGCGATTTCTGGGGCCGCCGCAAGGTCGAGGCGCTAAAGGCCCTCGACCTGGAAATCCGCCGCGGCGAAATCTTTGGGCTGCTCGGGCCCAACGGTTCCGGCAAGACCACCACGATGAAGCTCCTGCTGGGGCTCTTGTTCCCCACCACGGGCCAGGCCCTGGTGTTCGGTCGCGACGCCACCGAGGTCACCAAGAACGAACGCATCGGCTACCTGCCCGAGGAATCGTACCTGTACCGCTTCCTCAACGCCGAGGAAACGCTCGACTTCTACGGCCGGCTGTTCACCATGCCGCGTAAGGTGCGCCGGCAGCGGGTGAACGAGCTGATCGACCTGGTGGGGCTCGGCAAGGCCCGCAAGAGGCAATTGAAGGAATACTCCAAGGGCATGGTGCGGCGGATCGGGCTGGCGCAGGCGCTGATCAACGATCCCGAGCTGATCCTGCTCGACGAGCCCACCAGCGGGCTGGACCCGATCGGCACCCGGCAAATCAAGGACCTGATCCTGAAGCTGCGCGACGCCGGCAAGACGATCATCCTGTGCAGCCACCTGCTGGCCGACGTGCAGGACGTGTGCGACCGGATCGGCATTTTGTACCAGGGCGAGTTGAAGGAATTGGGCCGGGTCGACACCCTGCTGACGATGCGCGACGTCACCGAGGTTCGCGCCTCCGGGCTGAGCGAGGAGGCGAAGGAGGAAATCCGACAGGTGGTCGCGCGACACGGCGGGGAAGTGGTGGCGATGGGCAACCCGACGACGACGCTGGAAGAATTGTTCCTGGGCATTATCCGCCACAGCGAGGCCCACCCGGGCCGTCGCGTGCGAGGCGTGCTGGCCGAGCAGGCCGGCGACGACGGCGCCGTCGCCGCCAAGCCGTAACCCGTGCCGAAAAACCAAAAAACAACCTGAACGATGGTTATTGAAGAAGAAATTGTACCGTTCTTGGAATGGCTTCCCTCGGGCCTTCTGCACTGGCTGCTGATTGCCGGCAGCGTGGCGGCGGCGGCGCTGGTGGCGGGCTGGCTGATTGCGGCGGCGCGTCATGGGCCGGGCGCGGCCGTGCGCATGGTCGGCCGCACGCTGGCCGACGCCTGGGCCGACGTGGTCGGCATGTCGGCGCGCCGGGTATCGGCCTTGGCATGGCTGGCGGTGAAGGAATCGATCCGCCGCTGGGTGGTCGTGGTGTTCGGCGTGTTCATCGTCATTTTGCTGTTCGCCGGATTCTTCCTCGACCCGGCCAGCACCCATCCTGCCCGGTTGTACCTGAGCTTCGTGCTCACGGCCACGGTGTACCTCATTCTGCTGCTGGCCCTGTTCCTGAGCACGCTGAGCCTGCCGGCCGACATCAAGAACCGTACGCTGCACACGGTGGTGACGAAGCCGGTTCGGCCAAGCGAGATCGTGCTGGGGCGGATTCTCGGGTTCACGGCGGTGGGCACCGGGCTGCTGGTGTGCATGGGGGTGCTCAGCTACGTGTTCGTCGTGCGGGGGCTCAGCCACACGCATGAAATTTCCGCCCGCGAGTTGGAACGCCTGCAGAACTCCTGGCAGGAACAGTTGGACGGCGGCAAACCGGCCCCGCCCATCGAAATCGAAACGGAAACGGCGCACGGCCACCGGCACACGCTGCGGGCCGACGCGATCCGCCGCGAGGACGGCCGGGCCGCGTTGATCCCGCGCGGCCGGGTTCGCACCGACTCGGCCCGCGGCCACTGGCACGAGTTCTCCTACCGCGTGCCGGAGGGGGCGTCGGGCGCCGACCGGCCGCCGCTGGAGCACACCGTCGGGCCGCCGGAGGACCGCTTCGTCGCCCGCGTGCCCATCTACGGCAAGCTACGGTTCAACGACTCGAAGGGCGACCCGGTCGACGCGGGCGTGAACGTGGGCGGCGAGTGGGCGTACCGCAGTTTCGTGCAAGGCGGCACGCTGGCCGCGGCCATCTGGACGTTCGACGGCATTACGCCGCAGCGCTTCCCCGAGGACCGCTTCCCGGAGGGGCTGCCCATCGAGTTGACCATCGAGGTGTTCCGCACGCACAAGGGCGATACGTCGGGCGATCACATTCCGCCCATCCACGGCAGCCTCATGGTGCGCAACCCGGACTCCGGCGAGCAGGTCGAGGTTCGCATCTTCCCGGCCAAGGAGCACACGACCGACTCGCAGATCATCCCTCGCGAGCTCACCCGGGCCAGCGACGGCCGCACGTTCGACCTGTTCGAGGATTTCGTCCACGAGGGGCAGCTTGAGGTGTGGCTCCGTTGCATCGACCCGGCGCAGTACTTCGGCGTTGCCCAGGCCGACCTCTACTTCCGCGCCCGCGACGGCTGGTTCGCCTGGAACTTCGTCAAAGGCTACGTGGGCATTTGGATGCAGATGTTCCTGATGATCGCGTTCGGGGTGATGTTCAGCACGTTCCTGAGCGGGCCGGTGGCCATTTTGGCCACCCTGGGCGCGCTGATTGGCGGCATGGCCAGCCGGTTCATGATGAGCCTGGCCAGCGGCGAGCTGCCCGGCGGCGGGCCGGTCGAGGCGTTCTACCGGCTGCTGACCCAGGAGAACCTCATTTCCGACCTGCCCGAAACTTACTCCTCCAGGTTGATGCTCATGCTCGACACCGCCCTGCGGGGCTACCTGCGCGGCATGGCCGAAATCCTCCCGGCGTTCGAGAAGTTCGATTACTCGACGTGGGTGGCCTACGGGTTCAATGTGTCGGGCGATTTGCTGGCTACCCGCATCGTGGCCATGCTGGGCTTCTTCCTCCCGGTGTTCCTGGCCGGGTACTTCTTCCTGAAACTGCGCGAGGTGGCGCGATGAATCCACGCGACCGGTCGTTCTATCGGAAAATCTCTTACCTGGTGGCCATGGCCCTGCTGCTGGGCGTCATGTTCTTCTTCAGCCGGCCGGCCACCCAGGATGCCCGCGGCGCGAAAGGCTCGCCGGGCGGCGTGCTGGCGCAGATGCGCACCGAATACGGGCTGAGCCAGGCGCAACTGGGCGAGATCGATCCGGCCGGCGAATCGATTCGCTTGGCCACCCTCGGTCTGCGCGGCGTGGCCGCCAACCTGCTTTGGGGCCGGGCCAACGAATACAAGATGAAGAAGGATTGGACCAACCTTTCGGCCACACTCAACCAGCTTGTGAAGCTCCAGCCGAACTTCGTCGCCGTGTGGCGGTTCCAGGCCTGGAACCTGTCCTACAACGTGTCGGTCGAGTTCGACGACTATCGCGACCGCTACGAGTGGGTCATCCGCGGCATCAACTTCCTGATCGACGGCACCGAGTGGAACCGGGAGCAGCCGCGGCTGCATTGGGACATCGGCTGGTTCATCGCGCAGAAGATCGGCCGGGCCGACGAGCGTCGGCAGTTCCGCCGCCTGTTCCACGAGGACGACGAGTTCCACCGCCGCAACGCGCTGTACCATCCGCCCGAACGGTACCCCGTGCTCGACGACCGCGACAATTGGCTGGTTGGAAAGCAATGGTTCCTTGGAGCCGAGGAACTGGTTGACGACGGCGCGTCGCTCGGAGGCCTCAGCCCGCTGCTGTTCCGCTCCGACGCCCCCATGACGCAAATCAACTACGCCGACGCCATCCAGAAGGAAGGCGTTTTCGGCGAGCGGGCCTTGCGCGCGTGGAATGTCGCCGCCGGCGAATGGCGGCACTACGGCCTGCAAGACATTCCGACCAGCTTCGGAACGATCATTCAGCTTGAGCGTTTGGAGCGGTATCGGGAAACGATCGACGAGCTTACCGAGGAACTCGAAAAGCTCACCGGCGGCATTCGCGAGCAGATTTACCAGGAGCGTTACGAGGCCCTGCGCCCCAGCGAACGCGAAGCGTTCGACACGCCCGTGGCCGACCGTACCGAGCGGCAACACCAGCTTGCCGCCGATGCCGGCGAGAAGCTCGAGATCGACCACAAAGACGTGGCCGCGCGGGTGCCGCGGCCCGACCGCGAACGGGCCGTCGAACTGGCCGAGGAGATTGCGGAGCTGGAGGAGCGGGCCCGGCAAATCGACCGATATCGGCAGATTACCAACTACGGCTACTGGCGCTTGCGTTGCCAGGTGGAGCAGACGCCCGACGCCGTCGACGCCCGCGAGTTCATCTATCGCGCCGAACAAGCGCTGGCCGCGGGCAACCTGCCCGAAGCCGTCGACCTGTACGGCGAAGGCTTCGCGAAATGGCGGCAGGTGCTCGACGCGCATCCGGGCCTGCTGGAGGATCAGACCACCATCGAGGACCTGATGGAAACGATCGGCACCTACCAGAAGCTGCTCGACCAGCTCGATCAACCCCTGCCCGCCGACTTCCTGCTGCGCGACGTCATCGGGCTGTACAACCGGCAGCAACAGCCGTCGTTCGGCCCGCAGGAAGGCCCGTAAACCAAGCGGCCGCGACGGCCGTGGGACAAGGCTTCCAGCGTGTCTTTTCGCCACCGGTGCATTGTCGGACGGCACGGCGGAGCGTGCCTGCTACTTTATACTGTAGGTCGACTCTCCGAGTCGACACGCCGGCCCCCGGAGCCTCGCGGTGCATGCGGCCATTTTTGGCGACGGCTGGCTTGGCTAACGGCTACTTTGGGGCGGCGGGGTCTTGCAGTCGGCTTCCGCATCGGTCATGCTGATGGGCGACGATGGCAGAAGCTTGACGGCCGGTTGGTAGACCGCTCCGCAGCGGATGTTGGATATGCCCCTCGCGAATGGTTATGGCCATGGAACCTGAACTGCTCAACTTAATCGTTTGCCCGGAAAACCGCACCCGTCTCGAAATGGCGGAAACGGAACTGCTCGACCGAGTCAATCGGGCGATTGCAGCGAAGCGGGTCCGCAACCGCGCGGGGCAGGAGGTTGCCGCGCCGCTCGAAGCCGGCCTGGTGCGCGAGGATCGGACGCTCCTGTACCCGATCGTCGACGGCATTCCCACGCTGTTGATCGACGAAGCCATTGCGTTGGACCAGGTGGAGGAGTAGGGGGCGTCCTGCGTGAAGGTGGAAACCGTCGCCGAAAGACTCCCCTCTCCCTTTCGGAGAGGGGCCGGGGGCGAGGGCCTGTGGGGTCTGAGCGAGATCGGGGCAAGGTCTATTGGCCCATGCCCCTCACCCTGGCCCTCTTTCAGAGGGAGAGGGAACGTG
>CAYPWB010000419.1:0-5320 GCA_964414315.1 uncultured Planctomycetaceae bacterium | reverse complement strand
ATCAGAAGCGGAACGACCGCGTCGAGTGGGACCGGTTCATCTGCATCGACCCGCTATGGTTCGACGACGACGGCAACCTGTTCAGCCGCGCCACCCGCGGCACATCCCACCCCGCGCCGGCGCAACAGTCCGTCCCTAAATAGCACACTCGGCGAGCCGGTCTTTCAGGCGAGTCCGCTCGGCACGTTCGACGGCTTGGCCGCCAGAGTCTTCGATCGCAAGCGTTCACGGGCCGGCGGCGCAGGCAGTTTTCTCGGGCGCATGCGAAGGGGACGGTTACCTTCGATCATCGGTTCCAGCACTCGCCATCGTGTACTGTGGATGCAACATCGGACTGAGCGACCGCGTCCGGACCACGGCTCCGGCTCCCCAGTCAACGCTGCGCGTCGGGCCGTCGCCAGATGACGGCACCGGGATCGCCTTCGCCCAGCGCAAGGGAAACACTGCCGTCGACCGACAGAGACAGCCTGCGACGGGTCAGTCCATCGTAAGGCTGCCAGTCGGGCCCAATGCCCGGCAAACGCAGGCCCAGTTGCTTCGCGTACCCGTCCCGATTCTGAAGCAAAAGCACGTGCCGGTCGGCATAGGAGCGGCGGGAAATCAGCACGTTCGCCGCCGGTTCGTCCCCCCCGGCCAGACGCACCTTTGCGGCCAGGTGCCAGTCGGGCTCGGGTCGAATATCCCGAAAGATTTCCTCGAGCAATTCGAGCAAGGGGTAGCCGACGACGTCGGCCGCCTGGAAATAGACGCGGCCCCGGCCCAAGTCGCGGCGTAGCAGCAGCGGGCGGCCCGCGGCGTCGCGCCGCAGCACCCGTGCGTCGGGGGCGGGCGTCACGGTGCGCACGCCGCGTCGCAGTTCGAGTTCGCCGTAGCGACCCGGGGCCGGGTCGGCCCCGCCGAATTCGCCCGCTACAGGCAGCTCGGGCAACGGACGGCCGTGGAGATCCCGAGCCGGCACCGCCTCGCCAAACACCAGCACTCCCCCTTTTCGGACAAAGGATTGCAACACCGGCGCCAGTTCGGGCTCGAGGTAGCGCACCCCGCCCAACACCAGAACCGTGAGCCCGGCGAGGCCGTCCGGTTCCGTCGCCCGGTCGGAGGGGACGACGCGCAGGTTGGCGTGCCCGTATTTCAGGGCCGCGTAGTAGGCGGCGTTCTTGTCGGGCGTGGTGGCGTCGAACACCAGCCGCCTCGCCTGGGGCCAGGAGTACAACACACCGACCGACGGCGTCGGCCCCCAGCCCTTGGGCAGCACATCGCCGGCCAACTGCTGGATTTCCTCGGCGAAGTCGAGGATGCCTCGCAGCGCATCGGTGCGGCGGGCGATGGGGTTCAAGACCGAATAGGGGTACTTGTCGGCTTCGATCTGCACGTCCCGGCCGTCGCGCCACCAGGCCCAACCCCGCTTGCTCCAACTGAACACGGTCAGCCCGTCGAGTCCGCAAAGGACGTGCGACCAGAGCCGGTTGCGGGTTTCCCGCCGGGTTTGGCCCTGAAGGTAGGTTTCGTTGTCGAAGATCATCTTGTCGCCGGCCAGCGTCCGGAGCAGGTCGTTCTCGAGCGGCGCGGGGGCCATCGGCGATTCCAACCGGCTCGCCGGCGGGCTGCTCGCATTCGCACCGGGCGTCCAGCGTCCGCCGTCGGTCGGCGTGAGCACCAGGCTCTGGTGGCGAACGAATCGGTGCAGGAAGACGGCCTCGCGAGGACTGAGCACGTAGCCGCCCATGGTCTGGACACCGGCCGGGGTGCCCGGCAGAATCCGGTCGACCGCTGCCACGCCGGCCCGAACCAAATCGGCGAAGCGTTCGGACAGATAATCGTCGTAGTCGAAGAACCGGCCGGCAATTGCCCGCAACTTGGGGTCCTCGGAAACATCTGCCGCCGCGGTCCAATCGGGCAGATCGGTTTCCCAAGCGCGGTTCAGTTCCGCCATGGTGCCGTAACGCGTTTCGAGCCAACGGGCGAACTCGGCCTGGTGGTCGGCGGAACGGCCGAGATAAGCCGGTTCGTTGAACAATTCGAACCCGACGACCGGCACGCCCGCGTCGCGATAGCGTTCGGCGTACAACCGCCAGATGTTCAACCAGACCTCGCGCCCCGCCCCGGAGATACGGTACGGCACCCAGTGATGCTGCCCTTCGGTCAAGGCCTCCGGCGGCAACGGGCTCCGGTGCCGGTCAGTTCCGGGCGCGCCGAGCGTCCAGGGCCAGCAGACCGTATCGACAAAAAACGGCGTGCCGATGCGCCGGTAGGTGGCCGCCAGTCGAGCGGGATCCTGGTCGGTGCGGCGACCCGCGTGGCCGATGGTCGCCCAGAACACCTGGGGCGGCATGGTGGCCGAATACACGTTGAACCCGAGGCGGCGGAAGCTCTCGTCCGTGAAAGGGTCCTGGTGAATCCAGCCGTGCCGAGCCGGATCGAACAGCCCGTGGTCGGGTAGTCGCTCCTTGCGCGCTTCGTCGGTGGTTCCCCGCAAATCGAGCCGGCGGTCTTCGCGGCAGTAAGGCGCCAGCAGGAAAGCCCTCCGGCCGCTGCCGTCGACCCATGCCCCGTCCCGCACGCGAGGCAGACTTTCCGCGCTGCGCAGGTTCAGCGGCAATTGGGCGTAGGCCGGCCATTCGACCTCGGGCTGGGCAATTGCCTCGCTGTCTTGCTGCTGCAACCAATCGGGAATCGTCCGGAAGCGAACGAACTCGATGTGGTTGTAGCCGATGGGCCGATCGACTTGCCCCCGGTTTTGCAGGGCGAGGCCGCGCACCAAGTCGCCGGTCTTCAACTCGGTCCAATAGCGCAAAGGAACCAGTACGGCCTGCCACGACTGGGGATCCTCGTCCAATCCGCGTCCTCGGTCGATTCGGGCACTGCGAAGGGCCTGGAAACGAATCCCTTCGGCCTCGGGACGCAACTGGACCTCGACCGGGCCGGGATTTCCATATTCGTCGTAGCCGACGGTCATTTGGAAACGGATGAAGCCGTTGGCCAGCCAATCGGCATCGACCGTCAGCCCGTCGTCGTCCCGGCCGGCGCTCGCCCGGACGCCCGCCCAGGGCTGTGCCTGGCAATCGCCGTTCACCCAAAGGAATTTGCCGTTTCCGCCGGTCTCCACCCGCTCCTCCCGTAGCATCGACCAGGCCGCCACACGATAGCCTTGCGCCGAGCCGTCGGCGTACAGAACGACGCGTTCGGCAATATCCTGCGCGTTGGCCGATCCGGCCATGCACACCACGGCCGCAAATACTCCGATACTTCTCATGCGTTGCCTCCTAAAGCAGTGCAAACAACCCGCCGCGAGCGAGAAACGCAGGGTGGGCTTACACCGTATCGGCGGAATAGCCCGGCTGGAACCCGTTCCCGCGCAATCCGGCACATTCTACACCATGAAGGCAACCCGAGCGACAGAGCCGCTCCCAAGAACCACTCCCTACACCAGCCCGTCCAACTCGTCGACCCATTGGTCGAACTGCCCGAGCGCCGTATCGACCGCGTGGGGTTGGGCCATGTCTACCCCGGCGCCGCGCAGCAGGTCGAGCGGGTCTTTCGAGCAGCCGCCGCCGAGGAAGCCGAGGTAGTCGTTCAGCTCGCCGGGGCCGCCGCCCAGCACGCGGTTGGCCAGGGCGATGGCGGCCGACATGCCTGTGGCGTACTTGTACACGTAGAAGGCGCGGTAGAAGTGCGGAATGCGCAGACATTCGAGGTCCAACACGTCGTCGAGCGCGAAGTCGGGGCCGAAGTACTGCACGAGCAGGTCGTGGTAAATCTCCTTGAAGCGGTCGATTGTGAGCGGTTCGCCGGCCTCGAGCGAGGCGTGGGCGATCTTCTCGAACTCGGCGAACATGGTTTGCCGCACCAGCGTGCCGCGCATCGCGTCGATCTGCCGGTTGATGAGGTACGCCCGATGGCGGTCGTCCGGCGCGCGGTCGAGGAGGTATCGGCTGAGCAACTGTTCGTTGAACGTGCTGGCCACCTCGGCCACGAAGATCACGTAGTCGTAGTACTGGAACGGCTGGCTCTTCGACGAGTAGAAGCTGTGCATCGAATGCCCGGCCTCGTGGGCGAGGGTGAACACATGTTCGAGCACGTCGGGCTGATAGTTCATGAGAATGTACGGGTCGCCGTCGAACGAGCCGCAACTGAAGGCGCCGCTTTGCTTGCCGCGGTTCTCGTAGCGGTCGCACCAGCGGCCCAGCAGGCCCTTCTCCAACGCGCCGCAGTACTCGCTGCCGAGCGGTTCGAGCGCTTCGAGGATGACGCGCACCGCCTCGTTCCAGGTGTGGCGCGTTTGCAAGTCGGCCAGGATGGGCACGTAGGTGTCGTACTGGTGGATGTCGCGCAGGCGCATCTTGCGGCGCCGCACGTCGTAGTACCGGTGCACCGCCGGCAGGTGCCTGTGCACCGACTCGATCAGGTTGTCGTACACGGCCGGCGGCATGTTGTCGGGGAACAGGGCGGCCTCCAAGGCGCTCGGGTGGTTGCGCGCCCGGGCGTAGTACACGTCGCGCTGCATCGAGCCGCTGAGGGCGGCGGCCAGTGAATACTGATGCGCCGCGTATTGCTCGTAATACTGCTTAAACGCGGTGCGCCGCACGCTGCGTTTGGGCGAGTGGAGCAGTTTTGAGAACGTGCCGTGCGTCAGCTCAAGCGACTCGCCGCGCTCGTCCTTGACGGTGCCGAACCGCATGTCGGCGTCGTTGAGTTGCCGGAAAACTTGCCCGGCCGCCTGGGCCATTTCCGTTTGCATGGCCAGCAGCCGTTCCTCCTTCTTGCCCAGCGTGTGCGGTTTGTACCGCAGCAGCCGCTGGAGCAGAATACGGAAAGGGCGAAGCGCCTTGTGTTCGAGCTGCTCGCGCATTCGGGCGGCGGGGATGGCCAGGATTTCGGGCCGAATGAAGCTGGCGGCTTCGGCGGCGCGGCCGGCTACGTTGACGTACCGACCCTGCATGCGCTGGTACGCTGAGTTGGTTTGGTCCTCGGCCACCTTCAGGTGCGCGTACACGCCGAGGCGCTCGCCGGCGCGATCGAAGGCCGCATCGAACTTCAGGCACGCGGCCAGGGCTTCCGGGCCGTCGCGCAGGGTGCCGCGGAACCGGTCGTAGCGGGAAACCTGCTTCTCCCACTTCCGGAAGGCCTGCTCCCAGGCCGCGTCGTCGGGAAAGAGGCTGCTCAGGTCCCAGGTGTCGGCCGGTTTGATCTTGTCGCGCGGGGGCAGTTGCTTCGTTTGCTTCATGATGGCCTTTGTGCGTTACGAGAAACGGGATAGGTGCCGTGCCGGGAAAACGGGCGGGGAAAACGGGACAGGTCCAATTTGCCGGGACGGCCCTTC
>CAYPWB010000418.1:0-5324 GCA_964414315.1 uncultured Planctomycetaceae bacterium | reverse complement strand
GCGACCACCTCCAGGCCGCGCGCGATTGGCTCGGGAAGCCCACCGAGGTCAACGGGCCTGGTATCCATGTCCGATCTCCTCCAGGTTTGGTGTCGGCCGCCGTGGCGCAGCGTCGCCGGCATTCCAGAGCCTTTGTGCGGTGCCTTACCACGGCCCAATCTATATGCAGTATAGCCATTCTGCCCCTGCCCGACAAGCGGGCGGCACGGGCTGCCCCGCGGCCGTGCGGGGCGCCTGACTCACGCCAGGATCGTTGGGGCACGGCCTGGCAACGGGCCCTGAGCCCATCGGACCCACGGCCCTGCTTCTGCTGGGGCGTCCCGTAGTACATGAGCAGTTGGACGGGGAGGGAGGTGCTCGGTGTCAGGTAACCGGTGCCACGCAGGAAGATGCACGGCGGATCCGCGTCGCCCTCCGGTGGAGGTGTCAGACGCGACGGCCGCACCCGAGCCCGTGTGCCGGCCTCGGCGCCGGCGATGGCCGCCAAGGCCGCCAGCCCCAACGGACGCGGGCGAGCCGGTTCTCCGCAACGCTGGCAGACAGGCACGCCCGAGGCGATCTCGGCGCTTCGGCCGCGACCAAAGGCGTGTGTTTCCGGGCAGCGCGCCACCCTCGGGAAGCCCATGGCGCCGCGCCAACAAAGTGATAACACACGCCGGAGATAAATTCCAGTACGCAAAAACAACAAAAAGCGAGCATTGCGGCTTGACATCTGTATTTTGCTTTGGGACAATGGGACGCAGACCACGAGCGAGGCGCTCGATTTTCGGGCGGGAACGACTGGGAGAAAAGGAACGGCCGAACGGGCAGATGTGATGTAAACGCATGTTATACAAGGAGTTTGGTGGATTTGCCTGGGTCACTTCGGACGCGGAACGGCGCGCGACGCCGTGCGGTCCTCCTCCCGTCGCCCATGGAGTCTCGCGGGAAAGTTGTCCCGTGCAAGGAAAAACAGCGATTGCGGGGGCGGCCGATGTGGTCCGGCAGGTGCCCGCATTTTTGCAAAGAACGCCAACAGTAAAGGAAACGTTTCATGAGCCAGCCAAGACCGGCCGAAGCGGCCGCAACGAAGAACGTGCCCGGCAACGCGAGTGCCCCATCTTTCGGCCCGCCCCCGGGCCCTCAGTCCCACGAAACCCTTCCGGCATGCGAGCAGGCCTGCCCGAAGCAGCGTGAGCCCAACCGATCCGCTTCGCCGCCACACGCGGGCCGCCGGATGCCCGGCGCCGGGGGAGGCGGGCCCCAGGGCGTGTTGCCCGCGGCCGATCCGACGGCCGCGGGTCGGGCCGTAACGGCACCGCCTGGTGGACCTTCGCCAGCGCCGACACGGCAAGGCGGCCCGAAAACACCCGAGGGGAAGCGCCGCTCCCGCGCCAATGCGCTCACCCACGGGGGATACGCCAAAACGCTCCTTCCGGAGGTGCTCGGGCCGGAGGTTGTGAACTACTATATAGACTTGTACTGGAACGAGTACGACCCGCAAACGCCGCTGGAAACGCACTACGTGTGGGAGCTGGCCCAACGTGCCGCCCAGGTGGAGCGGCTTCTGGGAATCGAGGAGGCAGCGATGCGGCAAGGGGCCGATGCGGCCTTGCAGTTGGCAGCCTTCTGCCCCCGGCCTGGCGGGCCGGGAGGCGGGACGGGGCTGACCGCTACGGACATCATGCTCGCCGGCGCGGTCAACCGCAACATCATGGATCCACTCACCCGCGCGCGACGCATTCATGAACTGGCCTTTCAAGAAAAACGCCGGGTACTCATGGAGCTTCAGCAGAAGCGGCTCGCGCCGGCCGAGCCGGCGGCGGAGGTCAGCCCGCTGCACCGGTCGCGCCCGATCGCCGCGACCCGTTTCCCGGACAACGAGTCCTGCGTCACCTACCTGACCGAATGGGCGCGGAGACAGCCGTTCCGTTGCCCCCAATGCAAGCACGATCAGGCGAAGTGGATCCGCGTCCGGGGGCCCGAGGAGAGCCGGTGGAAATGCGCCCGTTGCCGAAGACAGGTCCGCATACGCGAGGGGACCGTCCTGGCCGGGTCCCACGTGCCGCTCCGCGCGTGGTTCCTGGCGATCGAGTGCTTGCTGCGACACTCCGACGCGACCACCGCGGAGGTGGCCGAAGCGACCGGGATCGGACGGCCGGAAACCGTACGCTGCGTTGCCAAGAAAATCCGTGCGGCGTTCGCCTCACCGGAGGTTTCGCGGCGATTGGCCGGACTCGACGCCGTCTTTCTCAACCTTGCGTTCCGACCGCCTCCCCCGCCGGGGGCGGCATGGGGACCCGCCCCCCAGCTCGATGCCGAGCCCGATACCGACGCCGTTGCCCGGCCCGGTGTCGCGCCCGTCACCGAGCCGTTCGAGACCCCGCCCGACCAAGCGTCCCCGGACGCCGCCGGGCCGAACGCCCCGTCGAGCATGGTGCCCGCATGACCGTCCGTCCATTGCGAACGACGATTCCCGGTTGCCTCAGGCCGTCGCCTCCACGCCGCGGTGGGCCGCGGGCCCGCCGGGCGGCGCGACCGTGGCAAGCGTTCCTGCTCGCTCCGATTCTCGGCTTCGCGCTGGGCGTCGGCGCCCGGATGCGGACGGTTGGGCACGGCTTGCCGGCCGGCCCGGACAGCCGGCCCCCGGCGGATTCCTTGGAGTATATTCCTGCCATTCATCCTGTGTTTCTCGTTGCGCACGCGGTCGCCGGACGTTCCCGGCGGGCGGCGGCTTGCGCAACCCATGCATTCATCCCGTGTCATTGTTCTTTCCTGTTCATCATCGAGAGGTTATTCCATGAGTCAAGAACTCGTTCCCTGGGCCCCCTGGGGCTCCCAGTACCAACATTACGGACCGAGCGCCCGGTCGGACGACGATCCGGCCGCGTACGATATCTACCCCGACGAACCCCTGACGCGCGAGGACCTGCTTCGGGAGGTGCGCCGGGTTAACTATCTGGTCGCTTTAAAAATCCTGCAGCCAGCCCAGGCCAGCGCGATGCTGCGCGGCCTGCAAATCCAGCTTAACGAGCTGGCGAACCTTCCCGCTGCCGACGAAGACTCCGACGATGCGCACACATGGAAGCTCGCCGAGATGTGCCGGATGCATCCGGAGTTTCTCGCGGATTTCGCGGACCGGCTCAGCGACGAGCAACGGCAGTGGGTCTTCGAAGGAATGGCCGACGAGGGATGGGATGGTGGCGAGGCCGGCGACGCCCATTCCGACGGCGACGAGGGCCGCCACGCCGGCGACGGGGAGGGCCGAGGCCAAGTCCCCGGCTAGGGGAAGGGCGCTACGGCGACGGCACGCAACGAAAGCGAGGCGATCATGAACACTATGGCATTCGCCGAACAGTTCATCTACCTGGACGACCAGCCGATCACGTTTCCCAATCGGGACTACCTGCGAGACATCTACGGGTTTCCTTTACGGCGGCTGGTCCTGCGCGCCAGCCGGCAGGTGGAGAAGACCCAACTGGTGGTCAACCGCATTCTGCACCTGGCGGTCACGCGGCCGGGGGTGCGCATCGTGTGCGCCTTTCCTCGCGGAGAGCAGGCGAAAGATTTCAGCCGCTCGCGGCTCCGGCCCACGATCGAGGAGAGTCCGCAGTTGCGCCGTGTGCTGTTCGGCAAAACGGGCCGCCTTCCGGGCGTGAAGGACCTTCGCTTCGCCAACGGCACCACGGTGAACCTCCGCGCGGCGTTCCTCACGGCCGATGCCGCGCGCGGGCTCAACGCCGACTTCCTGTTCGTCGACGAGTTCCAGGACATCGCCGCGGGCCACCTGCCCGTGCTCGAAGAATGCCTCAGCCACTCCGAGCACCGCGGCATCGTCCTCACCGGCACGCCCAAGACGGTCGACAACCACCTGGAGACGGCCTTCCGCAAATCGACCGCGTGCGAGTGGCAGGTGCCCTGCGCGACGTGCGAAGGGAGCCTGCTGCTCGACGAGAAGGTCCTCGGGCCCCGCGGGCTCGTCTGCCCGGCGTGCGAGGCGCCGATCGACCCGCGCCTGGGGACGTGGGTTCCCCGTAATCCCCAGGCCACCTGGGCGGCCGGGTACTGGATCAACCACCTGATGGTCCCCTTTCGCAATTACGACGACGTCCTCAGTTGCCAGCAAGACTACCCCCCGGTCGCATTCCGCAACGAGGTGCTCGGCCTGCCGACCGCGCTGGGCGACCACGTTGTCACCCGCGAGCAGGTCGAGGCCTGCTGCGAGGACCGGCCGATGTTCCGAAGCTTCAAAGACATTCGCGGTCACCAACAGGTGCGCATCGTCGCTGGCATCGACTGGGGGGGTGGGGGCACCTCGCGAACCGCAGTGGTCATCGGGGTGATGTACCGGGATTTCCACTTCAACGTCTATCACTTCGCCCGGTTCGACGCCCAGGAAGACCCCGACGTCGTCCTGGAGGAAGTCGCCAAGCTTTGCAGGCGGTTTCGCGTCACGCTCGTCGCCGCCGACGGACTCGGCAACGGTTCGGTCAACAACCGGCTGCTCTGGAAGAAGCTTGATCGCCAGACTCGCTACGTCGCCGTCCTCTACTCGACCGCCGACAAGCCGCCCGAGAAGGATGGCGTTATCTACAAATGGGCCGTGGACCGCACGGGCAGCCTCGGGGTCTTGTTCGGGCGGATCAAACAAGAAACGTTGCATTTCCCCCAATCCACCGAGTGCGGCCCGTTCCTCGACGAGATCGCCTGCGAGATGACCGAGTACGACGACATCCAGCGCTCGGTGAAGTACGTCCACCCGCCGAACCAGCAGGACGACACGCTGCACGCGCTCAATTACGCCCTGCTGCTGGCCGGCTACGTCCATCGGCAGGACAGTTCGTTCGCCTAGGGCGTGGCCGAGGGAACCGTTCCCTCCGGAGGCACTCCGGCCGGCGCACCGTGCGGTGCGAGCGCCACGGCGTGCCGGGGGAGCGGGCGACTTTGCCCCGGGACGGGCCGTCGACAGGCGGCGGGCGTTCTCGGGGCTGCTGCGTGGCGATTCTTCGGGCGGTGGAGGGGACTGCCGGGACGCCCGTGTGGATGCTCGACGCCCAAGTCAACGAACGTCGAACCGACACATCATTTTGCACTCTAGGTGCGGCTCGATACCGTGCGGATCGAAAGAAACGGTCGTTCGGTGGGTGCACGGAATCCGGTGCGATCGCGAGGGGAACGCTCCAAGTCCGTGGCCCGTTCAACCCAGTGCTCTCGCTGGACGGAAAGACGCGTCGTGGTCAGCGCAGCGTGTGGGAAGTCGCGATGGCTCAAAGCGGCAGGTCCTCAAGCGACTTCGCGTCGAGCACGGCCAGCAACAACGCGTCCAGCCGCTCGGCCGAGTGGAT
>CAYPWB010000417.1:1511-5328 GCA_964414315.1 uncultured Planctomycetaceae bacterium | reverse complement strand
ACCCTGACCGCCGCCGGCGTGGACGATCCCGACGGCGCGCTCGTGCTGGTGAACTTCTACCACGATACCGACGATGACGGCGTTTGGGACGAGGACGACGAAGTGCTTGGCACGGTTGCAGCGAACGGCGACTGGGTGCTCACCGTCAACACGGCAGGCTGGGCGCTGGGCGAGCACACGCTCTTTGCCCGGGCCCAGGACGACGACGGCGCGTGGAGCGAGCCGGTGTCGGCCATGGTGATCGTAGAGAACTCTGTTCCGATCATCACCGACTTCTTCGTCGCTCCCAACCCCGTCACGCGGGGCCACGAGCTGACCCTGACGGCCCTGGGCGTGGGCGATCAGGACGGCGAGGTCGAACGAGTAAGCTACTACCGCGACACCAACGGCAACGACAAATGGGATGCGAGCGACGAACTGCTCGACACGGTCGAGGCCGGCGGCGGCTGGACGCTCGGCGGCGTGAGCACCGCGGGCTGGGCGCTGGGCGAGCACACCCTGTTTGCCCGCGCGCAAGACAACGACGAGGCGTGGAGCGCTCCGGCGTCGGCCGTGGTACTCGTCGAGAATGCCCTGCCGACGGTTGCAGCCCCCGTGGCAACTCCCAACCCCGTCACGCGGGGCCATGAACTGACCCTGACCGTGGCGCTGGCCGGCACCTCCGACCCGGACGGGCATGTCGTCCTGGTCGACTTCTACCGCGACACCAACGGCAACGACGCGTGGGACGAGAGCGACCAACGGCTCGGCACCGGCCACGCCAACACCGGCTGGGTGTTGACGGGCATCGACACGATGGACTGGGCGTTGGGCGAGCACACTCTGTTCGCCCGCGCGCAGGACAACGACGACGGATGGAGCGCCCCGGCTTCCACGACCGTGGTCGTCGAGAACGCGGTTCCGGTGGTCGCGGGGCTCTTGGCGGCTCCCGACCCCGTCACTCGCGGATACGATTTCGACCTCACCGCCGGCGACGTAGCCGACCCCGACGGCGCAGTCGAACTGGTGAGCTTTTACCGCGACACCAACGGCAACGACGCGTGGGACGAGTCCGATCAGTGGCTCGGCTCGGTGCCGGCCGGCGACGGCTGGACGTTGCCCGGCGTCAATACGGCCGGCTGGGCGCTCGGCCCGCATACCCTGTTCGCCCGCGCGCTGGACGACGACGATGCGTGGAGCGCGCCGGTATCGACCACGGTAACCGTAGAGAACGACGCGCCCTTTGCCGCCACGCTCGCGGGGAACCCGGACCCGGTTACCCGGGGCCACGAACTCACTCTGACCGCGGGCGGCGTGGGCGACTCGGACGGCGAGGTGGTGCTGGTCGACTTCCTGCGATGGCACGCCGACTCCGGCTCGACGTGGCTCGGCACGGTGAGCGCGGGCGATTCCGGCGATTTGGGCAGCGGCGTCTGGCGACTGTCGGGGGTCGATACCCTGGGCTGGGAACTGGGCCAGCACACTGTTTCCGTCGTCGCATGGGATAACGACGGCGACTCGGGCGTGCACGAGGCCACGGTCACGGTTGTCAATGCCGTTCCCACGGTGGACGGTCTTTCGGTTACCCCGAACCCCGTTCCGCGCGCCACGCCCATCACCCTAACCGCCGCAGGCGTGACCGACCCCGACCGCGAAGTGGCGAGGGCCGCCTACTATCGCGACACCAACGACAACGGCGTGTGGGATGCCGCCGACGAGCTGCTCGGTACGGTCGAGGCGAACGCCGGTTGGGCGCTCGCCGGCGTCGATACGACCGGCTGGACGCTCGGGCAGCACGCGCTGTTCACCCGGGTCCAGGATAGCGACGGCGTGTGGAGCACGCCGGCGGCGGGCACGGTGACGGTGCTCAACGCCCCTCCGGTCGTCGGCGAAGTTGTCGCCACGCCCGCCCCGGTGCCCCGGAATGACACGCTCACTTTGACCGCCGTGGGGGTAATCGACCCGGACGGTGAAGCGGCGCGGGTGGCGTTCTACCGCGGCGGCGAGCTCTTGGGAATCGACGAGGACGGCAGCGACGGCTGGAGCCTCTCGCTCAGCCATCTCGCCTGGAGCGTGGGCGAGCATGCGGTGTTTGCCCAGGCACAGGACGATTACGGAACCTGGGGCGCCTTGACGGTCGGCATGGTCGACGTGGTGCCCACGCCCGTCACGCACGATCTCGCCGGCCGCGCCCCGCTGCTGGGCGACTGGTGGATTTCCGCCAGCAACCGGTTCGACGCCTTCAGCAACGAACGGACCGTGTACTGGAGCACCGGCACCGAGTGGGTCGACGTGATGGTGGGCGATTTCACCGGCAACGGCTTCGACGACATCGTCGGCCGCGCCGGCGACTCCGGCGACTGGTTCCTGGCCCGGAACGACGGCACGGGCCGGTTTGTCACCCAGCAATGGGGCCGGTGGAGCCCGAATGTCGACTGGCTCGACGTTCACGTGGGCGACTTCAACGGCGACGGCCGGGCCGACATCGTCGGCCGCGTGGGCACCAACGGCGACTGGTGGGTCGCCCTGGCAACCGACCACGGCTTCGTCAACCAGCGCTGGGGCCGGTGGAGCCCGAACGTCGAGTGGGTCGACGTGATGGCGGGCGATTTCAACGGCGACGGCCGAACCGACCTCGTCGGCCGCGTGGGCACTAGCGGCGACTGGTGGGTGGCCCGAAGCCACGGCGGCGGGTTCACGAACGCGCGCTGGGGCCGCTGGAGCGCGAACGTCGACTGGCTCGACGTGACGGTGGGCGACTTCAACGGCGACGGCCGAAGCGACCTCGTCGGCCGCGTCGCTACCAACGGCGACTGGTGGGTGGCCCAAAGCAACGGCGGCGGGTTCGCCAACCAGCGTTGGGGCCGCTGGAGCGCGAACGTCGAGTGGCTCGACGTGATGGTAGGCGATTTCAACGGCGACGGCCAAAGCGACCTCGTCGGCCGTGTGGGCACCAACGGCGACTGGTGGGTGGCCCAAAGCAACGGCGGCGGGTTCGCCAACCAGCGATGGGGCCGGTGGAGCGCCAACATCCAGTGGCTCGACGTGATGGTGGGCGATTTCAACGGCGACGCCCGAAGCGACCTCGTCGGCCGCGTAGCCACCAACGGCGACTGGTGGGTGGCCGAGAGCAGCGGCGCCGGCTTCGACAATGCCCGGTGGGGCAACTGGACGAGCGAGCACGTCGCCTGGAGCCCCGCGCTGGTCGGCAATTTCGCCCCGACCGCCGCGGCCCTGCACGCCGAAGCCGCGCCGGCGCCCAACGCCCCGCCGGCAGCGTCCATCGCCAAAGCCGACCTGCAACCGGTCGTCGAAGAAGCGATCGCACGCATGTCGGCCGAGGTGGCGGACCGGGCCTTCCACGTGCACGTGACCGACCTGCCGGGGCTGCAATTGGGGCTGACTGTCGGCACGACGATCTACATCGACCACAATGCGGCCGGGTTCGGCTGGTACCTCAACACGAACGACGCCGACTTCCAGCCCGGCAGTCGAGATGGCGAGTTGACCGCGCGGGCGGGAACCGACGCCGTGCATCGGATCGACCTGCTGACGGCCGTGATGCACGAGTTGGGCCACCTGCACGGGTACGAGCACGCCGAGCAAGGCCTCATGCAGCCGACCCTGGCCTCGGGCGTCCGCCACCGGGCCGGAACGCCGACGGACCGCGCGTCGGATACGGACGACCTAACCGACGACGGCGCCCTGCACCCCGAGCGGCTCGACGCGTTCTTCGCGACGCTCGGAAAATAAGGGCTATTGCGTTTCCCGAGGCACTTCGGGCGAAAGTAGACGTCCGTGGGGCTTCCAGCTTGTCATCCCCATCGACAAGCTGGGA
>CAYPWB010000417.1:0-1411 GCA_964414315.1 uncultured Planctomycetaceae bacterium | reverse complement strand
CTGGAAGCTTGTCCCACGGTTTTGTACACAGCCCGTGGGTCGCCTCAGGGCACGTGCATGCGACCGACGCGGGCTAAACCCCTTTCGGGGCCGTGGTAATCTGCATGTTGCCCTCGCGGAACGCGGTGGCCATGGCCATGGGAATGTCGGCCTCGGCCAAAACGACCTTGGCGCGGTTTCGGGCCACCTCGGCCTTCATTTCCTGCTCGCGGGCGCTGGCCAGGGCGCGGCGTTCCTCGGCCTTGGCGCGGGCGACGCGCATGTCGGCCTCGGCCTGATCGGTCTGGAGGCGGGCGCCGATGTTCTCGCCCACGTCGATGTCTGCAATATCGATCGAAACGATCTCGAACGCGGTTTGGGCATCAAGCCCCCGCGCCAGCACGGCCTTCGAAATTTTGTCGGGGTTCTCCATGACGGCCAAGTGGGTATCGGCCGAGCCGATCGAGGTAATGATCCCCTCGCCCACCCGGGCGATGATCGTCTCCTCGGTGGCGCCCCCGATGAGCTGTTCCAGGTTGGTTCGCACCGTCACCCGGGCGCGCACCCTGAGTTCCACCCCGTTTCGGGCGATGGCGCTGAGGGTGTTTTTCTGCGATCGCTGCGGGTCGGGGCAGTCGATGACCTTCGGGTAAACGCTGGTTTGCACGGCTTCGAGCACGTCGCGGCCGGCCAGGTCGATGGCCGCCGCCCGGTCGAAGTCGAGGTCGATATCGGCCCGGTTCGCGGCGATGATCGCCCGGATGACGTGCGGCACGTTCCCGCCGGCCAGGTAATGTGCCTCCAGCCGCCGCGTGGTGATGCCCGTCTCGCGCTCCGAACCGATGCCCGACTGGATGGCCATGATCTTCGCTTGGACAATCACGCGGGCATTGACCTGCCGGAGGCTCATACCCACCAGGCTCCACAGCCTCACGTTGGCGTTCGACATGTACGCCTGGAACCAAATGCCGCCGTAGAGGAACATGAGCAGCGCGAAAATGACGGCGAAGAAGACGAACACAACCGCCCCAAGGATCATCAGGGCCGCTTCACCTTGTGCCAACAGAATGGGTAGCTGTCCAAGCATCATCCGCCTCCGTTGTTTTGGACGTTGCGCCGGCCGAGTCGCCGGAGATGGCCCCTATTGTCGCGAGGCGGCGCCGGTTTGTCCAGCTACCCCGGCGCCGAAAAGCGGCCGGTTCGGGCAAGTTCACGTGGAACGGCGCGAGATAGCCCCGCAAGGGGGCTTGCAGCGGCTCGAATGAGGCACGCGATTCCGATTGCCGGAGTCTTCTCGTCCCCCAACGGCCGTCTCCAAATCAGTTCGTCCCCGGCTCGCTGTTGGAATGTCGAACAACGGCCTATAATGTCCGGGTAGGTAACCGTTCACAGCTCGGCGGCGCGGGCTGTTTTCTCCGCTGCATGCGAGGGG
>CAYPWB010000416.1:0-5336 GCA_964414315.1 uncultured Planctomycetaceae bacterium | reverse complement strand
ATTCCGCCGCCAGGGCTTTTCGTATTCCGGGGGTTCCCGCGCTGTTCGTCCTCGACGCCGGCGGTGTCGTGCAGTACTACGAATTGGGCGCCGGCCCGAACTTGGCGACGGAACTACCCAAAACGATCGAAACCCTGCTGGCCGGCGGCGACACCTTCGAGGCCCAACGGGAAGAATATGAGGAGCAGCTTCGGCAGTTCGAGAAGTCGCTCGACCAGGCCGAGACCGCGGAAGGGGAAGCCGTGCCGGCAGGTCGGCGGGTACCTGAGGCTAGGCTTGCACCCCGCAGCCAACCGCAAACGTTCCGCCTCGCGCCGCTTTGGACCAATACCGAGTTGAAGAGCCCGGGCAACGTGCTCGCCTTCCAAGGGCCGGACGGACGTCCCAGGCTTGCCGTGGTCGACGCCTGGAGGCGCATCGCGGAACTGTCGCTCGACGGCACGCTGCTTACCGTACACGAGCCGAAATTGGAGGCCGGCGAGCTATTCAACGTGCTGCGCCATGCAACCGACGCCGACGGCAAGCCCTACTTTGCCGCCGTAGCGCTGATGAGCGGGCAACAGCGATTCCACGTGTTCGACGCGCAGTTCCAACGGCTCTGGAGCTTCCCGCCCAACGCCCTCGAAAAGCCCCACAGTGGCATTGCCGACGTCCTTCTAGGCGACCTTTCCGGCGACGGCGTCTTGCGTGCCTACGTGGGCTACTGGGGCGAAGTGGGAGTGCACGAGGTGTCGCTCGACGGACAACGCCTCTGGGGCAATCGGAAGGTGCCCAACGTGCAAACCATGACCCTGACCGCGCCCGGCGTCGACGGCGCCAGGCGACTGCTTTGCGCTAACGTGACCGGCACCCTGGCCGTGCTCGACGCGGGAGGCGAACTGCTGCCGCCCATTGCCGTGCCTGGCCGGCGCATCGGCTGGGTCGTCGGCGCCGATCTCACCGGCGACGGGCACAACGAATACTGCGCTCTGGCGGCGGAGGAGCTGGGCGAAAACGAGGCCCTGGGGCTGGCGTTAGGCGGACGCAGCGCGGACATGCTATGGACCTATCGCCTGCCCGATGGTGTGAATCGGCAGCCGGTGGAGCCGATCGTACCCGGCCGGCTTTCGGCCGACGGACCGGCAGTGTGGCTGCTGCCCGGCGCCGACGGGTCCATCCACGTCCTCAGCGCCGCGGGCGAGATGTTGGACCGGTTCAACTACGGCGAGGCTCTCCAAGGCCTCGCCACGACCCGAATCGACGGCAAGCCCGCCCTCGTCGTTTGCACGGACGAGGGCGTGGCTGCCTGGGCCGTCGAGTAAAATCAGACCTTGTCTGGGGTCGGAATGTCGAACCCTTCGTTACGCGGATCGCGCACGAGCTTGTTGGCCTCGTCGGCGTGCTCGCCGACGAAGCGTTCCGTCTTCGGATCAAACGTGAGCCAGGGGCCGACGGTGTATTCGGCCTCGTCTTCCGGCACGCCGACGCCGTCGCGCATGATCTCGTGGACCTTCATGAACTCCTCGTAGGCGAGCTTGTCGTCGCCGAATCGGCCCGCCTTCGCGTTGAACGGCACCTTCTTGCCGATCCGATACGAGTTGTTCATCACGTGGCCGAGCAGGCAGGAGTAGTGGGCCACCTCCATGGTGCCGTTGGCCATTTCCGGCTTGCCTTCGCGGCAGGCGGTGATGAAGCTTCCGAAGTTGCCGCCGGGCGTGATTTCCGCACGCTCGCCCTCGACGCGTTGCTTTTCGCCGCTGGGCGAAATATAGGTGCTGCCGAGAATCTTGCCGCCGTCCTCGAAGTAGAAGTCGTTCTTCACTTCGCGCTGGTATCCGTCGTAGTTGACGTTACGGACGTTGAAGAACACCTTCTGACCGTTCGGGTACTCGGCGATGCCGAACATGGTGTTGGGCGTTTCGCCCTGGTCGTCCCAGGCGAACCGCCCGCCCAAGGCCATCGCCCGGACTGGAGCCGTCTGATCCGGATCGAGCGACCAGAACGCCACGTCCAGCTCGTGCGTGCCCTGGTTGTTCAAATCGCCGTTGCCGGTGGGCCAGAACCAGTGCCAGTTGTAGTGCACCAGGTTGCCGTGGTACTCGATCTTGGCCGGGCCTCGCCACATCTTCCAGTCAAGCCATTCGGGCGGGGCTTCATGCTCCTTGAAGCCGATGCCGCCCCGCGGCTTGCAGCAGAAGCCGTGCGCGACGGCCAGCTTGCCGTACTTGCCGGAGTGGATCGCCTTCATCATGTCGGCCCGGCCCTGGCTCGAACGCTGCTGCGTGCCGTGTTGGACCACCACGCCGTACTTCTTGGCGGCTTCCAGCGCCACGCGGCCTTCGTAAATGTCGTGGCTGGCCGGCTTCTCCACGTAGCAGTGCTTCCCGGCCTGCGCCGCCCAAATGACCGACAGCGAGTGCCAGTGGTTGGGGCTGGCCACCGAGATGGCGTGCAGGTTCTTGTCGTCGAGCGCCTCGCGAATGTCGCTGGTGGTGTTCGGCGCATCCTTCGCCCGGCGTTGGTCGGGATCGACGGCCCAGGTGACCTCGACATTCTCCATGTTCTTATAGCTGCCCAGGTGCCCGCGTCCGCGGCCGCCCACGCCAACCACACCGATGTTCAGCCGCTCGTTGGCTCCCAGCACCTTCGCGCCGGCCTTGGTGCCGGAAATGGTGAGGGTTGCAGCCGCGCCCACAGCACTCGCTGCGCCTTTGAGGAAGGTGCGACGGTAGATTCTCGACATTGGTCCGTCCTTTCGTAATGGAGGGAAAAAGTAGGCAGGCCTCACGGGGAAACCGATTCTTCATTATAGCCGACGCCCGCGCGCGATACAACCCGAACGCAAGCGGTGCTCGGGCGGCTCAACCTGCCGGGACGGCGAGGCGGGCCGCACGAGTTACAAACATGTTATTGCTGGGTTTCGTGGGCTTCAATGACCTCCCGGGGCAGCAACAGTTCCGCTCCATTGCGGGCCAGGTAGGGCGGCACGGTCATCAGCATGCGGCTGCCTACGCAGTTATCGAACTGCCACAGGCGCCCTTCCTGCCCCTCCGGGACGGCCGCCGAAAAATGGCCCGGCTCCTCCATTTCGGAAAAATCGAACACCACGTTCCCGCCGCCGTCGCGCAGGGTGCCGCTGGTGCCGGTGCTGAACCCGCCTACGGTTTTCGTGCCGCGCGGCACGTAGAAGTACAGCGACCAACGTCCGCTGGGCCGGGCCGGATCGTCGAGCGTCGACCGCATGGTCATCGGCACATTCTCCTGCCAGGCGATGCTCGTGCGGTCGCTGCCGTCGCTCCACTCCAACCGGTGCAGGCCGGCGTGCGGCGATTTCAGAACGACCTCGTACGACGCACCGTCCGGCGGTGTACTGTCGTCCTCGGCCACCGGTTCCAGGGTCACCTCGTCGGGCGAGTACAGCGCCAGCCGCACGTTGCCCCGGTTGCGGTAGTGGGCGATGAGGCCGCCGGTTACCTGCAACGTCAGTTCTCGCCGCTCCGGCTCGAACCAGGTGTACGCCGTGTGCTGCCCTCGGAACGTGCCGAAGCTGCCCGTGGGCACCTCGGGCAAGTCGAGCGCCGCGGCCGCCGGCGCCAGTTCCGCACTGAACTCGACCGGCTCGAATGCGAGAACGGTTACCTGGTGATTCTCGATGCCCGCCGCAAGCAGCCCGGCGATCTCGTCTTCGGTGAACGGTTCGCTGCTTTTCCAGGGGTTGCTTTCCTCGGGCACGTTCCACTCGAACGGCTCGGGCACGGAAACGGCGCGGTCGCGGTAGGGCACGTTCGTGTAGGTGCTCCGGGCGGTGACCATAAGCGTGTTTCGCATACGGTACGCGAAGCGAATCACCTCCTCCATGGCCGCCTGCCGGGCCGGGCCGCTCGCGTCGGCATAGGCGAAGTACAGTTCCACGTAGCGGGTATACAAGGCCAGGTCGGCCAGCCGGGCGCGCACCGCCGGGTCGTCGGTGAGCCGGCGGGCTTCGGCCACGTGCCGGTACATCCGCCCGAGCAGGTCCTCGTTGGAGCGGGGCGAGCGATCGAAGTTGATGAGCCGGTAGAACTCCCGCATCGGCTCCTTCGCCGCGCCGAAGGCCTTGTCGAGGAAATCTTCCACGTACTCATCTACCCGGTCCGCCGCACCAATGTCCCACAGCAGAATGGGTGAGAGCCAGAAGCCCAGGCCGTTGGCGCCCCAGCTATCGGCGTTTTCCGAGTTCATGAACCGCGCGCCGCGCTGGTGGAAGTAGGGAATCTTCTCCACCAGGTAGTCGATGTTGCCGCCGCGGGCGCGCCGGGGCAGATCTCGGCTCCAGGTGTGCACGTCGTGGTACTCGCGAATGCCGATCGTTTCCGCCCGCTCCGACCAGCCGTCGATCAACTGCTCCACCGTGTAGCCGCCACGGATGAACGACGTGGCGATGCTGACGATCACATTCGGGTGTACGTCGACGTTCGGCGGCGGCGAATGGACGTTGTACGCGTAAACGCCCACGTACTTCTCGCCCAGGCCGAGCGCATTGATCGCCTCGGCCGCCTCGTTGGCCAGGCTCACCACCCGGTCGCTCACGCTGCCCATCTTCGCGCAGGCATCGCACTGGCACCAGTTATCGCCGTCGGAAGGGTCGAGGCTGATGCTCTCTTGCCCGGGGTCCTCGCGAATGGTTCGCACGGCGTCGGCCGCCACCAGTTCGCGCAGGCCGCGGTTCGAGATGCAGAACTTCGTGACGTTACCGCCGAGGAACTCGCGCCGGCCCTCGACCAGCGCATAGAACTCCGGATGCGCGTCGAATGCCGCCCGGTTGCGCCGGATGATGCTGCCGTACGCGTGCCCGGTGCGCAGGGTGAATGCCGGCGTCATCCGGTTCCGCCGGTGCCAACGCTGCCACGCCTCGCGGTCGACCGTGCGGCCGGCCCCGCGCGGGCCGGAACGGTTGTAGAAGTCGGGTCGCTCCATCACGTCGAGCGAAACGCCGATCGTTTCCAACCGGGGCACGACCTCCCAGGTTTCGGTGGGAAAGAACTGCCGGTAGCCCAGCCGATGGAGAAAGTCCCACACGGCGTGCTCCACAGCGGTTTCCGTCGCGCCGATGACGTGCACGCCCCCGGCGTGGGAACGCAGCAGGTATTCCTCCCGGCGGGCGATTTCCGCCGGGCGGAACCCGTCGGCAAGCTCCAGTTCGGGGAAATCGGTGAACACGCCCACCGCCACGCCCCGCGTCCCGTCGCCTTCCTCAACGGCGAACTCCGCGCCGCCAATCCTGCCCAGGTACTCGGCCAGTTCCCCGGCCGCCCGACGTACCCGCTCGCTCGCCCCTGGGGCGACTACCACCGGGAGCCGTGCCCGGCCTCCGGAAG
>CAYPWB010000415.1:0-5336 GCA_964414315.1 uncultured Planctomycetaceae bacterium | reverse complement strand
GATGGACCTGACCGAACGATTCACCGCCGCCCTGACGTACGCCGTCGAGCTGCACGCGCGGCAGCGGCGGAAGTCCTCCGGCGCGCCGTACGCGGCGCACCTGCTGGGCGTCACGGCCACGGTGCTGGAGCAGGGCGGCACGGAGGACGAGGCGATTGCCGCACTGCTGCACGACGCGATTGAGGACCAGGGCGGGCCGGCCACGCGCGCGGCCATTGCCGAGCGCTTCGGCGAAACGGTCGCCGCGATGGTCGAGGCCTGCTCCGACAGCCACACCATGCCGAAGCCCCCATGGCGCGAGCGCAAGGAGCGGCACCTGGCGCGTCTGCGCACCGCACCGCCGTCGGTCCGCCTCGTCTCGGCCGCCGACAAGCTGTACAACGCCCGGTCGCTGCTGGCCGATTACCGCCGGCAGGGCGACGCCTTATGGCAGCACTTCCGCGGCGGACGCGACGGCACGCTCTGGCACCTTCGCAGCGTGGTCGACGTGTTGCGCGCCGTCGACCGGCGGCCCATCGTCGACGAACTTGAGCGGGTCGTCGCCGAGTTGGAGGCGGCCGTACAAGGCGGCGGGGCTCGTGGTGGAAACGACGTTCGAGGTGAATGGTAACAAGGCACTGGCAGAGCCAGTGGCACCTATCGGTTCCCCGACTCACGGCAGAATCGTACCGTGTTGCCCCCATCGCGTGCCACTGGCTCTGCCAGTGCCTGACGAAGCAGGAAGTGTGTGCCATCGTCGGTGCCAACATTCCACGCGGTCCCGCGCGCTGCGTGGGAACGCACGCGTGCCACTGGCTCTGCCAGTGCCTGACGGATGCTGTTTTCCACTCGCTCCCATACTCTGCCTGGGAACGCACGGCGGACGCTCTGCGTCCCCCGGTGGCCCAAAACTTCGGCTGGACTTTCCGGCTCCGATGTGCTAAGCTCGTACTCAACGTCGGGCATCGGCGGAGCCTGGTATACGTTCGCCGGGAAAACGGGACAGGTCCAATTCGCCGGAACGGCCCTTCGGGTGCTTCGCACAAATTGGACCTGTCCCGTTTTCCCGCAGCGAACCTGGTAGGCAGGTATCTCAACAGCCCGTCGCCGGAGAAGACTTTCTCCGGCGGCGGGCTTTCTTCTTGCCCGCTGTTGCAGACATTCCGGCGAGCGGGGGCCGTGAGGCCCCTGCTGCTGCGAGCCATCGCGCAGTTGCTCGCCGCTACGACGAACGACATCTCCGGAGTGTTTCTGCGCACCGGCCGCATGCGCCACGACTGGCGTAGAGGGTGCGCCGGAAACAGGGGCCTCACGGCCCCCGCTCGCCTATCGATTCGCACAATCCGCTTGAACTCCCACGAGGGCAACCATGCTTTCCACGGCAACGTATCGGCAAATTCAGGAACTGCTGGCCCGGGGCGGGATGAGCCAGCGGGCGATTGCGCGGCAGTTGGGCGTAAGCCGGAACACCGTAGGCGCCATCGCCCGGGGCGAGCGGCTCGACTACGACGCCATGCGCCGCGTGCGGGAGCGGCGCGAGGTGCCGCCGCCCGCCGGTTCGAGGCGGCGCTGTCCCACGTGCGGCGCGCTGGTGTCCCCGCCCTGCGTGGCGTGCCGGGTGCGCGACGAACTTACCCGCATGGCCCGCCCTGCTCGCTCGACCGACGCGCCCGGCGACGACCGCGCGCTCAGCCTGGCGCTGCGGCCGCAGCATTATGCGCGCTACGAGCAGGTTCGCGCCCGGCGTTTGGCTGAAGAAGCGCGGAAGTGCGCGTGAACTGTTTCGGAAACCACCGGTAAGGAAAAGCATCGTGCGAAATCGCTGCCGCAACACAATCTTCGCGTTCATAGGTGTCCTGCTGGCCGCAGTCGGTCGGCCTTGCTCGGGCGAGGACCAAACCGCTGCAAGCTGGACGGCGTGCGTCGAGGCCACGTGCCGGGTGACGGCGGCCGACGGCAGCCGCGGCACGGGCTGCGCGTTCGAGCGGTCGCAGGGGTACGTGTTCGTGCTCACCGGCGCGCACGTGGCCACCTCGGCGCTGGTCGAGTGCGAGTTTTGGCGGCGGGGGCACCAGTCGCGGCCCGTTCAGGGCCGGGTGATCCGGCGGCACGAAGGGGCCGACGTCGCTGTCGTGGCCATCGCCGAAAGCGCCTTCGCCGGCCGGCTTCCGGCGGTCGTGCCCCTGGCTCCACCCGACTGGATCGCCGCGCCCGGGGAAACGCTCGGCTCGGTCGGCTGCGCGGCCGGGGCGTGGGCGACCGGCTGGCGGGGGCACGCGCTGGGGTACGACGGGGCCGACCTGCACTTCGTGCCCGCCCCGGCCAACGGGCGGAGCGGCTCGGCGCTGTTCGACGCCGCGGGCACACACATCGTCGGGCTCATTCGGGCGCGGTCGGCCGACAGTCGGCGCGGCATCGCCACGTCGGTGCAGGCCGTCTACCGGGCGCTGGGCAGTTCGGCCCAACGCACTACGGCCCAAAACGCGCCGCTGCCGCCCGTCGTGCCGGCCCAATGCACGGGCGGCTTGTGTCCGCCGGGTAGCGGCTTGCTGCCGTTTCGCAATCGGCCGCCGGTGCCGGGCGAGGGCGCGGGGCCGCTGTACCCAACGCTCCCGCCGGCCGGCGGCGGGCCGGAAACGCAGCACGGCTACGCCTCCCCCGCGGCGGTCGACTGGCCGCGAGTGGCCGAGGCGATGGCCGGCTCGGCCGAAGCGCAGCGCGAGGCGGCCGCGGCGCAGCTCGAAGCCGCCGAGGCGCAGTCCGACTATTTCCGCCGGCAGCAGCAAGTGGCCGAGGCCGCCGAGCACGGCCGCCTCATCGCCCGCACCCCCGAGGCAGCCCGCGACGCGCTCGGTCAGGCCGCCTCCGGGCGCTTCACCGAGGCGCTCGACATGGCCAGCGGCGCACCCATGCTCGGCTGGCTGGGCGAGGTGCTCGTGTACGCGCTGCTGGCCGTAACCGGCCTGACCGGCGTGCCCGCCCTGTTGGTGCGCTTCGGCGTGCCGATGGCCGTGCGTGCGGTGGGCAAGCGGCTCAAGTCGGGCCTGCACACCGAGGCCGACGACGTGGTCGACGAAATCGCCGCCCGCGCCGCACAGCGCATGAACGGTCGGCGGGTGAACGGCGCGGCGAGGAAGTAGGAGAGAGTGTCGAATGTCGAAAGCCAAATGACGAAGGAAGTCCGAAGCACGCAGCATGAAAGGTGGACGTTTCAGCCCTCTTCGGAACGACCCAAGCACAACTTCGGCATCGTGAAGAACCGGCGGAAAAGGGTAACAGGAGGAAACAGAGGCAACGGAGATATCGCCTCTGTTATCTCTGTTGACTCCTGTTCCGTCCATCCCCCGCAATCTGCTCGACGTGCCGTAGAGCACGTCCGTCATTCCCCCGGAGAAACCCGTGCAAATCCGCGACCGCATCAAGGAACTCCGCCGGGTTCAGGCTTCCCAGTTGCGCCCGAACCCGCGCAACTGGCGCACGCATCCCGACCGGCAGCGCGACGCGCTGCGGGGTGTGCTGGCCGAAATCGGCTATGCCGACGCCCTGCTCGCCCGCGAGTTGGCGGACGGGTCGCTCGAACTGGTCGACGGGCACCTTCGGGCCGAGACCACGCCCGAAGCGGAAGTGCCCGTGCTGGTGCTCGACCTTTCCGAGCAGGAGGCGGCGAAGCTGCTCGTGCTGCTGGACCCGCTAGCCGGCCTGGCCGAAACCGACTCCGACGCCCTGGCCTCCCTGCTGGCCGACGTGGAGACCGACAGCGAGGCCGTACAGCGCACGCTCGACGACCTGGCGGCCCAGCCCGAGCCGGCGTTCGACGACGAACCGTCCGACAACCAGCCCGACGTGCCCGTGCCCGAGGCGTACCAGGTGGTGGTCGACTGCCGCGACGAGGACCAGCAGCGCGTTGTGTACGAACGCCTCACCGGCGAAGGATTCGCGTGTCGGCTGTTGACGTTGTAGGGTGGGTGGTTCCGGCTGCACGTTGCCTTTAGAGGTTGGTCTCGCTTCGGAAGCGGCCGGGTTCACCCACGCGCAACGACCCAACGAGCCGCTGGGTAGGCGTGTTGGAGTTCACGCTTTAGCGTGCGAAGCCGCCAAGGAGCCGATCACAGACACCAAAGCCTGGACTCGAACAGGCACGCTAAAGCGTGAACTCCAACACGCCGGCGCCAACCGTAGCGGCTCCGCGACGTCCGCTTTGGGCGCAAACGTGTATTCCCCGGCCACGGCCAACCGGAACCACCCACCCTACATTGTTATGATCGACGTTCACGTGGAATGCCCGGTGTACGATTCGTTCCGGGTGCAGCAGATCGCAGGCATGTTCGACGTGCCGCTGGCCGCGAAGGCGCGCGAGCGGTTTCGTGTCGACGTGCCGGAACTGGGCGACAAGTGGCAGGTCGGGCTGATCGTCGGCCCTTCGGGCAGCGGCAAGAGCACGGTCGCCCGGCGGCTGTTCGGCGCCCGGCTCCTCGGCCCGCGGCCCTGGCCCGACGACCGTGCGGTCATCGACGGGCTGGGCGAGCGCCCGGTGAAGCAAATCACCGGGCTGTTCACGGCCGTGGGGTTCAGTTCGCCGCCCGGCTGGGTGAAACCGTACCGCGTGCTCTCCGGCGGCGAGCGGTTCCGGTGCGACCTGGCCCGGGCCCTGGCCGAAACGCCCGAGGGCGAAATCCTCGCCTTCGACGAGTTCACCAGCGTGGTCGATCGGAACGTGGCCCGCGTCGTTTCGGCCGCGGTGGCCAAAGGCATTCGGCAGGGGCGCATCGGCTGCCGGTTCGTGGCCGTCACGTGCCATTACGACGTGACCGAGTGGCTCGCGCCCGACTGGGTTATCGACATGGCCGCGTCCACGTTCCAACGGAGGTGTCTTCCACGACCGCCGGTCGAGCTTAAGCTGTTTCGTTGCGCGCATGGTGCGTGGCGGCTGTTTGCGCGGCATCACTATTTGAGCGGCAGCCTGAGCCGGTTCGCCCGCTGCTTTCTGGCCACGTGGGAGGGCAACCCGGTATCGTTCTGCGCCACGCTTTCGCTCATCGGACGGAAGCGGCGATGGCGCATCACGCGCATGGTCACTCTGCCCGACTACCAGGGGCTGGGCATCGGCATGGCCGTGGCCGAGGCGGTGGGCGACCTGCACCGCCGCCGGGGCGAGCGGCTGAACCTGACGGCCAGCCACCCGGCGGTGGTCGCCCATTGCCGCCGCAGCGACCGCTGGCGCACGGTGGGCGTTTCGCGCGCCCGGGCGCACCGCACCGAGCCGTTCCTGCCCGGCTACCGCAGCGCCGCCGGCCGGGCCGTGGTGAGCTTCGAGTACCGGGGCGGAGGCTGCATTGCAACCGGCGAGCGGGGGCTGT
>CAYPWB010000414.1:0-5347 GCA_964414315.1 uncultured Planctomycetaceae bacterium | reverse complement strand
TTCGCACGCTGAAGCGTGAACTCCAACGGATAATGCACACCGAAGCGTGAACTCCAGCAGGATGACAGGGTTCAAAAATCGTACTCATCCACCGTGGCCAGACGCAGGCTCTCGAACCCGATGGCGTTGCCCGCGTCCAGCACGCGGACCACCGTTTCGTGCCGGCAGCCGGTATCGGCCAGCACCAGCAGCCGGGTCGGGCCTCCTTGCCGGGAACCGCCGCCGAAGCGTGCCGCGCGCAGCTTCACCAGCAGGTCCTGCTCGCTCGGCGCTTCGCTCTCGCCCACCCACACCGCGTTATCCCGGTCGATTTGCACGATCACGTAATCACTATCTTCCTCCAATTCCTGGATGGTTCGAGCCTGCTCGGCCTGTTCCGGGTCGGGCGGGGGCGACTCGATCGACTTCTGGAGGCTGAACGCCGCCGTGACCATGAAAAAGATCAGCAGCAGGAACGTCACGTCGACCATGGGTGTCATGTCCAACTCGTCGGCCTCCCGGTCGTTGTCGTTGTGGAAGCGCACCGGAAGCGCCTCGTCGGCTTGCAGATCGAGTTGCGAATTCGGCATACTCATAGCTCGTGCTTTGTGACTGTTTGATTTTCCGGTGCGTGCCACTGGCTCTGCCAGTGCCTGTGGGTGCCACTGGCTTTGCCAGTGCTTGTGTGTGCCACTGGCGTTCCGCCAGTGCTTGTGTGTGCCACTGGCTCTGCCAGTGCCATCGTTAGCGTGGCACCGGCAAGGACACTGGCAGAGCCAGTGGCACTCGAATTGGCATTATGTCCGTGGTATCGTAATTGGCACTGGCAGAGCCAGTAACACTGTAATTCCTAGCTTTCGCAAAGCACTAACGGATCTCGTGGACGGCCAGGTTCAGTTGGATGCCTTCGGCGTCGGCCGAGGCGACGGCCCGGCTTACGCGGTCGACGTCGCGGTGCAGCACGCCCTTTTCGGCCTTCAGCAGCACGTTCGTCAGGCCCGATCGATGGAAACCCATCGACACGGCCCGGCGGAGGATGGCCTCCTGCTCAGCGAGGTCGTCGGGCAGCGCCACACCGGCCTCGCCGCGCAATGCCCGTTCGATGGCCGCCTCCTGCCCGGCGAAATCGGCGGGAATGGGCCGACCGGTCTTCCCGTCACTCAGGTATACCTTCGCGGGTGCGTCGCCCGGCCGCTCGGCCAGCGTGATGACGATGGCCGACCGCGGGTTCACCCCGACGCCGTGCCGCGCCGGCGGCAGGTCGGCCTCGACCTGCATATCGGGAATGGAGGCCACGAGGAAGAAGATCAGCAGCAGGAAGACGATGTCGATCATGGGCGTAATGTCCATCTCGACCGACTCGGGGGGGCGACGGCGCAGCAACGCGTCGACGGCGTCGGCGTCCTGCTCGGTCGCGAAAACGCTCTCAATTCCCATGGCCGCCCCTCCCCGGCGCGTCGCTCGAAGCGGCGCCGCGCACGCGGCCCAGGGCCGCCTTGAAGGTCTCCAGGAACCGTGTCAGCCCGAAGCCCACCAGGTCCTCCATTTGCCGGATGCGCACGTTCACGCTCGCCCGGGCCAGTACCAGCGGAATGGCAATGGCCAGCCCGCATGCCGTGGTGATCAGCGCCAAGCTGATGTCGCTGGCCAGCACGTTCGGGCTGATCTTCTCCTGCTCCTGGCTGGCCAGTTTGCTAAAGGCGCCCATCATGCCGATGACCGTACCGAACAGGCCCACCATGGGCGCGCTCTTGATGACCGTTTCGACCCAACTGAGCCGGTGTTCGAGGTCGGCCAGCACGTCGCGGCGGAAGCGGTCGACCAGCATGGCTCGCACCTTTGTGTAGCCGAGCTGCCGGTTCGTTGCGGCCAGCAACACGAGTTGCGGCAGGGCCCGCAGGTCGCCCTCGCACATCTGCCCGGCCGCGTCCAGATCGCCGCTTTGGATTTGTTCGTCGACTTGGTCGAGGAACTCCGACTGCTCTTGCTCGTCGCGAAAGCGCACCTGCGCCACGCGCCGCCAAACCATGATGACGCAAAACGCGCCCCACAGGGCGATCAGGGCCAACGCCGTATAAATCAGGATCGCCAGAAAACCGGTAATTGCCGTGAGGTCCATCGTTGTCCTTCGTGTCGTCGGATCGTGTCGTATTGGGTCGCGCGTGCGGGGAACCTCGCCCCGCAAAATCGTGCCGCCTATCGAAACGTTTGGTCGATAACGCGGAAACGGTAACCGCTGCCGTGCGGGCCGATGCCGAACCGCGTTTTGCGCACCTGGTCGACTTCCCCGCCCGCGTGCGTCTTCTCGAGTTCCGCGAGGCGTGCTTCCACTTCGGGCGGGAGGAACTTCAGGATGACGCGGCCCTGGCTATCGACGCCGGCCCGGCCGAGCAACTCCCGGTCGGCCTCGATCAGTTCGCCGCCGCGCCACGTGAGGTAGTACCGCGTTTCGGCGTTGGTGGGGCCGGTTCGGGTATCGGGCTTCGCCTTGGTCAGGTTGTACACGTACGTTACCTGACTGCCCGGGCCCAGCACGCCCAATTCGATCTTGAAAAAGTCGAGTTGCCGGGCGTATGTTTCCAGCGTGTTGCCCTGCATGAACGTCAGTTCCCACCGACGCTCGGTGCCGCCCTGCATGCCGCCCCCGCCGCCGGCACTGGCCGTTTGGCCCGGGCTGGGATCGCCGAACATGGCCGACTGCGAAGCGACCGCGTCGGCCACCGCGGCCAACCGCTCGGTCATCTGCGGCTCGACGAGGTCGGTCTGGTCGAGTTCGGGCGCGTCGAGGTCCCGCTGGTCGCTCAAAGGGCTGTCGCTGCTGCCGATCGGCTCGAGCACCACCGGCACCGCCGCCTGGCCCAGGAACAACCGGCTCGTCAGCCAAAGCGCCAGCAGGATAAGCACGGCCGTGCCCACCAGCAGCACCGCGGCGAGCACCATGCTCAGCACACGGTCGTAGGTCGACACTCGGAGGCCGTACTGGGTGGAATGGTCGTTGTTGGATGAGGGAGCATTCACGGCAAGCACTCAGTTTGCGAACTCGGCGTTGGGGCGCACCGCCACATACCATGCCTTCCACCGGTCGACGGCCTCGGCCCGCTCGGCGGCGCTGGGGGCGTCGGGCAGGCCGAAACCGGCCGGCCGGCGGGCCAATCGCCGCAGCGCGTCACGCGCTGCGCGCATCACGCCGGCGTCGGGGTCGTCGAGCGACTCGATGAGCAGCGGCACCGCGTCCAGGTCGCGCCCGCCGCCCAGCGCATGCACCGCGGCAACGCGGGCCTGGGGGGAGGCGTCGCGGGCGAGCTGTTTCAACCGGTCCGGGCGTTCGCCGAACAGTTTCTGGGCCTCCTCGGCCGATAGCTCGGTCAACTGCCTCAGCGCGCGGCCGTAGGCGTCGCCCGTTGGATCGTCGAGCATGGCCAGCAGTTCCTCGGCCGGCCCCATCAGCGGCCTGGCGATTACCTGCCCGCGCCGCACCTCGACGCGACTGGTGTCGGTCGGCAGGCCCCGCCCGCCCACCATCAGCCCCGCTCCCAGCCCTTGCACCTTGTCGATGCTCTGCTTCATCGACCGCATGAGGAACAGCAGCGCGAAGGCCGTGTCGGCGCTCTCGCCGGCCTGACCGGTCCAGGTTCCCTTCTCCCCCTGGGTGTTCACCAGGAACGCGGCGCCCTGGCTGTACCAGCGGATGCGGTGCGAATCGCCTCCTTCGGCCGCCTCGCGGAAGCTCATGTACCGCTCCAGCGCGTACAGGTAATAGTGCGTCCACTGTTTCGGGTCGACTTCGTAGTTCTTGGCAATCCACTGGTTGCCGCGCCGCTGGGCCGCGCGCACGAGGTTCGCGTCGATGCGCGTCTTCGGCCGGCGTTCCACCGGTTGCCCTTCGCGCACCTCGCGCAGGGCGGGCGGCAGGCCTTCCTCCCGCTGCGGCGCCCGATCGGAAAGCCCCAGCAAGTCGGCACAGATGTACAAACTGCCCAGCCCGGCGCAGGTCAGGCTCAGCCGGATCGAGCTTTGCGGCACGGGCTGCCACGTGGGCGATACCTTGCCCTGGTAGCCGAACCCGCCACTCGGGTCCTGCGTGCGCAGCAGCCACTCGGCAAGTCCCTCGACCATCGGCTGCGGCACGTCGAAGCCGGCGCGCTTCGCCTCCCACATGGCCAACGCCGCATACTGAACCATGGACGTGTCGCCCGTCTCGCGCTCGGAATAGCCCCAGCCCCCGTGTGGTTTCTGCGTCTGACGAAGGATTTCCAGCACGAGTTCAATTTCCCGACGGTACGCGCCAGGGTCGTACTCGACCAGGAAGATGGTGGCCAGCCCCAGCGAGTAAATTTCGTTGTTGGCGCGCAGGGGGCCGGGCTCGCGGCCCGCCAACGACTTCCGGATGGCTTCCGCCACGCGGCGCACTTGCGGATGGTCGCGATGGGAACCGTGCTTCAATAGGGCCAACCCCACCAACGCCTGGCCGCCCAGCCGCGAGTCGGTCGCGCCGCCGCCCTCGATGAACCCGATTCCCTGCTCGATGGCCTGGCGGACCTGCGGGCTGTCGGGCCCCAACTGTGCGGCGGCCTCCGGCTCGCCGCCGATTCCAAGCGCAAGCAGCACAACGACGCCCGGTACGCCGGCACGCAGCATCGCAACCGTTTCGTTTCGCATCACCCGCTCCTTGAGTTCGCGCCCCTTTCCGGGGGATTTTCAACGGGTTCCGGAGGTAATGCCCGGCATGGACAAACCCTCCCCGCCGCGAAAAGCACCAAAGATTCCGGTCCGAAAAGGGAAACAGGCACTCTGTATCCGCGTCGGCCACCAGGCACGACAATGGGGAGCCGACCCCCGTTTTCGGACAAACTCGAACAAACTGTCGGTGCACGGCCGGATTCCCAGCAGAAACCGCTCGATTGCACCGGTAATGTTAGGCCTGGTAAAGGCCTGCTGTTCCCAAAGCCGATCGTAAAGGAGCCGCAGGCGGTTGTCAAGCATGCCGGCCCCGTTTGGATCCCGAAAAGGGGCGGATCCGTTTGCAGGTGCACCCCACGGCAAAGCAGCAGGCACGCTCCGTCGTGCCTTCCGCTTCATTGGGCGTTCGGCTAACTGATTTGCGGCGAGAAGCGGACGCGCCAAGAATGGGCTCCTGCCGCAGTTGGTTTCCGACCGCCACCGCTCCCAAGCATCCCCCGCAGGTAGTTAGTGCAACCCACCCGGGGACGAAAAGGCGCGTGCCGTTATTGACACGCCCCCCGCCGCCATATATTATCAAGGTTTCCGCTCCATGACGGAGCACCGGACAGGTAGCTCAGTTGGTAGAGCACTGGACTGAAAATCCAGGTGTCGCCGGTTCAAGCCCGGCCCTGTCCACTGGATGTGG
>CAYPWB010000413.1:0-5374 GCA_964414315.1 uncultured Planctomycetaceae bacterium | reverse complement strand
TCCATCCCCGCGCGCAGGCAGCGCTGGGCAGTTTGCTGGTCAATATGGCGAAGGCCGAGGAGAAGCGGTTTTTGGTCGAAACGCACAGCGACTATCTGGTCGACCGCGTGCGGATGGAAATCCGGGAGAACGCCCATCTCTCGCCGGACGACGTGCAAATACTCTACTTCCATCGCGAGGACGACGGACGAGTCGAAATCTATCCCCTCGAACTCGACGAGCAGGGCAATATTCTGAACGCGCCCGTCGGCTACCGCGAGTTCTTCCTGCGCGAAGAGGAACGCTTCCTGGGGGTCTAGCCTTTGTGCCTGATTATCGACGCGAACAAGACCGCTGATTTTGTCAATGATCCTGCGCACGAGGATCATCGACCGATTCACCGATGGCTAACCGACCAGGGTGGCGTTGTGGCGTTGGGAGGCCACCTCTTGGACGAGCAACGGCAGATCGGAAAAGCGCGCCGGCTCTTCGCTGAGTGGCTTCGTGCCGGCCGCGCGTTTCGTTACGACAGCGCCGAGGTGAACGGGGAAGAAAGCGAGGTTGTCGGCTCCGGCCTATGCAAGTCGGACGACCCGCATGTCATCGCGTTGGCCCGCGTCAGTGGGGCGCGCGTCTTGTTTTCGGCAGATCAGGACTTGGGCGCTGATTTCGCGAACCTGGAGTTGGTCCCGAGACCGCGCGGGAAAATCTACAAGAATGCCGCTCACGCGCACTTGCTGCGCAACGCACCTCGATGCCGGTCGCCCCGCTAGCGGAAGCGACTGCCGCAGCGGCGCGAATAGTGCCGACTGGACGCCTGGCCGGACTACAAAACGCGTCGGCACCTGAAAATACTCTGGCGCATGTTAGGAGTGCAGTACCCGAATCGAACCGTTGTCAGCCGCTTCGGGTGGCAAGGTGTTCCGCCGCGGCACAGCGCTATTCTTCTTTCACCCAGTGTGTAACGGGGCAGCGGCGCGGGTTTTCTTCTCCTCTGCATGCGAGGGGGACAGTCCCATTTTCGCGGCCTGCGGCAGCAGGGTGATTGGGCAAATCGCCCTTTGTGCCGCGAAAATCGGGACAGTCCCCTGTGAACGATTACCCGAGTACTGTCTTCGGCTGAACAGCTACAGAGGAACAGGGGCCTCACGGCCCCCGCTCGCCAAGCTCCCGTTCATCAAAAGTTCTGCAACGCTTAGGTCAAATATACTCGATCGTCGCGGGCGGTTTCGGGGTCAGGTCGTACAGGCAGCGGTTGACGCCGGGAATGGCGGTGATGCGGTCGCAAATGCGGTGCAGCGTGGGCCAGGGCAGGTCGAGCGGGGTGGCGGTTCGGGCGTCGGTGCTGTGGAGACAGCGAACGACGATGATCTGCCCGAACTCGCGGCGGCCGTCGCGAATGCCCGTCGCCCGGTCGCCCAGCAAGACGGCCAGGTACTGGAACGCGCCACAGTCGGCCAACTCCTCCTCGACGACGGCCGTGGCGCGGCGGACCGTGTCGAGCCGCTCGGCGGTCACCTCGCCTACGATGCGCGTCGCCAGCGCCGGGCCGGGGAACGGAATGCGCTCGGCCAGGTCGGTCGTGAAGCCCAGCGCCCGGGCCACCTCGCGCACGTCGTCCTTCCGCAGCGTCTTGAGCGGCTCCAGCACGTGGTACCCGTACGCCTCCTTCGGGTCGATGCCCAGTTGCGCGAGAATGTTGTGCTGTCGCTTGATCCCGTCGACCGTCTCTTCGATATCGGTCAAAATGGTGCCGTGCAGCAGGTGCGTGGCGCCGCTCTCGCGCACGATTCGCCCGAATACCTTCTCGTAAAACGTGTTGGTCACCGCGTTGCGTTTCTCCTCCGGGTCGGTCAGGCCGCTCAGGGCGCCGAGGAACTCGGCCCGGGCGTCGATGATTTCGACAGGGATGTCCATGCGGGCGAACATTCCGACCACTTGCTGCGGCTCGTCCTGTCGCATCAGGGCGCTGTCGACGAACACGCTCCGCAGCCGGTCGCCGAGGGCGCGGTGGCCCAGGGCGGTGACCACCGAGCTATCGACCCCGCCGCTCAGCGCGTTGATGGCACGCCCATTGCCCACGGCCTTCTGAATGGCCGCAACCTGTTCCTCGATAAACGCCTGGCAATCCATGTGTGTTTCCCTGCTTTCTGGTAACGGCAACGATATCGTCGCGCATGCCCGCGCACTGATCGGCGACGCCCGGGGGAAAACGGGACAGGTCCGATTTGTGCGAAGCACCCTTCGGGCCGTTCCGGCAAATCGGACCTGTCCCGTTTTCCCCCTCGCGCGCTCGTCGAGAGCACGAGAAGGACCGACGCTGCCTGCGGGCTATGGCACGGGTGCAGTATTCGATTTGCACTCGCAAGCCATAAGCTTAGCTTCTATTGCTTCTGGTGCAAACGGGGGCGGTCGCGGGCGTCGCGGGCAATTCGTCCTTCGTTCGATTGTCGGCGCGGAGCCAATGGGGTAGAATCGGCGGCTTCGCGGCCGCTGGCAGGCCGCGTACCGACCTACTCGTACCGAACGCAACGGATCGTCCTATGCCCCGCTACAACCCGGCCGTCGTCGAGCCGAAATGGCAGAAATTCTGGGAAGAAGACGCGACCTTCCGGTGTCCCAGGCTGCCGGATGACCGCAAGCTGTACGTGCTCGATATGTTCCCGTACCCCAGCGGAGAAGGCCTTCATGTAGGCCATCCCGAGGGGTATACCGCCACCGACATCGTCTGCCGTTACAACCGCATGCGCGGAGTGAGCGTCATGCACCCGATGGGCTGGGACGCTTTCGGGCTGCCGGCCGAGCAGCATGCGAAGAAGACGGGCACGCATCCGCGGGCGACCACCGAGAAGAACATCGCCACGTTCCGCCGGCAGTTGAAGATGCTCGGCTTCAGCTACGACTGGAGCCGGGAGCTGGCCACGACCGACGTCGAATACTTCCGCTGGACCCAGTTCATCTTCCTCGTGCTGTTCGACACCTGGTTCGACTCCGAACAGGAGCGGGGCCGGCCGATCGCGGAACTGCCCATTCCCGAGGAGGTGCGCGAGGAGAGCCCCGCGGCCGTCGCCCGCTACCAGGACGAGCACCGGCTGGCCTACCAGATCGAGGCCCCGGTGAACTGGTGCCCGGCGCTGGGCACCGTGTTGGCAAATGAGGAGGTGGTGGGCGGGGTGAGCGAGCGAGGCGGGCACCCGGTGGCGCGCCTCCCGCTGCGCCAGTGGATGCTGCGCATTACCGACTACGCCGACCGCCTGGAGCGCGACCTGGCCGACTTGCAGTGGTCCGAGGGCATCAAGCTGCTGCAGCGCAACTGGATCGGCCGCAGCACGGGGGCGGAGGTCGATTTCTTCATCGGTAGTTTCCGCGAGGGTGGAAAAGGGGTCGGGACCCTTTTCCCGGAAGGGCCCGGAGGGGGCTTCGCAGAAAAGGGTCCTGACCCCTTTTCCGTCCCATCGCAGGCCGAATACGAGGGCTGGAAGACCGACCGGCGGCTGGCCGGGTTTCCCGCTCGGCCCGACGACGACGTACTGCGCGTCTACACGACGCGGCCCGACACGCTGTTCGGGGCCACCTACATGGTCGTCGCGCCGGAGCATCCGTTCGTCGACCGGCTCACCCAGCCCGAGTTCGCCGAGCAGGTGCAAGCTTACCGCGAGCAGGCCGCCCGCAAAAGCGACCTCGACCGCACCGACCTGGCGAAGACCAAGACGGGCGTGTTCACCGGCTCCTACGCCGTCAACCCGGTGAACGACGAGCCGATTCCGATTTGGGTGGCCGATTACGTGCTGATCAGCTACGGCACGGGGGCCATCATGGCGGTGCCGGGCCACGACGACCGCGACTTCGAGTTCGCGCAAACCTTCGACCTGCCCATCGGGGCTGTGGTCGACCCCGGCGAGGCCGAGGGCGTCGACCGCGAGGCCGTGCTGGCTGGCGAGGCGGCCTTCACCGGGCTGGGCACGGCCGTGAACTCCGGGCCGTACGACGGGCTGCCCACCGCCGAGTTCAAGACGCGCATCGCGAACGACCTTGCCGAGCGTGGCCAGGGCCGCGCGGCGGTCAACTACAAGCTGCGCGACTGGCTGTTCAGCCGGCAGCACTTCTGGGGCGAGCCGTTCCCCATCCTGCACGAACTCGACGAGAAGGGCGAGCCGACCGGAACGGTCCGGGCGCTGAAGCCCGATGACCTGCCGGTGGACCTGCCGCATGAGATGAAGTTCGACGCCGCCCATGACCGCCCCGAACCGCCGCTGGAGGCCGCGCCCGACGACTGGCTGTACGTAACCCTCGACGGCAAGCGGTACAAACGCGAAACGAACACCATGCCCCAGTGGGCAGGCTCCTGCTGGTACTATCTGCGGTTCCTGGACCCGAAGAACGACCGGGCATTGGTGGATCCAGAGGTCGAGCGGGCATGGATGCCCGTCGACCTGTACGTGGGCGGGGCGGAACACGCCGTGCTGCACCTGCTGTACGCCCGATTCTGGCACAAGGTGCTGTTCGACCGCGGCTATGTCAGTTCGCCGGAGCCGTTCCTGCGGCTGATCAACCAGGGCATGATCCTGGGCGAGATGGAGTACACCGCCTATCGGACCGCCGCGGGCAAATGGGTCACCGTCGCCGACGCAACTACCGCCGACGGCCGGCCCGTGGTGCGCGGCACGGGCGAGCCGCTCGAAGCAGTGCGCCTGACCGAGGACGACGTCGAGAAGCAGGGCGATGCGTTCGTCATCAAGGCCGAGCCGGCGATCACGGTCGAAAGCCGCGCGTTCAAAATGTCGAAAAGCCGCGGCAACGTGGTTAACCCCGACCAGGTCGTGGCCGAGTACGGCGCCGACGCGCTGCGGCTGTACGAAATGTTCATGGGCCCGCTCGAATCGGTCAAGCCGTGGAGCATGGAGGGCGTGCACGGCGTGCGCAGCTTCCTCGACCGCGTGTGGCGCATGATAATCGACGACCGGGCCGAGGAGGTGAAACTCCACGACGCGCTCATCGACGCTGCGCCCGACGAGGAGCAGAACCGTGTGCTGCACCGCACCATTAAGGCGGTCACCGACGACGTCGAGCAGTTGTCGTTCAACACGGCCATCGCGCGAATGATGGAGTTCGTCAACTTCTTCACCAAGCAGGCGCGCCGGCCCAAGTCGGCCATGGAGCCGTTCGTGCTGCTGCTTTCGCCGTTCGCACCGCACCTGGCCGAGGAGTTGTGGCGGGCGTTGGGCCGCGCGGGCACGCTGGCCTACGAGCCGTGGCCTAAGTACGACGAGGCGGCGTTGCGCGAATCGACCATCGAGGTGCCCGTGCAAATCAACGGCAAGTTGCGCAGCCGCATCTCGGTGCCGGCCGAGACCGACGCCAAAGCCTTTGAATCCGAAGGACACGGCGACCACCG
>CAYPWB010000412.1:0-5376 GCA_964414315.1 uncultured Planctomycetaceae bacterium | reverse complement strand
CCGACGTGCTCTACAAAGGAAAACAGCCCCTAGGGCTTCAATCTAACACATCCCAGGCACGAAAAACCCCGTCATCTCCAAAAAGTCGCCGTTGCATCCGGCCCAACTCTCCGCATCGGAAACCAGTCGTGCCCCCGAAGGGTGGTGGCGCTAGGCACATCGGCGGGGCACCTGCCTGGCCCAAGTTACCAGTCGCCCAGACAAGCTGCGACTCATCGGACAAGCCCAAACGGCCCGCCTCGGGCGTGCTGACGGCGCTAACTCCCGCGTTCCGCAAAGAGGGTGCGACGGCGGCCCAAACGTCTTCGTCCGTGAACCGTCGCGCCGCGTTCATCAGGCCGACTCGCCGCGGACACAACGGGCCTTCACCATCGCTTCGCCCACCGGCAGCCTACGCCTTCGTGAAATGCGGCGTGTGGTCGGCCACCCCGTCGCGTGCTGTACCGGCGGCGGCGACGACCTGCGCATCGGCGCTCACGGCCGTCAACTGCGGCCAAAGGATCGCGGCGGATTGTCGGACGGAAAACGACATGGTCATTAGGCTCCCTGACTCTCAGTCGGAAATGGAGTCGTCAGTCTTGGAGCAATGCATCCACGTTCAATCGCGGGCGTTCCCAGAAATTGGTGACCCACAAGAGGTCGGAGAAATACAGATCCTGGTGCTCCTTGCGGAACTGTACCAACTCCGCGAGGGCTTTCGTGGCCTCGTCGCACCGAGCCGGGGAAACACTTCGGCTCCCGTCGAATAGGCTCGCCAGGCGCACGGTCAGTTGCGCGTGCTTGAGCCCGGCTTGCAGGAACTCCACCCGCTGGGCATATTCGGGCAAGGGGTGTTTGCGGGCTTCTTTCCGGGCCTCATCGAGCAGCGCGGCGGCGGGTGCGAACACCTCGGGCGGGAACGCCTGATGGGCGTGCAGAGGATAGGAGCGGTAACGCATCCAGGGGTGGGAATCGCCGAACCACTCGATGAAACGCATCGTGTTTGCCACGGCATAGTCTTCCCAGTAGTCGCAGTAGCGTTCCACCGCGTCGGCGGCCGGGCCGAATGCCTCGAAATACTCGCGGCGGATTGCTTCGATTTCCAGGTCCGGCTTGTTCAACAGACGCAGGTGCATGTAGAGCCGGGGGCCGTGGACCGACCATTGACCGGTGAGTGAATCGAACCGCGCGCCCTCCATGCCGTGCTCGTAGGCGAACTTCAGGAACTCGCCCGACTGCCGCGTTTCAAAGTGCGGCATCACGTAGCCGTCGTGCAGGTAGTTGGGCCGATAGCCCATCCGCAGCCCGGTCCGCTGCCAGCCCAGCCACTGCTCCTTCACCCACGCGTAGGCCTCTTCCGGCATGGGGAACCATCGCAGGTGCGGGTCCTGCCATTGGACGAACTCGGCGTAGATGTTCTCGTTCAACTCGATGCCCGTTAACGGGGCGGGAAACTCATTTTCATAGAGGAACGAGCCGGACACCACGACGTCGGGGTTCCTCTCTCGAGCCTTCGCCTGGATGACCTTCCAGAAGCGGGCGTAGCGGTCGGAAGTGACGCCGGCGAACACGTTCGCGGCACGGGGGTCGGCCTCGTAGACCATCTCGGCGAACCAGGGCACGGTTTCCGGTTGCGGACCGTCCCATGCGCGGCAATCGTCGCAAATACACCGGCCCGGCCGGTCGACCGGCCCCAGCCGCAGCACGCTCTCGCCATCCCACTGCGCGACAATGAAGTCTTGCAGTTTCTCGTTGGTCACACAAACATCCACGTGGTCGGCATTCGGGTTGGGGTCGCCGCGCACGCCGTCGCGCCGCAGCATGAACCATTCGGGGTGCTCCTTGCCGTAGCGCCGCCACCAGCCGCTGAAGGCGTGTCCGGTGGGCGGCTTGGCGTCCATGCCGCCCATTCGATGCCGGCGCAGCAGGACCGAAAGCGCCTCGGCGTAGCTTCGGGCCACCTCGGGCGAAAAGCCCAGACGCGCGTCCTCCTCGGCAACCTTGCCGCCGCTAAGGATGCGCCGCATGCGGCCCCAGGCCAACTCGCGGAACCGCAGTGCAGGCGCCTCCGTCCGGTCGACCGCCGCGAACTCGATGGTCGTCATGCGCGGCACATACGTGCCCAACTCGCCCGGCCACAACCAGCGAACGCCGATGGCCTCTTCGAGGAGCTCGTACACGCCGAACAGCGTACCCACGTTGGGATTGCCCGGGTCCATCGGGTCCTCGCCGTCTTCCCGGCCGACGATCAGGAGGTCGTCGCCCACCGAGCGCAGAACGAACGTTTCGCGGGGCAGGCTGTCGAGCTCGATGCCGTGCCGTCGCGCCGCTTCCGTCGCGCCTATGTACACGCGCGATGAAACCTCCGCCGGCGCGTCCGATTCGGGCACGATGGCCAGCCGCGCGCCGGAAGCCTTCTCCACGTGGCGAACCAGTTCCTCGGCGGCGTACTTCGCCGTCGGCGTGGGCTCAGCGGCCGTCACCACCACCGCTCTGGCGCGGCCATCCCGTACCAGCCTGACCTCGGCCGGGGCCGGCAGCGCGAAGACGGTTCCGATGAGTACCGTTGCAAGGTGCGTCGCTTCGGTGAAACGCCTCATGCATTGCCCCTTCTTGGCTCGGATGAGGGATAGAAAAATTGATTCTACATCTGAAGCCTGTCCCCCATGTCCTCGCCGCCATTACCCAGTGAAAACGGTTAATGATTTCACCAGCCCACGCTTGCCGGGATTCCAATCGTCCTATAGCACCCGATGGGGCACGGCTCGCCTACGGCCGCCATTCGTTGTCATGGTGTCGTTTCGTCGCTTCTACCAGCCGACGTGGGAATTCGACGGCACTTCGTGGAAGCAACCACACTGCTCGGGTTTGTCGTCGGGCAACCGCGCGCACAACGACCGCCAGTAAAGGGCCGCTTTGCGAAGCTCCTCTTCGCTAAGGTTCCAGTCCTCCTTCTCGCTCAACGCCCGATAGATTGGAACCATGAACTTGACGCACTCCGGATGACAGCGATCGCCGTTGCATGTTACGATGCCGTCTTCGTGCAGTGGGTGGAAATGCTGCTTCTGCGTCATGCTTTGCGCGTTGCAGTATATCTGAACAAGCTCCTCACCCCACAGGTTGATGAGATCCTCAAGATCGTCACCCGTCCCGTTACGGACCACATGCAGCGAGATATTGTACACGGTCGAAGCGCGGTCTTCCCACGGCCGCTTCAGTTCAACGACCATCCGCGAAGTGCCTTGGGCCTGCGGGCTGACCCGCGCGCTGAACACGCGCAACTCGGTCGGCGCACCCATGCGGCGACTTCCGCCGGGGTTCTCCGGTTCTTCGGTTCGCTGTGTCACGGAAATGCCGCGGTCGGCCCGGGCGAGTCGAGCCTCGTAAGGATTCGCCTTCGAAAGCGATACCGTGAACTCGATCGACGCTCCCGGCACCACCCGCAGTCCCAAGTCGTGCGAACGGCCCTGAAGCTGAATGCGACCGCTTCGTACGGCCGGCTTGCGGGGTTCGCCGGCGGCCTCGGGTGGAGCCGGTTGTGGTGAAGGTTCGGCATCGGGCCCCGCGTTGCTGCGAACGCCCGTGATTGCGAAACCGTGCGGCTCGGCGCCGCTCCACTTGCCGCGGAAATGGTCGCAATCGGAATCGAAACGCATGTTCTCGAACCGCATTACCACGGTATTGCCAACGATCCGTTGGGCGTTCCACACTAGGCCATTGGCCGAAAGCGGTCCACTGCAGAATGCGTCCCAGCCACCGTCGGCGGAAGGTTCCGAGGCTGTCGCCTTGCCGCGGGAGACCTCGATCTTCCACCGCACACTGTTGGGCGGCTGCCCCGAACCGTCGACGTTGTCGTAAAAGCGAACCTCCCAGATGCCGGCGAAACTGCAACCCCCCGGACTCGGCGCGTGGTCGTCGGCCGTGCCCTCGCGCACCAGAAGAATTTCGCTGACCCCGCGACGGTCGTGCCGGACGGTGATTTCCTCGCCCTTGGTCTTATACCCGTCTTTGACGACGGCCAATGTGTACGATCCCGGCCCGAGCGCGAACTTGGCACCGCCCTGGTCGTCGGTGTGCTCAACTTGGGTTCGCCGCAGGCCGCCCTTGGCCGGCCGAATCATCGCCCGCGCGCCCGCGACCGGCACGCGTCGCCGGCCGACCATTTCGTGAACTGTCACCAAGTGCGTTTGCAGACCGTCTGAAGGTTCCGGCTCGGGCGGCGTGGGTTCGGGAGTCGGCTCCGGCACCGGTTGATCGGGCGGCCCCGGCTCGGGTGTCGGACCGGCGGGCTCGGGCGGCGGCTCCGGTTTCTTCTCTTCGAGATACAAGAAAACATTGTTGTCACCGTCCACGGTCACCGGCACCACGCGTCCGTCGGACTCGAAGCCCGACTTCAGTGCAACGACAAGGTAGTCGTCCTCGCCGCCGAGCACCGAAAGCGTCGCTTCGCCGTCGTCGTTGGTTATGCCAAACGCCCGACGCCGCTCGGAGCGATTCTGCTTGACTGCAAAGCACCGCGCGCCGGGCAGGGGCCGGCGGTTCTTGCCTTCGGTCTGAAACACGGTGACTTCCAGTTCGATCGGCTCCGACTCCTCGACCAGCGCCATGCTCAGTTCGTTGAGCGCGTCGGCCTGGACCTCGATTTCGGTTTTGCCCGCTTCGTGTCCTTCGGCACTGGCCATGATCAAGTATTTGCCGGTCGCCGGCAAGCGAAGCGAGGCCACGCCGTCGACGTTCGTTTCCGTGTCGAGCCGGCCGGCGTTGCGTTCGCCGTCGGGGAGCGCGACGACCCGCGCGCCTTCGATCGGTACGAGCCCTTTCCCTTCCGGGCTGTAGACGGTGACCCTCAAACGAACCTCGGGCTCCTCAGGGTCGGGCTTTTCGAGGACAATGGTGCATTGGTTGATCTGTCCTTGTTGCACGGTCACTTCCTCTTCGCCGGGGCTATATCCCGGAGCGCTGGCCAAGGCCACGTATTCGCCCGGGCCTTGCGTGAGCCTAAATTGCGCCTTTCCTTGGCCGTCGGCCGGTTCGCGCAGCCGGCCTCGCGCCCCACCCCGCGACTTGTAAACGAAGACCTGTGCCCCCGGCAGCGGCTCGGGCGGATCGACGTCTCCCCGCTTCACGAGCACCTCGAGGGGAATGGTCTCCTGGGGCGGCATTTGCGGCTGCAAAGTGACCGTTTTGAAATTGACGCCCGCAGCCACGAAAGCCTGGCCGTTGAACGGCACGAAGCCGCCAAGGGTCACCTGCATGTTGTAGGTGCTCTGCGGCTGCAGGCCCTGGCGAAATTCGGCCATGCCACGCCCGTCGGTTGCCTGGTTCTGCGTGCCGACCCGCACCTGCGCTCCTTGCACCGGAACGGCCGTGCCCTGCTGCATCTTCAGCACCAATACT
>CAYPWB010000411.1:0-5381 GCA_964414315.1 uncultured Planctomycetaceae bacterium | reverse complement strand
GTTACGAGCGTGAAGCAGTATGTGCCGCCGGCGACGAAATAGCGTCGGTAGTCAGGCATGCCCGAAGCGTATCATGAACGCCCCGGGTTGTCAGGCACGGGGTGCCTGACCTACTGCTCTCGCGTTGTATCATGAAAGCGGCCGGGCGCAAGCCCTCCGGTGTCGCGCTATCGGGCGAGGCGATACCGGGCGGCTCGCGCCGCACCGCTACAATCTCCTGGCGTTTCCTCCCTCTAGCCGAGCGACCAGCCCGGGCGGTACTCGCGACGGACGAAGCGGTCGAGGTCGGGGCGGTTGAGGCACTTCATGTTGGCGCCGTCCCAGCGAACCGGCCGGTTGAGGCCGGCGAACATGGCCAGGTGGCCGGTCAGCAGCATTTCGAGGAAGGGGCCGGCGAAGGTGTCGAAGCCGGAGCAGGTGGGCCCGCCTTCGCGGCAGGCGCGGAGGAAGTCGCCCACGATTCCGCCGGAGGGCCGCGGCAGCGAAGCGGGTGGGGGCGTGAACTCCTTGCGTCGCGCTTCGGGGAAGATGGCCGGCCCGCCGCCGTGCGAGCCGCAGAAGATCATCCCCTTGTCGCCCACCCAAACGCTGCCGGCGCCGATCGACCCGAACGGCCGGCCCATCTGCCGTTCGATTTCCGCGGCCACCTCGGGCCGGTGCGGCGTGGTTTGGGCCGTTTGGCCCTGGGGGTTCTTGAAGTTCGGGTCGGTGTTCGGCTTGGCCCCTTCGTACCAGAAGACGCTGATCGGCTTCAACTCGCCGCGTGCGGGGAAATCGTAGCGCACCGTGCTGCGGCGCGGGAACCGGGTTTCGCTCGGGTCGTCGACGTCGACCAGTTCGACCGCGTCGGGCGGTCCCAGCTTCAGCGCGAAGCACACCGCGTCCATCACGTGGGTCGCCCAGCCGCCCAGCGAGCCGGTGCCGAAGTCGCGCCAGCCGTGCCACGGACGGTAGACGGAATTGAACGGCCGCTCGGCCGCGGGACCGAGCCACGCGTCCCAGTCGAGCCCGTCGGGCGTGGGCTGGGGCTCGGGGTCGGGCATGCTGCCGCCGAACCGCGAGGCGAACACGTGCCAGCCGTGTACCTCCTGCAACTCGCCGATCGCGCCGGCCGCCAGGTACTCGGCCAGCGCCTGGTGCCCGCCCGTGCCCGAACCCTGGTTGCCCATCTGCGTGGCCCCGTCCGTTTCGGCCGCCACGTTGCCGAGCACGCGGGCTTCGTAAATGTGGTGCGTGGCGGGCTTCTCGCAATAGACGTGGATGCCGCGGCGCATGGCCATGACGGCCGGGCAGGCGTGCTGGTGGTCGGGCGTGGCGATCCACACCGCGTCGATCCGGTCGGCCATGGCGTCGAACATCGGGCGGTAGTCGGCAAACGTCCTGACCTTGGCGGGCTCCAGGTGCAGCCCGTCTTTGCCGGCATTCTCGTCGACCCAGCGGGTGGCGCGGCCCAGGGAGCCGGCGTCGGCATCGACCAGGGCCACGAGATTTTCGCGGCCCAGTTGCGGCAGGAAACTGCGCCCGCGGCCGCCGCAGCCCACCAGCGCCACATTGAGCCGGTCGGTCGGCGCCCCGTCGGCCAGCACGGCCGGCGCCGGGAAGAGTTGGGAACACGCTGCGGCGGCGGCCGTGGCGGCCGTCGTTTTCAGTAATTTACGTCGGGTGATGGGGCGCGTCATGAATCTCTCCTTTGCGAAAACAACAACCGTTGCGGACCAAACGGCGGCAACATTTCACCCGAGTGTATCAGCCGGCCGCCCGGGAGTCAACCTGGCGCTCCGGCACACCCTCGCCCGCGTTTCGCGACGCGCGGGGTTGAAACCACTTGCCCAGCGGGCCGGCCAGCAGGGCGGGCAACAGAACCAGATCGCCCAGCAAGGCGGCCAGCAGCAGTACGGCCATGAGCCAGGCGAAACGGACGATGGGCATGAACGAACTGAGCGAGAACACCAGCAGCCCGCCGGCGGCGATGAGCGTCGTGTGAATCATCGCCCCGGCGCAGCGGTTGAAAGCGAAGCGGAGCGACTCGCGCCGCGACCGACCGACCCCGGTGTCGGCGCGGAACCAGGCGAGGAAGTGGAACGTGTCGTCGACGGCAATGCCCATCGCCGCGCTGGCCGTCATGATCGAGCCGATCTCGATCCAAATACCCAGCCACCCCATCAGCCCGAAAATGACCACCGCGGGGAATACGTTGGGCACCATGGCCAGCAACCCGGCGGTCGGGCTGCGCAGCACCGCCACCATCACCAGCGCGATCATCACGAAGGCCATGAAGAAGCTTTCGACCAGGTCGGTCAGCAGCGCGCGCTGCGCCTTGTAGATGAGCGGGATGACGCCCGTGTAGGTGATGTGCACGCCCGGCGCGTCCTGCACTACCGGGTCAAGTTGCGTGCGCAGCGTTTCGACGAATCGGCCGTAGTCGATGTCGCTCAGCGCCGGCGCCCGCACGCTGATGCGCCAAAGCCACTCGTCTTCGCGGCCCTCGGCCAGGTAGCGGGCCTGCCGAAGCCGCCGGCGCAGAATAGGAACGTTGCGCCGCAGTACGGCGCGCTCGGCGGCATCGCGGGCTGTGCCGCCGGTGGGCAGGACGGGGGAGAAGTCGGCGGCCGACATGGCCGCGCCGACCTCCGTGCGTTGCTCCAGCCGCTGCTGGAGTTGCGCGATCCACTCGAGTTGCTCCAGGAAGTCGGCCTGCGATTTCGGACCGAAATGCACGACCAGTTCCAGCGGCACCAGCGGTCCCAGGTTCTCTTCCAGCCAGCGGTAGTCGCGAATGATCCGACTTTCGGCCCCGAACCGGTACTGGAGCCGCACGGTCGACCGCAACCACGGCAGCCCGCCGCCTGCCGCAACCAGCAGCAGCAGGCAGCCCGCGGTAAGGACCGTGTGGCGCCGGGAAATGGCGTCGACCGCGCGGTCCCAGCGCGTGGGGGCTTTGGGGGTGGAATCGGGCGGCGCGGCGAGCGGCATCTGCCGGCCGGGCCAAACCGCCAGCGCCACCGGCAGAAGCAGCAACACGGCGGCCAGGCTCGCCAGCATGCCCAGGGCGGAGTAGATGCCGAACATCCGTACCGGAACAATCTGGCTGAACGCCAGCGACGCCAGCCCGATGGCCGTCGTGGCCGAGGCCAGCGAGCAGGGTTTCCAGCCGTCCAGCAGGGCCCGAAGGGGCGCGGCCGGGCCGAAGCCCGCCCGGCGGGCGTCGCGGTAGTAGTTGACCAGGTGCACCGCGGCCGAGATGCTCAACACGTAGATGAGCGGCGGCAGCATGGTCATCACCAGGTTCATGGTGCCGCCGGTGTAGTAGAGGATCGACAGCGCCAGGCCCGTGCTGTACACCGCGACCCCCAGCACAATGACGGCCACGCGAAGGCCGCCCAGCCGCAGCCAGGCGATTGCGAACGCCACCGCGCCGGCCAGCCCGGCCAGTTCGAGCAGCATGCGCCGGCTTTCGATGTCGATCGTCGCGGCGTCGACCGTAGGGCCGCCGAGCCGCAGTTCGTCGGGCTTCAGTCCGCAGGCTTCCTCGGCGGTGCGAAGCACTTGCCGGACGGCGGCGGCGCGGTCCTCGACGCCGCGCGGCGCGATGGTCAGCAGCACGCAAGTGGTTTCGCCGTCGGGCCCGACGAGCACGCCCTGGAGCCGGCGAATCGCCTCGCGCCGGGGTAGATCGAGCGGCGGCGAGGTGAGCTGTTCGAGCACCTGTCGGCCGGTCAGCGCGCGTTGGAACATGGACGTTTGCGGATCGGCGAGCAGGGCTTCGGCCAGGCACGCGGCGCGGTCGTCGTCGAGCGTGCAGCCCGGCCAGCTTACGACGGTAATCTCGTCGCTGCCGAAATGCTCTTGCAGCCAGAGGTAGGTTTCCGTTTCGGAGAAGTCGCGGGGCAGCCACTGGCGCGGATCGTTCGTGTTGCTGCGCAGGGCACCCCGCACGCCAAGGGCGATCCACGGGAGGCTCAGGGCCGCCAGCAGCAGCACCACGGCCGAATACAGGCCGGGCAGCCGACGGGAGTCGACGCTGCCGACTTCCTCTTCGGAACCACTCAGGTCGGAACCACTCAAGAATGACTTCCTCATTTACTGGTCGATGAAGGATTCGCGAAATGGTGCGTCGAGCACATCGAAAGGGTGGGCTAAACAGGAGTCAACAGAGAGAACAGAGATGATCTCTCTGTTGCCTCTGTCCCCTCTGTTTTTAAAGGACGAATTATGCATGCCCTTTCATGCCGACTTCCGGCCTCGGCTACGGCGTCATCGATGCGGCGATTGAAGTTCAGAAGAACCAAGGACTTGGACGCTGGGATTGGCTATCATTTCCCATGCCCTGAATCTGACGGAAAGTATGGTAACCCTTCCCAGGTCGGGGTTAACCCAGGTTGAGACCGCAGAGGAGACGGAGGCAACGGAAATCTCCCGCTCTGTTGCCTCTGTTCTCTCCTGTTTCCGCGAGCCGCCCGGCTCTTCACGATGCCGAAGTGGTTCTTGAGTCGTTCCTTCGGAACGTTCAGGACGCGAGGCCACGGGCCACCGCCGGTTCGGCCAGGAAGGTGTGCAGGAGGCGGGCGAACTCCTTGGGCTGCTCGATGGGCGGCGCGTGGCCGCACTCGTCGATGAACGCCAGCCGCGCGTTGCGAATGCCTTCGCAGAACTGCTCGGCCACGAAGGGCGGGGTGATCGTGTCGTTTCGGCCCCAAATGATCCACGTCGGCACGCCCACCTTGGCCAGTTCGTCGCGCATGTAGCGGTCGCGCGTCGCCTTCGCCACCCGAACGAGGAACCGCCGGTACCGGCGATCGGCCAGCATGCTGTACACGTTCTCGACCAGTTCTTCGGTCACGTGAATCGGATCGTAGAAGATTTCGCAGGCCTGCTCGCGAATGAGGCTGTGGCAAAGCTGGGGGGCCCGGCCGCCGCCGAGGTTCCGCTCGAACAAGCCGGCGCTTCCGGTAATGATCAGCCGATCGACGCATTCCGGCCGCCGCAGGCAGAAGTCGAGCGCCACCTGCCCGCCCAGCGAATTGCCGCAAAGCACGGCGTGCCGCAGGCCCAAGGCTTCGAAGAAGTGCTCGACATGGTCGGTCAATTGGTCGAGTGATCGGAACTGCTTGTGGCATCGCCGGCCGTTGTGGTCGATCGGAAGCTGCAGCGCCAGGAACCGGTAGTGCCCGGCGAGGTCGTCCATGATGGACCGCCAATTCTCCGGACTGCCGAACAGGCCGTGCAGCAGGACCACCGGCACCGGGCCGGAACCGATTTCCAGGTAGTGGCATCCGTTGACGCTCAAGGTGGATGCCTGTGCCGAATCGCGCACGGAAGGGCGCGCCGATGCCGCGGTCAAAGCGTGGCTCATGGAATCTCCTGAAAGCCCCCGTTGCCGC
>CAYPWB010000410.1:1739-5402 GCA_964414315.1 uncultured Planctomycetaceae bacterium | reverse complement strand
CGGCCGAACTCGTACGCGGACTGAACAGGAGTCAACCGAGATAACAGAGACAACCTCTCCGTTGCCTCCGTGCTCTCCTGTCGCTATGGTGTCTTTGGGCCGCCTTGATGTCCCATTTCCCCCTCGGCGCCTACTGCTCCGCCGGTTCGCCGTTCTTGAGCAGTTCGCGGAAGGGCTTCTTCTCGGTGTAGTGCCGGCGTTCCTTTTGGAGGTGCTCGCGCTCTTCGCCCTCCTCGGGGCTCAGTTCCAGGGCCTTGTCGATCCACTGGAGGGCGGCGTCGAAGTCGCCCGTCTCGGCGTGGGCGGCGGCCAGGGTACTGACGATGTGCGCCTGCCGGTATTCGGTCAGTTCGCACGCTTTGGTGGCCAGTTCGACGGCCCGCTTCCCATCCCGCACGTCGTCGCGCGGCGAGGTGGCCAGCACCCAGGCGGAGTTATTGAGCAAGCCGGGTTCGTCGGGCTTCTGCTGGAGGGCCTTTTCGTAGGCGGCAACGGCCTCGGCGTGCCTGCCCAGGTTCAGCAGGGCGTCGCCGCGGCCGCGCAGGATCACCCAATTGTCGGGCTGGAGCTTCAGCAGGTCGTCGTACACGTTCGCCGCCTCCTGGAATTGCCCGGCCGCGCTGTGGAGCATGGCAAGCTGCAGCAGGGTGGCTTCGTCGGTCGGCAGCTCGCGGCGCAGGTCGCGCAGCTCGGCAATGGCCTCGTCGAAGCGTTGTTCGTCGGCCAGCAGAATGGCCTTCATGCGGCGGGCCGGCGGGTAGCCGGGCTGGAGCTTCAGGGCCTCGTCGATGTCGGCCAGCGCCTTCTCCCGGTCGCCCGACTCGTCGTACACCCCGGCCCGCAGCATGAGCACGCCCAGGTTGTCGGGCTCGGCCGTTTGCGCGCGACCCAACTCGTGCAGGGCGGCCGCGTAGTTTTCCTGGAGCAGGTACACGCGGGCCTTCTGCAGCAGCGGCCCGATGGACTGCGGCTGGAGTTCCTGGGCCTTGTCGAGCGCGACGATGGCTTCGTCGTAGCGTTCCATCTTACTCAGCAGAGCGGCCTTGGCCTCGTAGGTGGGCACGTGGCCCGGCTCCAGTTCAATCGCCCGATTCAGATCGGCCAGGGCCTCCTCGTCCTGGTCCATGTCGGCCCGCAGCAGCCCGCGCATCCGCAATGCGGACGCTTCGTCGGGCGCCAGCCGAAGCGCCTCGTCGAGCGCCGCCGCCTTCTGCTCGGGCTCCTCCTCCAGCACGGCCCGGAAACTCAGAAGCTTCGCCCGAAGCGCCGGGTCGTCGAAGTCGAACTCGAGCGCCTTCTTCACGGCGGCGGCCGCCAGGTCGCGATCGCCGCCGGGCAGGAAGTTCAGCCGAGCGAGGTCGTACAGGGCATCGGGCTGTTCGGGGTCGAGGTCGGTGCCGCGCTTCAGGTCGGCGGCGGCCTGTTGCCGCAGTTCCTCGAACTGGCGGCTTTCCGTGCCCAGCCGCAGCGCCACCTCCGCCCGGACCGACCCGCGCTGAATGAGCGTGGCGGCCAGCAGTTGGTTGGCGAACTCGGTATTGCCCTCGTCGAGCCCCTTTTCCAGCGACTGATCGAGCAGGTCGACGACCCGGTCGAGGTCCTCGACCGATCGGGCTGAAAGCTTCGCCTCGGTGGCCTGATCGAGTTCGTCGAGCCCCTCGTTCTCGGCCCGCAGCAGGCCGGGCGACAGGAGCGTTAGTAGCAGTGCCAGCGGAAGTGCAAGCAGGCGAAACATGGCGATATTCTCCCAAGGTTGGTGGACCGGAACGATGGTGCATTATACGACATTGCTGCGGCGGGAAGAATCCCCGGGGCCCGCCCCGGAGTTCACGCTTGCGGCTGGCGAGCCGGCCCGCCCGGCCCCCTCCCTGCCCGGCGTCGCCTTGCAGCGGACCTTCGGCGCGCCTAGAATAGGCTTGTACATGTGTCCCCGCACAATAGGGGCCGGCGCCGCCGTCTCGCCCGCATTCCCGGCCAGTATCCATGAGCCTGACCACGCACGTTACCACCGCCGAAGCCCTGCTGGCCGCGTCGGGGCTCGACCGCTGCGAACTGCTGCGAGGAGAGCTGGTCATGATGTCGCCCGCGGGATCGGAACATGGCTTCATCGTGGCGAATATCACCGCCCCGCTGGCGACGTTCGTCAAGCAGAACGGCCTCGGCGCGGTGTTCGGCGCGGAAACCGGCTTCCAGATCGGGCATAATCCCGACACGGTCCGCGCCCCCGACGTGGCGTTCGTTTCCGCCGATCGGATTGGCGGGCGGCCCGGCAAGGGCTTTTTCCAGGGGGCGCCCGACCTGGCCGTCGAAGTCGTCTCGCCGCGCGACCGGGCGGGCGAGGTCCTGGCGAAGGTGGGCGACTGGCTCGACGCCGGCTGCCGCGCCGTCTGGGTCGTCGATCCCGAGTCGCGCACCGTGTTGCTGTATCGTGGTCGAAGCGACGTGTGCTCGCTCGGGGCCGACACGATGCTCGACGGCGGCAACGTGGTGCCCGGCTTCCAAATGCGCGTGACGGAAGTCTTCGGCGATTCGTGAACGAGGAGCGTTGGATGAATATCGATATTCTAGCCCCCCAGGAGGTTTAGTCGCATGGTCCATTCCTTAAACCGACGTCGTTTTCTCGGTATGGCTTCGGCGGCCGCCGTCGCGCCCGGCATGGTCGCGGCTACCGCGCGAGGAGATGAATCGGCGGCGAAGCCGCTGCGGTTCGCGCATATGACCGATATGCATTTGCAGCCGGAGGCCTTGGCCGAGCAGGGGTTCGTTCGCTGCATTCGGGCGGCCGAGGAGCACAAGCCCGAGTTCGTCCTTACCGGCGGCGATTTGCTCATGGACGTTGCCGATCAGGACGAAGCGCGCGCGAAGACGCTGTTCGATCTGTACCAGCGCGTCCTGCGCGACGACACCGACCTGCCGTTCCATCCCTGCCTGGGCAACCACGACGTATTCGGCTGGTCGAACCGGAAAGGCATTACGCCCGACCATCCGCAGTACGGCAAGAAGATGTTCTGCGAGCGGTTCGACCTGGAGCGAACGTACTACCGCTTCGACCGCGGGGGCTGGCGATTCTACGTGCTCGACGACATCCAGCCGACGCCCGACCACCGCTATCAGGCGTACATCGACGACGCGCAGCGCGCGTGGCTGGAGGCCGACCTCCAGGCGAAACCGGCCGACATGCCCGCGGTAGCGGTTTGCCACATTCCCATCCTGAGCGTGACCGTGCTCGACACGCACGGCATGTGGCGCGAAGAGGAGAACGCCTACCACCTTCCCGCGCGTCAGATGGCCCGCGGCGCCTTCGACCTGACCGCTCTGTTTGCCAAGCACAACGTGAAGCTGGCCCTTTCCGGCCACACGCACCGGGTGGACCGGGTCGAGTACCGCGGTGTGACGTTCATTTGCGACGGGGCGGTGTGCGGGGCCTGGTGGCGCGAACGCGCGTATCGCGGCTTTCCCGCCGGATACGGCCTGATCGACCTGCACCCGAACGGCACGTTCGACTACCGCTTCGAAGACTACGACTGGCCCGAACCCGCGTAGTGCTTTGCGACAGCCAACAATCAGGGTGCCACTGCCGTCGTTCGGGTGCCACTGGCATCCTGCCGGTGCCGTCGTTCGCGGGGCACCAGCAAGGGCACTGGCGCGTGCCACTGGCTCTGC
>CAYPWB010000410.1:0-1639 GCA_964414315.1 uncultured Planctomycetaceae bacterium | reverse complement strand
GTGCCGTCGTTCGCGGGGCACCAGCAAGGGCACTGGCGCGTGCCACTGGCTCTGCCAGTGCCGGCGGCACACGCCCGAAAATCAAACCGTCGCAAAGCACTCGCGGTCCGAACGGATCACCGGCTGCGCTGCGGTATGGCCGGTTCGTCGAGAATCGGCGGCTTCTGGGGGACGGCCGGCTCCTCGGGAACGGCCGAATCCTCGGGGATCGAGGGAACCTCCGGCACCGAGGGCTGCATCGGCGCCGCCGGCTCGGCCGCCGCGCCGCGCAGGTGTTCCGGCAAGCCCTCCTCGTCCAGCGGCGGGTTCTTTGCGAACGGCCGGTACAGCGGGTCGCCAATGAGGATCATTGCCCAGGAGTTGAACGGATTGGTCCGGTAATACGTTTCCACGAGCGTATGCCGGCCGGTCATCAGCAGGGGAAAGAAGTCGTCGGGCAGGGGGAACGCCGCCAGGTACGGCTCGAACACCGGCCCGAGCGTCGCCGTGACGCCGTCTTCCAGCATGGCGCTGCACCACACCTTCGCGCCCGGCTTGCGGATGCTCGTCGCTTCGGCGCTGGCGATGTGGTAGCCGACCGCACCGGGGTTCCAGTCGAACGCGTCGACGTACTTCGCCAGCGAATACCAGCCGCAGTAGACGGCCGTGTCCGGGCAGTCGCCGGGCTGGAACAGGGCCGGCTGGTTGTCGATCGCCACTTCCAGGTCGGTGTGGGCCTTCAGCCGCGCGGCCAGGTTGCGCAGCGACGCGTCGTACTGCCCGTAGGAACCGGCCTGGTCTTTCGCCTGGTCGTAGTTGATGCCGCGGGCGTCGAGGTACACTTTCCCCTCAAGCCCCTGCGCCTCGATGCGGACGGCGTCGTCGATCAGCCGCCGGGCGATGTCCAGGGTGGGCGCTTCCAATCGCGACACCATGACGACGTCGCGCCGTCCGGCGGGCGCCGAGCCGAACCGGTAGTGCAGCAGGTTCGGCTGCCAGCGGAACAGAACGTAATCGGGGCCCTTGACCATGGCCAACTCGCTGTCGAAGCTCGCCGCCGTTTCATTCTTGCGGAGCAGTTCCTGTTCCGTCTCAATCCATTCGAGCACCCCCAGCAGGCCGCCGGTCTTCTGCACCAGGCCGACAAGCTGGCGGTCGCGCGCCAGCGTATCGGGCAGCCGGCTGATCGACTGCAAGCCCTCGCTGAGCCCGACCAATTGGCCTCGCATCACGTTGAGCTGCCGGGCGGCTTGGCCTTCGAGGCTTTCGGCCTTTCCGCCGCGGGCCACCGAGCGCAGCAGGCCGCCGACACCGACCGCGGCGCCGAACGCCTGTTCCAACGCGGCCGTCTGCTGTTGCCGGGCATCGGCCGGCAGGGCGGCGAGCCGCTGCTGCGCCTCGCGAAACGCCCCTTCGATGGCCGCGGCTACCTCCTTACGCGAAACCGAGGGCTCCCAATTGGGACGTTCGTCGGGCTGCGCCCCCGGCGACCCGACCACCCCGAGCCGGGAGGTCAACTCGGCCAGCGTGCCGACGACCGTCTCGCGAATGCGGGTCAAATGCTCGGTTCGCTCGACCACCTCGGCCGACTTCGCGTCGCGACGGCCGACCCGCAACGGAACGTCCCAAACTGTGACGAAGCAGCGGATACTCTGCTCGC
>CAYPWB010000409.1:0-5403 GCA_964414315.1 uncultured Planctomycetaceae bacterium | reverse complement strand
AAAGGTTCGTCAGGTCGAGCGTGCCGCCTACGAGCAGTTCGTCCCAACCGATGGGGCCACCGGGCTGGCCGAGCGCGTCGTTGATTTCGAACTCGAACCGTCCGCCGGGCATCCACGTTTCGCCGCCCACCGTCTGGCTGCCCACGCTGGCCCCCGGCGCGTGCGTGCCGCCGGCGTTGACCGTCACCGTGCCGGCAATGCTGCCGGTGCCGCCCAGGGTGGCCGTGTTGTTCACCGCTACGGCGCCGCTGCCCGTGCCGGAGCCGGTCGTGTTGTTGACCAGCAACGTGCCGGCGCTCACGGTGGTGCCGCCGCTGTAGGTGTTGGCGCCGGAGAACACCTGCGTGCCCGAGCCGTTCTTGGTCAGCACGAGGCGATTCCCGGTGCCGTCGGCGATGGTTCCGGAGAAGTCGCCGTCGTTGCCGGTGTTGCCGATGCGCACGCGGGTTTCGCCGCCGGCGGTGTAGTTGGCCACCATCACACCGGGACCGCTGAGCGCGCCCATCCAGAAGTCGCCCGGGGCGCCGTTCGCCCAGCCGATGCCCTGGTTGAGCAGTTCCATGGTGCCGTTGAGTGTAATATCGGCGTTGGTCAAGGCGGTAGTGCAGCCGCCCACACCGATGCCGCTACCGGCGAACGGCGTCGTGTCGGCGATACCGTTGACAATGAGTGTGCCCTGGAAGGTGCTGTTGTTGTTGCGGAAGTTCACGCCGCTGCCCGCGTTGGGTGCGTTGATCGTAACGACGCCGGAGCCGTGCAGTCCGCGGTCGAGAAAGAAGCCCCGTCCTGCCGAACCGGTGGCGTTGACGACGTGGTTGATAGTCGCCGCCCCGTCGACGGTGACGGCGCCGTTGATGACCGTCCAGTGGTCGGCGTTCCGGTTTTCCAGGGTGGCGCCGTCGCTCAACGCGATCGTCGCGGTGGTGTTGTTGTTCTGGATGTCGCCACTGCCGCTCCATGTCAACGTGGCGCCGGTTGCCACGGTAGTGGGCGAGCGGTAGTTGGGCGTATTGAACAGGATCAACTGCCCTTGTTCTACGGCGGTCGTTCCGGTGTGCGTAATATTGCCGCCCACCAGCGTTTGCGTGCCGGAGCCGGTCTTCACCAGGTGCAGTTTGCGCGCCGTGCCGCCGTTGTCCTGGTCGCGGAGGTAGCCGTGATAGAGGTAGTCGCCGCTCCCGTTGAGGGTGAGCGTGCCGTGGCCCGCGGGCACGGTATGATGGACGTTCTGATTCTGGATGACCGCGCCTGCGAGGGTAGCGGTGCTGCCGGCGTTGATTCCCGCCAGGGTCTGGCTTGTCCCCTCGAGCTCGAACCGCATCCACTGGCCGGAGGCGTTGACGAAGTTCATGACGACGCCGGGGCCGAACTGATTGTCGAGCCCCATGCGCAGGTTGGCCTGGCCGCCGGTGGCGCTGCCCATCTGCACGACCGTATTGGCCGGAATGGCGTAGGCGGAAGAGAGGGCGCCGGCGAACTTCAGGCTGAACACACCGTAGCCCCCGGCCGTATCGCTGGTGGCCAAGCCTTGGCCACTCCCGGCGGTGTCGAAGTTACCGAGCGAGGAAATCCAGTCTGAAGAAGAATATTTCGCCTGTAGGGGTGTGACCGTGAGTGTGGTTCCCGCAATGTTCAGCCGCACCTTCACGGCCTTCGTGTAAGTGCCGTCCCAGAGGCCCAACCATCCCTCGGCGCCGTCGGTGAACGTGCCGCCGAACGTATCGGCCTGGATGGCTTGCTTTTCGGTTCCGCCACCGATAGAGCCGCCGCCCAGGTAGCCGCTAACACCGGTGATGGTGGCCCCGCTGGGAATGGCGACGGGCGAACCGGCGGTTTGCGCGAAGCCGCCCAGGAATCCGGTTCCCTTGGCCAACCACAAGCTGGCCCTCGCCCCCTGGCCGTCGACGACCGTCTTGCCGGTGTAGGTGTTCGATTCGCTGCCCTGGAGGAAGATGTTCACCAATTGCGTCGCCCCGGTGTACCGGCTCATGGAGAACTCGCCGGAACCGGAAAGGACGCCCGACAGCACGTGGTTGCCCTCGCTGTAGCCCGACACGACGGCGCCGAAGCCGCTGTTGTCACCGAGCGCGACGCCGGTCGTCTGGTTGAGGGCGATGTTCCCCGAGAGGCTCGAGTTGCCTTCGAGCCGGATCGCGCCGAGTCGGAAACCGTTGTCGCGCCAGCCGGAGCTGTCGCTCACGACGATGTGGTTCGGCGCAGTGAATCCGCCGCTGAGGAGCAACTGGCCGTTGGCGCGTACGTCGACGGTGCCGCCGCCGAGGTGCTGGGGGGCGGTTGCGAGCATCCTGCCCCCTTCCAGAGCCCACGTGCCGCTAAACGCGCTATTATTGCCCGTCAGTTGGTACTGGCTGGCCGTATTCGTTGTACCGGCTCCCCGGAAGGCGACCGTCCCGGCGCCGCTGATGGCGTTGGCGATGGTCTGCTGCGAGGTGTCGGAGCGATACCACTCGACCCGGCTGCCCGCGGCCACGTTGACCGCAGAACTGCCGCTGATACTGCCGGTGGTGGTGTTGTTGCCGATTCGCAGCGTGCCGCCGCTTACGGTGGACGGCCCGACGTACGTATTCGCTCCGGTGAGGATCTGCGTGCCGGCGCCGACCTTGGTCAGCGCAGTGTTGGTGCCCTCGATGATGCCGCTGTAGGTAGTGTCCGTATTCAGCGCGCCGATGTGCCAGTTGGCGGCGTTGCCTGTAAGGACGTTCCCGATCCGTCCGGTCCCGGAAAGCGCGCCGAGCGAAACGGCGGTCCCGGCGGCGCCGTTCCACGAGAGGCCACGGTTGTTGGTCGTGCTGCCCGACAGAACGAACGCGGCGCCGCTGAAGTCAGCGCCGTTGTCAGAATTGTTGGTGGCGGTTCCCGTTCCACCCAATCGCAGGTTGGTTCCATTGTTGTTGTTGGTGAAGTTCAGCGTGCCGGTGAATCCGCTGTTGTCGCCCTGGAACCATAGGCTTCGCGAAAGCGTCGAATCGATGGTCACCGTTCCCGAGCCGGAAAGGTTCCCGGTAACGACCAGATCACCCGCGCCGACATTGTCGAGCAGGTTCGATTCGGTGCCGGCCGCGGCTTGGATATTGTTGGCCAGGGTTCTGGCGCCATTCGGGCGAAGCGTGCCGCCGGCGAGCGTAACCGTCCCGGTCCCCATCGCGTTGTTGTGCCCAAGGGCGATGGTGCCGGTAGCGATCCAGGTGCCGCCTTCGTAGGCGTTGTTCCCGTCGAGGGCCAGTGTGCCCGGCCCTGCTTTGGTGAGCGAGCCCGTGCCGATGATCGGCCCGGCGCCGGCAGCGTCGGTCCATGTGACCGTCGTGCCGGCATTCGCGATGTCGAGAGTCGCTCCGCCCGCGTTGATCGTGAACGCGCGGTTGATCCTGCCGACGGTCGGCCCAGTGTACTCAAGCGTCCCTCCGTCGAATACCAGCATGGGAGCGTTGCCGTAGGCGGCGCCCAGGGCCGAAGCAGTATTGCCGCCCGCGAGACTCGTGATACTCAGCGTGCCGCCGTTGATGGTCACGCCGCCGGCGAAGGTATTGCTGTTGTTGGAAAGGACCATCTTTCCCGGACCTTCCTTGACCAGGCGCATCTGCCGCTCGAACCCCGGGTGGTCGTAGATCAAGGCCGAAACGACCAGGTCGTCGGTCGCCGTGCCGTCGGCCACCTGAAAAACGGTTTGCGGCCCCGCTGCCGTGCCGACGAAGGCCAACTCGCCCCCAATGGTCGAGGAGTTCGGGCTTGCATGGACGGTGATTTGCCCGCTGCCCCAGTTGCCCGTGCGCCAGGGCCGGTTGCCGCCGGTGGTGGTGATGTGCCCGCCGGTCAATTCGATGTTGCCGAAGTAATTGTCGCTGTTCCGGAACTCGAGGGTCCCGCCGTTGACGACCACTTTGTTCTGAAGGCCGTCGCCGAGGACCCAGTCGCCGTTGACCTGGAGCGTAGCCCCGCTGTTGACCGTCACAGTGTGCGCCGAGGCGAACTGCCCGGTGGCGCCTGCGCCGGGGAAGCCAACGCCGGAGCGTGCCAACCGGAGCGTGCCGTCGTCAACCGCGGTGCCGCCGGTGTAATCAAGCACACCCGTGAGCGTGAGCGTGCCCGCGCCGTCCTTGACCAGCCCGGCCGAGCCGGCCAGGGTCGAAGCGATGGTGGCGTCCTGGTTGGCCGTGATCCACGGGCCGGCAAGGGTGAGCGTGCCGTTCTGGACGGTGTATCCGGCCGAATCGAAAGTGAGCGCCCGGGCGCTGACGGGGCCGGAAACCGACACGGTGCCGCCGGTGCCGCCGAAAACGGCGTTGTTGAGCGTGGCGCTGCTCCACACGACATCGGAGGTGCCCGAGCCGGGGTACCAGTTGGCGGTCGCGTCGGTATCCCACGTGCCGCTGCCGCCCCCGGCGCCGTTCGAGCCGTCGGCGTCGCCGCCGTCCCACTCGAACGTCGCGCCGGCACGAAGGAACTGGTCGGGAGCGAGCACGCTGCCGCTGACGCGAACCTCATCCATCCAGCCGTCCAGCGCCCGGCCGCCGGCGCCCTGGCCCATGAGCAGCGGATTGTTGTCGTACACGATGGGGAAGGCCGTTGTCCCGCTGCCGCGCAGCACGTAGTCGACGTAAAGCTCCGCCCGCCGTGTCGCGTCGTCGTACGCCAAGGCCAAGTGGTGCCACTTGCCGTCGGCCAGGTTGATGCTTGTGCTGAAAGACTGATTGAACCCGGTGACACCGCCACCGCCCGTACCAAGAGGTTGGCTGTCCACACGCACCCGGAAGGTATCGTTATTGCTGGTGTCGAGCAGCCAGCTTGCGCCGCCGGTGTCGGCCCGGTTCTTGCCGAACAGGGTGGGGAAGTTGACGTGGTCCTCCGCCTTGTAAAACACCTCGGCGGTGAAGTTGCGCGGCTTGAGGATCGAGCCCGCGCCGCCGGGATCAGACACGTCGACGCGCCCGCCGTTATGACTGTTTGGATCGCCGGGAATGCTTGGATTGTCGAACTTCAACGATGTGCTGTTGGCGGCGTTGAGCAGGGCGCCCAGCAGGCCGTCGTAAACGAGCGGCCCCGGCACGTCGGCCGCATGGACCGGCTTCGCCCCCGACCCGTTGGCCTGAGCCGTGCCGGTCAGGCTATTCACCTGCGAGGCAAGCGAGTCGGCCGTCGTGCCTGCCGCGGCATCGTCGAACTGCCAATAGCCGATCACGGCGGCGGAAACAGGAGCGGCCGAGACGCCGGCCAGAAACACTGCCACCAAGCTGAATGCAAACAGTCGGTTCATCGGTCCGATCTCCTGTTTCTCATGCTCTGATTCCCTTGCCTATGCGGCAAGCGCACACCGATAGCGGCGCAACAATCTGCGCAACCCATCTAGTTTATCCAGGCACCGCGAAAACTTCAATCGTTTGGCGT
>CAYPWB010000408.1:0-5407 GCA_964414315.1 uncultured Planctomycetaceae bacterium | reverse complement strand
GACCTCCCGTGAACTTCAGCGCATTCACTGCTGGCATTTGGCAAGATTACGATCACGCATGCCGCTCTTGCCCACTCGCCGGAAGGGCGTCCCCAGCCGTTTCATCTTCCTCACGATCTTGGGCAGTCTCGGAGTGTTTCTCTTCGGGATGAAGGTCACGCCATTCGCGTGGGGGGCAAGTCCAATGCAAGGCAAAGGGTCCACAGAGGGAGGTGTCGTGTGCCGTGCGCGCAGAACCTCCGTACGACCTTGACCGGGCATCGCCCACCGACTTATACTGAGGGGTTTGATGCCTGCACGCTGCCGCTGGTCGGAACGCCGCCAGCGCGAAAGCCCTGTCGTCTGCCTAAGGAACGCCGATCATGAAGAGTGAGCGTCGCCACGAACTGGAACATAATGCACTGGCCGACTGGCTGGCCGATGCGCTGGAGAAGATTCGGCCTTACCAGAACGCCATATTGGGGGGGCTTGTCCTCGTTGTGGGCCTGGTGGTGGCCGTCACACTATGGCGAAACATGGCGCATCAGCAGGCCACGGTTGCCTGGGAGGACTACTTCCAGACGCTGCAGACAGGCCAGCCGGGCGACCTGGAAGACGCGGCCGACCGTCACCCCGGCAGCGAGGCGGCCCAATGGGCGGATACTGCGGCAGCCGACCTGCGGTTGGCCTCCGGCTGCAACCTGCTGTTCAGCGACAAGCCCAGCGCCCTGTTCGAACTGCGTAAGGCAGTCGACCTGTACCTGTCGGTGCTGCAGCAGACCGACGAACGGACCTTGCTGGAGCGTGCCACGTTCGGGCTGGCCAGGGCATACGAGGCCCAAATCGACCTCGAAAAGGCCGAGCAGCGCTACGAAGAGGTGGTCGAACGCTGGCCCGACGGCCCGTTCGGCGACGTGGCGAAGGAGCGTCTGGCGGCGCTCGGGCAGCGGTCGGTGCGCGAACTGGCCGACCGGTTCGCGAAGTGGGAGCCCCAGCCGGCCGTTTCCGACCTGCCCGACTTCCCCGATGCCCCGCCGAAATTCGACCTGGACGCCATTCCCGACGGTCCGGTGTTCACGCCTAAGACCGATTTCGGCGTCGACGGGCTCGACGACGCGCCCCTGCCCGACATGCCGGACGAACCGGACGACGTTCCGGTGGACGAGTTGTCGCCGTAAGCCGCGGCGGCAACCGGGGAGGGTTGGAGTTCACGCTTTAGCGTACGGCTTCGGCTCTTGCCTGGGTTCGCACGCGAAAGCGTGAACTCCAACAGGCGTACGGTGGTTCCCGAATGTCCCCGCCTCTGTCCTCCGACGCCCCGGTTGAGTTGATTGTCGACGGCGATGCGGCCGGCGCGCGGCTCGATGCGTTCCTGGCCGCCCGCTTTCCCGAGTTCAGCCGCGTGCACCTGCGCCGCGCCATCACCGCCGGCGGCGTGGAGGTGGACGGCCGAGGAGGCAAGCCGGCCTATCGGCTGAAGGAGGGGCAACGGGTGCGCATCGTGCTGCCGGAAATCCCCCGCGAAGCGCCCACGCCCGAAGATATCCCCATCGACGTCGTCTACGAGGACGAGCATCTGGTAGCCGTCAACAAGCCGCCGGGCATGGTGGTGCATCCGGCGCGGGGGCATTGGACGGGCACGCTGGCCGGCGCGTTGCAGCATCATTTCGGCCCGTCGCTCAGCGCCACCGGCGGGCCGACCCGGCCGGGCATCGTGCACCGGCTCGACCGCGATACCAGCGGCATCATCCTGGTCGCCCGATCCGACCCCTCGCACGCGCGCTTGGCCGCGCAGTTCGCCGAGCGATCGATCGAGAAGGAATACACGGCCATTGTGGCGGGCGTGCCCCAGCGCGACCGCGACCGGATCGATCAGCCCATCGGCGTGCACCCGCACACGCGCGAGAAGATGGCCATTCGAACCGACCCGTCCGTCGGCCGCCCGGCGCAAACCTTCTTCGAGGTGATGGAGCGGTTCCGGGGGTTCGCGGTGCTGCGCGTGGCGCCGAAGACGGGCCGCACCCATCAAATTCGTGTCCACCTGGCGCACGCCGGCTGCCCCGTGCTGTGCGACCGTCAATACGGCGGCCGCGCGCAGATTACCCGGGGCGAGGTCTGCGGCAACCGGGCCGACGAAACCGTGCTGCTCGCCCGCCACGCGCTACACGCCCGGAAGATTTCCTTCCGGCATCCGGCCACGAGCGAGCCCATGACCCTCGAAGCGCCCCTGCCCGACGATCTTGCCGCCGTGCTGGCAGAGCTTCGCGCCCACCGGGTTTAGCCCGGTTTGTCTACGGAGGGGCTGAGAGGCTGTCTGAAAACTCCCCTCTTCCTTTGGGAGAGGGGCCGGGGGTGAGGGTTTGTAGAAAGTTGAGTAAGAACAGGGGCAAGGCCTGTTGGCCTACCCCCCCTCACCCTAACCCTCTCCCGGCGGGAGAGGGGACGCGGATCCGAGCTTTTCAGACAGTGTGTGAGGTCGGGTGAAGTCCCTGCGGCTAGGGCGCCACGGTAAACCGGTAGTTGAGCACGCGGGGACCGTTCATCTCCTCGGCGCGCAGCCAAAGGGTTTCGCCGGCCAGTTCCGCGCCGTCGGGCAGTCGGTACACGCGCTCGTCGTAGCCCCGGGCCAGACCGACCACCTGGGTCATCATGCGGCGTCGGCCGGGAATGAAAAGCTGGCATCGGAAGCTAACCCGGCCGCTGTCGTCGTTGATCAGCCGTTGCACGATTTCGAGTTCCCCCCGCTCGTTCGGCCGGGTTTCGATGTCGATGTAAACGAATCCCAGTCCTACGTCCATGTGCCGATAGACGCTGAACCGCCCGTTCGGCATGCCCTGAATATCAAAATCGATCCGCACCGGATTCCGGCCGGTCGTGGCGTCGAAGGGCAGCGTGACGGTGAACGGCTGCTCGTTCGCCTCGCCTTCGGCCAGGCGGAACGTCAGGTGGCCGGGCTCGACGGCCCAGCCTTGCGGAGCGACAATCGTCGCCTGGCCGACGACGCCGCGGTCGAAGGTGTTCCGAAAACTCAGCGTGTTCCGGTGCGCGACGGCGAACACGCTGGGCATTTTGTCTTGGTGGAAACGGAAGTTCCTCCGCCAGCGCGCCACGGCCGGATCGAGGCCGGTGATGAACTTCGGCACGCGGTCCACCTCGATCGCCTGGCGGTGCCCGTCGGTGCGCGGCGTGGTTTCGTGCCCCCATAAATCGATCTGCCGGACGCCGTCGCCCAGGTAGGCCACTTCCGTCGTCGGGTTCCAATTCCAAACGACCATGACGGCGTCGTTACGGCGAAGAAAGACCTCGTTCGGACTCCCGTCGGGCAGGTCGATGCTGCCGAGGTGCTCGGCGCCGCCCAGGGCGAGCGCCGCGCCGCGCCAGGCGAAGAACAGGTCGCCCGGGGTGCCGTCGGCCTGCATCAGGCCGTGTTCGTCGTGGAACGGCTCGGGGCAGAAGACCGCCTCGGACCCGTGGATCTTCGCGGCGAGCATCCGCGCAACCAAATCGGTGGCGCGGACTTCGGCCGAATACTCGCCGGCGGGCAGCGGCTGCAGGGCAACCCAGCGCGCAATGCCGTCCGAACGCGACGCCTCCAGGTAGGTCGCCAACTCGGGGGCAGCCAACGCCGGGGCGGCCGAAAGCGTCAGGAACCGCCAAGGCGCCGCTTCGCTGCCTGCGCCGGGCCAGGCGTGCATCCAGTCCCAGCCCACGCCCAGGTTCACGTCCTGCCCAATCCGATCGAGCTGCTGTTTGACCCGCTCCACGGTGGCGGCCGGCGTTGCGGAATGGACGAAACTCGTATCCAGGTCGCGGCCGAGCTGCCACCAGCGCACCCGCGTGGCCATTCGGGTCATGACCGGTTCCAGGTACGGATACCAGACGTTCGGCTCCGGCGTGAAGACGTCGGCAATGCCGTAGCGGTCCAGTGCGTCGTACGTGTTTTGAAGCGCCGGGGGCGGCTCGTCGAGCATGCCCACCAGGGCGATTCCCGCCATGCTGAGGCGATCGACGAACCCGATCATGCGTTCGATCTCTTGCGATTGGCGATCTTCGCCGAACCAAAGCGGGTACTTCACGCGACCGATGCCCGCCTCGCGAAGAAGCTGCCCGAGCAGGGGAAGCGGCAGGGCCGCGCCGCGGTCGGGCAGGGTCCATCCAAACTCGCTATTGGGGGCCGGCGCATGGGAATCGACGACCGCCAGGTTGAGCCGGCGATGAAACACCATGCTCGACTCGCCCTGCATGGCCGCTTCGATGCGGTAGAAACCGGGACCGGGAACGGGGGGCCGCCACTGGGTCTCGCCCATCAGCCCCGATGCGCCTTCCGCGAACGCATCGAGCGACGCCGCCCCCTGAACGTCGGCCGACGTGACGTCGAGCGACAGCTCGGTGCGGGCGACGTCGTTGCCCAACGCGTCGGTCAGGCGGAGCGTCACCGAAGGGTTCGGACGCGAAAAGCCTGAAGCCTTGCACCGAACTTCCACCTCGCGCGTGTCGAAGAACAGGTTGTGCGACTGATTCGTGTTCAGCGACATGCGCGGCAGCCGCGCGAGCCACACGTCGTCGAACAGCGCCGCGCCGCGAAGGTCTTCCCGGTCGCCCGGCTCGACATGCAAGGCAATCACGGCGAACCGGGCCGCCTCGCCTGCCGGGGCGACCGGCCCAATGCGCACCTTGCGCCAACCGCCGGTGTGGCGAAACGGCTCGGAGGTGACCGTCTCCAGCCGGTTCCGCTGCTCGTCGAGGAATGTCAGGGAAAAGAAGGCCGTGCTGTGCTCCAGTCCGTCGGTGCGCAGGTACCCCTCCATCACGTAGCTGAACAACGGCCCGACTTGAATGGGAGGGCTGTACGCGGTGGCCGCCCCGCCGTCCATATCGAACCGCAGGCACCGATTGCCCGCCGGCGAAGGCTCGTCGCTGATTTGGATTTTCACATAATGCGGATACCCCGGCCCCTGGCGTCGGGTCCACTCGTCGGGCCAGCCGTCGTAGTTGGCGTCCCAGGAACTGTCGAAGGCACAGTGGAACACCTCGGTTCCCTCGGGATAACGCTCCTCGAGCGGCGTCTCCGCACCCGAGACGAGCAGGAGCAACGGGAGCAATGAAGTTGCGGCGAAGGGAATTGCGGGGATCATGGTGCCGACACGATTCAGGGCTGAGAGAGGGGAAACGGTCTCTATTGCGTCAGTTCGCGGTATTGCTGGTGAGCGAAAGCACGAAGGCCCTCGGCTCGGAGTTCGGGGGCCCAGCACGTCGGAAATGAGACCCCGGGGGTACCCATCCGCAGTATGCAAATGTAGCATGCACCTCGAAACAGGTTGCCTTCCGAGGCATTCCGAAGCACTATGGAGGAATATCGTTCGCCGGGAAGAAACGGGACAGGTCCGATTTGTGCGAAGCACCCGGAGGGCCGTTCCGGCAAATCGGA
>CAYPWB010000407.1:0-5435 GCA_964414315.1 uncultured Planctomycetaceae bacterium | reverse complement strand
CAAGCAGGGTTGCCTCGTTGACCAGGTTTTTTAAATCAGCCCCGCTGAACCCCACAGTGGCCCCGGCCAGCAGATCATAATCAATGTCTTTAGATTTCTTGACTTTGCTGAAGATTTTAACCTTAACAACAACAACAGCGAACCGCCCGATCCGGCCGCGGTGAAGGACCTGGCCCGGCGGGCGTGGGCCAAGCTGCACGGCACGCCCCGACCGCCCATGCCGTCACGGACGGAGCGGCTGATGCTCCTGCGGTACGCCGGGCTGGCCCTGGGGAGCGACTTGGGCGAGCGGTGGCTCTTGGCCGCGGCGAAGGCCCGGCCGCTGCGGGCCGACCGGCAGGACCCCATAAGGTTCTTCCAGGCCGCGGCGGCGTACCAGGCGTGGGAGCGGGCCGCCGGCGAGCCCGCCGAGGAACCCGACCAGCGCCGCGAAGCCCGCCGGTTCTTCCGTGACCTGCTCGCCCGGGTGGACCTGCCGGCCGAACTCCGGGGAACGTCGAACGCTGAACGTCCAACGCCGAACCCCCAGCACCTAGAACCTAAACCCTAAAGCCATGGCCGACAATGCGCATATCGCCCGGGTGGAGCTGCTACGAAAGCAGCATGGGTGCGCCGCCTGGGTCCTGCGGTGCCTGAACTGCTGCCCGCTCACCCCGCCGGAAATCGCCCGGGTGGCCCGCGGCAAGTGGAGCCTGTCGACCATCCGCGGCGCACTCGGCCGGCTCCGGCTGGCCGGATTCGCCCGCAAGACCCGCCGCTGCCGACGCCGCGCCCGCCAATGGGAAGCCTGCTGACGAACGTCGAACGTCGAACTGACACCTAGCACCTAGAACCCAACACCTAACATGCCCGACCGACGCATCTACCGCACGGACGGCGAGCTGGTCGACCCGTTCGACGTGACGCCCGAGGACATCACGCTCTCGGAAATCGCCCGCCGGCTGGCGCGCCGGTACCGGTTCGCCGCGGCCAGCCCCTGGACCGTGGCCGAACACTGCCTGGCGGCCGCGGCCTGGGCGGAGGCGGACAATTTGCCCGAAGCCCACTGCCGATGCGCCCTGCTGCACGACGCCGCGGAGGCCTGGCTGGGCGACGTTCCGCGGCCGATGAAGGCCGGGCTGCGATTCGGCGAGCGGTCCTACGAGGAGGCTGAGACCGCCATCCTGAACACGGTGGCGGAGGTCTTCGGGTATCGCAACATACAACGAATCGCCCGAATGGGCACCATCGGCTTGATCGACGACCGGCTCTGCGAGATTGAAGCGGCGTTCCAGTTCGGCCGGCTGACCGTTCTGACGCGCACGCGGTTCCTGGCGATCCTCGATCCGCACGCCCTTCGCCGCGGGCCCAATCCGCCGCCGGAAGACCTGATCGTCGCGACGTTCCTCCAGCGGGCCGTCGAACTGGGAATGTGTTGATCCACGAAGGACACGAAGGACACGAAAGGGGGAGGGATGAGCGAAACGACGGCGAGCGAGAACACGGTATTGCCGGATTGCGGGTTACGGCTTGGGGACGTGATCGGCTGGGAGGAGGCCCAGCGGATGCTCGACCAGGCGGAGCGTTTTGAGTTCGGCCGCCTGGCCCTGGTCCGCGCCACGCTCGACCCGCAACTCTGGTACGTCTACTTCGGCCACACCGAGGCCCACGTCGTCCTCGGCGAGCCCTGCCAGCCGTTCCCCAACCTCAACTCCGCGCTCCACTGGGCCCTCTCCCCCGCAACCCTCGAACGGCTCGAAGCCGCGACAAGCACGTAAAGGAGCGGACTGGAAAGGAGGGGACGGGAGGGGAAAGGATCGCAGCGGAAGGGACAGGACCGGACGGGACCGGATTGGAAGGGAGCGGAACGCATTGGAATGGTTTTTTACTCACAACCTAACGGAAAGGAACAGTCATGGCGTTTAAGACGATTACGTTCGAGGTGCGAGGCGTGGCCCCGACCATCATGCACAACGGGCAACTGAGCAACCCGATGAACCCGATCGTGCGGAAGATGAAGGAGTTCACGGCGAAGAAGAACAAGAAGACCGACGACGACCTGGTCGAACTGGCCCGGCTGGAGTTTTTGGGGTCGCTCTACCTCGACAAGAAGTCGCGGCCGTGCTGGCCGGGCGAGAACATCGAGACGATGATCCGCTACGCGGCGAGGACGGAGCGGCGGGGCAAGGACGTGGAAAAGGCGATTCTGTGCGACGGGAATTGGCCGCTGGTCTACGACGGGCCCAAGGACCCGGAAAAGCTTTGGGAGGACGCCCGCTTCCGGTCCTACCGCCCGGTGAAGGTCGGCCAGTCGCGCGTCATGCGCAGCCGCCCGATCTTCGTCGACTGGTCGCTCACCTTCACCGTCCACTACAACCCCGAGCAGGTCAACCGCGACGACGTGATCCGCTGGATCGACATCGCCGGCCGCGAAATCGGCCTGAGCGAATGGCGGCCCAAGCACGGCCGCTTCGACGTGGTGAGTGTGACGTAGGAGTGAAGTGGAAAGGACTGGACCGGAGAGGACGGGATTGGACCGGACGGGAGAGGAGGGGACAGGACGGGATTGGAAAGGAAAGGACAGGACGGAATTGGAGAGGAGGGGAAGGGAAGGGATTGGACCGGAGTGGATTGGATACTTTTTCCCAAGGAGCGATCATGCGCGAAGAACGACCGATGACCGACGCGGCGATTGAGCTTGCGGCCGTGGGCATCGACGCGGAGGGCCTGAATAAGGGCGACGAACTGGCGGCCGACGTGCTGGAGGCGATCACGGGCCACCGGCGGGAGACGAAGCGGTACAACCTGAAAATCCTGGGGCTGCGGGCGAGGATCGAGCGGGCCATGCAGGACCGGGGCAAACCGGCGACCGTGGCCGTCAAGAACGGCCGGCTCCGCATCTTGACCGACGAGGAGGCCGCCCGCTACAACCACGACACGTTCCGGCACGGCCTGCGCAAGGCACGCCGCGCCTACGACCGCCTGCTGGCCGTCGACACCCGCCCGCTGGCCGAGGACCTTGTCCGCGAACACCTCCGGCACATCGAGGTCGACGGCAAAATCCTGTCGGCCATCGCCAGCACGCGGGCCCAATGCCGCCGCCTACCCCTCGACGCCAACCCCAACGGCCACCAGCGCACCACCCCCGGCCTGCCCGACCAAAAGTAAGGGACTGGAGCGGAATGGAGCGGAATGGAGGGGAACGGACGGGAGCGGAAAGGAGAGGATTGGACAGGACCGGATTGGAGAGGAAAGGAACGGATTGGACAGGACCGGATTGGAGAGGAAAGGAACGGACCGGAATGGATTGGTTTTTCCCTAACACCTGAAACCTGACACCTACTAAGGACCCGGGGGCTCGCGCCCCTCGGCTTGCACTTATGCCCCAACTCCCAACTCCCAACTCCCAACTCCCGGGCGCAGCCCTCCCCCGCGTTTTCCTCGCCGGCTTCCCCGGCGACATAGGCGGCGCGAACACGGAAATCTGGCACACGGTGAAGCTGTGGCGATGGCTGGGGCTGGACGTGACGGTCCTGCCCCTGTGGGGCGAAAGCGGGAATCCCGACTTCGCCCGCTGGACCGGTCGGCTGGCGGGCATCGGGGCCGAGGTGGCGATGTGCGAGAAGCCCGAACGGCTCGACCGCGTGGAGGGTCTGCCCGGCTCGATCGTGGTGAGCGTCTGCAATACGCGGTTCGTCCGCGAGGCGGAGCGGTTCTGGCGCCTCGGCTGCAAACTGGTCTACGTGCCCTGCATGTGTTTTCTCTGGACGGCCGAAATCGACCTGGGAAAACCATTCGACGCCTACGTCTTCCAAAGTAACTTCCAGGCCAACACCCAGACCAAGGAACTGTCCGGGGTGTATGCGGGGCGGCGGAAGACGGCCGTGATCCACGGCGCGTTCGACTGCGCGGAGTTCCCCTACCAGCCGGCGCCCGGCCCGGAACCCGGCCAGCCGTGGCGACTGGGGCGAATCAGCCGCCCGCACTCGGCAAAATACCCGCCCTGGCTGTGGGAGATGTTTTTGGAAATCTGGACTCGGAACCTGGTGCACTTCGAGGCGTTGGGCTGGAGCGAGGACGCGGAGGCGAAATGCGGCCCGCCGCCGCGGGGCGGGGCGACGGGGTACCCGCCGGGCAGCGTGCATCCGGCGACGTTCTTGTCGCAACTCCACGTGCTGGTGCAGCTGAGCGACCCGGCCGGCCCGCCGGAGAACTGGCCCCGGGTGGGCCTGGAGGCGATGGCCGCCGGCGTGCCGATCGTGGCCGAGCGGCGAGGCGGGTGGACTGAAATGATTCGCGACGGCTATAATGGCCTGCTGGTGGACTCCCCCGCCGAGGCGATCGCCGCCGTCGAACGACTTCTCCGAAATCCTCCCCTCCGCCTCGCGATCGCCCGCCAAGCCCGCCACACCGTCCAGGACCTGGCCCATCCGGCCGTGATCGGCCCGGCCTGGCAGCGGCTTTTTGAGGACCTCCTTTCCTAAACCCCTCCTTTCCTGACTTCCTGCCCCGCCTCTTTTCTCACGAGGGACCCAAAATGATTTCGCACGCAACCGCACCAAAGCAGGCGTCGACCGACGCCGTGGTCGACCTGGTCGACGCCGGCGGCCCGGGCGACCTCCAACTCCTGACCGCGGCCGACGCCGTGCTGCTCACCCAGGCCCTGGCGGCCACCGCCTTCGGGGATGCGGACACCGACGGCGAGGCCGCGCTGGCCGGCGTGCCGATCGCGGCCAGCGCGTCGGCCGGGGGCACGGCGGCGAAGTTCCGCATTCGCAACGGGAGCGACGCGGTGATCTTCTCGGGCACCGCCGGCGCGAGCGCGGCCGTCGCCGGCGTCTCGACCGCGGCCCGCACCTTCACCGTGGCCGGCGACCTTTCCGGCGTGCTGAGCCCGGGCGACCAAATCCGCATCACCGACAGCACGGGCAACGACGGCTGGTACACGGTCGTCTCGGCCACGTACAGCGACCCCAACACGACCATCACCGTGGTCGAGGCCGTCGCCGACGCCACCGTCGACGGCACGCTCCACCCCTACGACATGACCATCGACAACCCGACGCTGGTCTCCGGCCAATCCGTGTCGATCACCAGCTACACCTACCGAGGCCCGGCGCAGTGATGACGAACGTCGAACGTCGAACGCCGAACGTCGAACGTCGAACGACCCGACTGACCGGCCGCGCCGCGCTGGCCGAGGCGTTCGCGGCCGAGGAGCGCATGCATCGCGAGCCGTGCACGAACGATAAGCTCGGCTGAACATGACGCGCAGCGACATACACCGACTCGGCTGTCAAGCAAAAGCAGCGATAGCGCTGTGGCCCGCATGGAAGCGGCGGATCGACGTGTGGGCGTCGCTGTTTCGGGCGACGAACGACAAGCCTCGCCCGCCGGTGAGGCGAGTACCTGACAGCGGCCCGGCCGCGAAAGGATAGACGATGGCAACAATCCTG
>CAYPWB010000406.1:0-5444 GCA_964414315.1 uncultured Planctomycetaceae bacterium | reverse complement strand
CGGGTGTCGACGCGAATCAGGTCGCCCATTTCGACGAAGGAGGGGCAGTCGATCGTGGCGCCGGTTTCCACCTCGGTGGGCTTGGTCACGTTCGTGGCCGTGTTGCCCTTCGCCCCCGGCTCGCAGTACTCGACCTTCAGCACCACGTGGTTGGGCGGCGTAATGCCGATCGGCTGGTTGTTGTACAGCAGGATGCTGCACACTGTGCTTTCCTTGAGGTACTTCCAGGCGTCGTCGACAACGTCCTTGTCGATCTCGTACTGCTCGTACGTGTTGTTCTCCATGAACACGAACGTGTCGCCCTGGCGGTACAGGTATTGGCCCTCGATCTCCTCGATGTCGGCCGCCTCGATCGAGTCGCCGCTTTTCCAGGTACGGTCGAGGACCGTGCCTCGCACAAGGTTGCGCAGCCGGCACTTGTACATGGCCTGCCCTTTGCCCGGCTTGACGAAATTGCACTCGATCATCAGGTAGGGGTCGCCGTCGATCTGGACCTTCAGCCCCTTGCGGAACTCGCTGGTGTTGTAGCTTGCCACGATTTCAGATTCCGTAACGCTTTGTGGGATGGGATGGGTTATGGTACGATGTCGCCGCCATGGCAACATCTATTACTTTGGTCGATGAACGCTCCGATTGGGTGTCCGCGGCCGCCGTCCGCTCGCCCGGCGAACTGTGCCGGCTCCTGGGCCTGGACGCGAGCCTTGCGGCCGCCGCGGAGGAACCGGCCCGGCAGTTCCCGATGCTCGTACCGCGGGCATTGCTGGGCCGCATGGGCCGCGGCGACCCGGGCGACCCCGTCCTGCGGCAGGTACTACCCCAGCCGGAAGAACTGCAACCCGCCCCCGGCTTCTCCGACGACCCGGTGGGCGAGGTCCACGGAGCCTGTGCCCCCGGCGTGCTGCAAAAGTACCCCGGCCGATCCCTCATGGTAGCAACCTCGCGGTGCGGCGTCCATTGCCGGTACTGCTTCCGGCGGCATTTTCCGTTCCCCGCCGGCACGGCCGCGGCCGACGACTGGCAACCGGCCCTGCGGCGGCTTGCCCGCGATGCGTCCATTCGGGAAGTGATCCTCAGCGGCGGCGACCCCCTGACCCTCCCCGACGCCGAACTCGCCCGGTTGGCCGACCGACTGGCGGCCATCCCCCACCTGCGGAGGTTGCGCGTGCATACCCGGTTGCCGGTTGTCGTCCCGGACCGCGTCGGAGAACAACTGCCGGCCTGGCTGCGGGCGACGAGGCTTACGTCCGTGCTGGTGGTTCAGGTCAACCACTGCGCGGAACTCGACGCGGCCGCCGGCGCCGCGCTGGGCCGATTGGTCGACGCGGGCGTACCGGTGCTGAGCCAGTCGGTCCTGCTGCGCGGGGTGAACGACTCGGTCGACGCGCTGGCCGCCTTGTTCGAGCGGCTGGTCGACCTGCGGGCAGTGCCGTACTACCTGCACCAGTTGGACCGCGTGGCCGGCGCGGCCCATTTTGAAGTGCCCGAGGCCGAAGGCGCCGCGCTCGTCGCCGCGTTGCGCGCCCGGCTGCCCGGCTACGCCGTGCCGCGGTACGTCCGCCAGCCGGCAACCGGACCGTGCAAGCAAGTGTTGGCGTAAGCCTTCCGTGGGATAAGCTTCCAGCTTGTCATTGCAAGAGATACCCCCAAACCTCTCAGCAACACCGACAAGCTGGAAGCTTGTCCCAAGGCTTGGCGGTGCGTCCTTGAAGGCATGACGCTACCCCAGCCGCCGGTTGCCGAGCAGCAGCCACAGGAAGAAAGGCCCGCCAAGCAGGGCGGTGAGGATGCCGACCGGAAGCTCGGTGGGAGCCATGACGGTTCGGGCGGCCGTGTCGCACACGACGAGGAACCCGCCGCCGAACAGCAGCGTGGCCGGGGCGAGCGTGCGGTGGTCAGCCCCGACTAAGAGGCGGCAAATGTGCGGCGCCATAAGCCCCACGAACCCGATCGGCCCACACACGGCCACCACGCCGCCGACGGCCATCGACGCGGCGAAGAACAGCAGCACCTTCGTTTGGTGGACCGCCACGCCCCGGCCGGCCGCCAGTTCTTCGCCGGTGGTCAGCAGGTTCAGTTCCCGGGTCAGATAGAAGATCACCAGCGCGGCGGTGCCGACAAACGGCAGGATGCTCCACATGGCGTCGTAGCCCACCACGCGATCGAGCCCGCCCATCACCCAGCGAATCATCAGGAAGCTGCGTGTGAAGTCGCTGAGATATTGCAGCAGCAGGATGAGGCTGGAGAAGAAGAAGCTCACGGCCACGCCGGCCAGCAGCATGGTGGCGGTCGAGAAGCCCTCGCGTGCCTGGGTGAGGCCGTACACGAGCAGGATGGAAAGCACGGCCCCGGCGAAGGCGCAAAGCGTAACGCCCGACACGCCCGCCGCATGGAACTGCCAGCCCAAGTGAATGCACAGCGAGGCCCCCAGTGCCGCGCCGCTGCTGGTGCCCAGGGTGAAGGGGGTGGCCAGGGGGTTGCGGAACATGGCCTGGAACGCCATGCCGCTAATGGCCAGTCCCGCCCCGGCCAGCAGCGCCACGGCTACCCGCGGAATACGCAGCATCCAAAGGATGTCCACGTCGCCCGCCGGGCCCTCGCCCCAAAGCGCCGCCGGCCGAATCGCCTCGCCGCCGATAAACGGCGCAATCGCCGTGACGGCCAGCGTGAGCAGCAGCAGGGTGAGCAGCGTTAGGCGGCGGTGCATAGGATGGTGGATGGTGGATGGTGGATGGTGGATGGTGGATGGTGGGCCGTTGGAGTTCACGCTTCAGCGTGCCGGAGAGCGCGGTGCTTGGTTCGCACGCTAAAGCGTGAACTCCAACAGGGCGCAACCGCAAGTCTCCTACTTTGGTGCGTGGGGGATGACGACGGAAACAGCGGCGGCGGGGTGCTCGACCAGGAGCAGGTCGGTGGCGTACACGCGGCGCAGGACGTCAACCTGCATCAGGTCGCGCGCCGTGCCGCTGTACGCCACCGCACCGCCGCGCAGGGCCAGTGCGCGGTCGGCCTCCAGCGCCGCGTGGTTCAAATCGTGTGTGACGGCCAGGATCGTGACGCCCGTCTCCCGATTCGCCTCGCGAAGCAGGGCAAGCACCTCGGCCTGGTGGCGGTAGTCGAGGAACGTGGTGGGTTCGTCGAGCAGCAGCAGGCGGGCACCCTGGGCCAGCGCGGCGGCAATGCCCACCTGCTGCCGTTCGCCCCCGCTCAGGGTGTCGAGCGTCCGGTCGGCGAACCCAAGCGTGCGGGTCCGCTCCATGGCCTCGCGAACCGCGCGGCGGTCGTCCGGGCTGAGTGGGGAAAGGGGGCTCAGGTGCGGATACCGGCCCATGCCGACGAACTGCTCGACCGTGTACGGCGCCGCCCAGTTGCCCGCCTGCGGCACGTAAGCCACCAGCCGCGCCAGTTCCCGCTGCCGATACCCCTCGATTGGTCGGCCAGCCAAGGCGATGTTCCCCTCGCCGCGCAGGATGCGCACCAGGCAGCGCAACAGAGTGGTCTTCCCTGCCCCGTTCGGGCCTACCACGACCATGTACTCGCCCGCGGCGATGCGAAACGACACGTCGTCCAGCACAGGACTTCCGCCCAAACGGACCGAAAGCCCGGAAACCTCAACCAACGGCGACTCCGACTGCGGCGACATGACGGCTAGTATAGTCGGCACCGCAGGTTGGCGCAAGAGAAGCCCCTGCGTTTACCGCGGGGGAGGTTCACCTTCTGGCTAGACCGGGCGACATTCTAGGCCGAAGGTGAGTCTCCCCCGACGTGAAGTCGGGGGCCTCAACCAAGCTTCCGCGACCGGAAGCCCGCCGCGTTTATCGCGGGGGCGACATTCTAGGCCGAAGGTGAGTCTCCCCCGACGTGAAGTCGGGGGCCTCAACCAAGCTTCCGCGACCGGAAGCCCCTGCGTTTACCGCGCCCAAGTCCCCTCTCCCTCCGGGAGAGGGTTAGGGTGAGGGAAATCTGCCGATAGACTTCGCACTTATTTGCCCAAGCCCAAAGAAACCCTCACCCCCGACCCCTCTCCCACGAGGAGAGGGGAGTTGTCGGATAGACGCTGGCTAACGTGGGCCCGAGCAAACTTGACAAGCCGGAAGCTTATCCCACGGGGAAGCGCCGACAAGCTGGAAGCTTATCCCACGGAAAGGCCGCCGTCTTCCCATGGAGGGCGGGCTGGGGTATAACTGGGGCTCGAAACACGAACGGCTCGTTTGGAAGGTTCGCGCATGAGTGTTCCCGGAGAGACTGCCCCCCGCCGCGATGACCCACCGTACCAGCCGGGCGAGCCGGTCGCCCTGTTCATCCCTTGCTACATCGACCAGTTCTACCCGGAAATCGGAAAAGCCACCGCCGAACTGCTCCGCCGCCAGGGCTGCCCGGTGGTGTTCCCCGAGGAGCAAACCTGCTGCGGGCAGCCGGCGTTCAACTCGGGCTACTGGGACGAGGCGCGGGGGGTCATCCGCCATTTCGCCCGCACGTTCGCCAAGCATCGCTGGATCGTCTGCCCGTCGGGCTCCTGCACGGCCATGTGCCGCGTGTTTTTCGGGCATGTCGACCCTGACGAGCAGGTAGTCGACGTGGGTCGGCGCGTGTTCGAACTGACCGAGTTCCTCGTCGACATCCTGGGCGTGACCGACACCGGCGCCCGCTTCCCGCACAAGGTTACGCTGCACGTGGGCTGCCATGGGCTGCGCGAACTGGGCCTGGCCGATCAGCCGCTACGCCTGCTCCAGAGCGTGCGCGATCTGGAGTACGTCGAGCTGCCGAATGTGGACGAATGCTGCGGTTTCGGCGGCACGTTCAGCGTGAAGATGGCCGGCACGTCGATTGCCATGGGACAGACGAAGGCCGAAAACGTGCTCAAGAGCGGGGCCGAGGTAGTCGCCTCGCCCGACGTAAGCTGCCTGATGCACTTCGGCGGCATCATGCAGTGCAACCCGGCCATGAAGCACATACGCACCATGCACATTGCCGAGCTTTTGATGCAAGGGGTCGAGGCGCCGGCAGCCGTTTCCGAGGCCCCGTAGCCGCCGCGTCTTTTTCCCGGAAGCCTCTGCAACGAACGAACCATCATGCCTGACGAACACGTTTTCCACGGCGCGCCGTTTCTGAAGTCGCTCAACAAGGGCCTGTACGAACCCGAGGGCTCCCGCTCCCTGGGCGAATCGACCGAGCGGTCGAGCAAGCACAACCGGGCCGTGGCGGCCGAGGTGCCCCAGTTCCAGGAGTGGCGCCGGGCGGCCAACGCCATCAAGGCTTACACGGTCCGGAACCTCGACAAGCTGCTGGTCGAGTTCGAGCGCAACCTGACCGCCCGGGGCGTCGAGGTCCTTTGGGCGGCCGACGCCGAGGAGGCCAACCGGCACGTGATCGACATCGCCCGGCAGCACGACGTGAAAAACGTCGTGAAGGGCAAATCGATGGTCAGCGAGGAGATGGAGCTGAAC
>CAYPWB010000405.1:0-5446 GCA_964414315.1 uncultured Planctomycetaceae bacterium | reverse complement strand
AGAGTATGGCCAGTAGTGCCGCTGTAAGGAATCGCTTCAGCATGGTTCGTTCTCCCGAGGTTTCTGGGGTTGCGGGAAGGCGTTGGAGTTCACGCTTTAGCGTGTAAAACGGGTTCCGTTCGATGTCTAATGTGTCTTTGCCTCTAGCGGCTTGGGGTGTTCCGGGCTTCCCGTAACGCCTTGGTGAGGCGGGTATACCAGGGGTGTTCCTCATGTTCCGAAACGAATCGCGACTGCGCCCGGCGGACCAGGTCGAGGCGGTCGGCGGCAATGTTGTTGTCGCAGCCTACGTCCTTGAAGATGTCGTAGAGTTCCACCGGCTCGTTCGGATGCGATCGCAGGGCGAAAAACCGTTCATCCAACAGGACCGACTGCCCGGTCGCGGCAAGATCCCCTTGTTCCCAATACAGGAAGGGGCGTTTCGGGTAGCGGTCTTCCTGCCCGGCAAGCAGCGCGGCAAAACTGACCCCATCGGTCGGCTGTTGGGGCGCTTCGCCGGCAAGGTCGGCAAAGGTGCTCTTGAAGTCGTACTGCACCACCGCGCGATTCGTCTCGCCGGTGGCAACCAGGCCGGGTCCCCAGGCCATGAACGGAACGATCATCCCGCCATGAGCGTGAATGAACTTGCCCCGGTCCCAGGGCCCTTTGTTGCGAAGCACCGGATCGTCCTGCCATCGGGGCCGCCGGGGTATGGAGTACCCCCATGCCGAATAGCCGTTGTCGGAAGCGAAAATGATCATGGTGTTGTTATCGATTCCTTTCGCTTTCACCGCCTCCACAATGGCGCCGAGCGACCGGTCCAATTGCGTCACCTGGCCGGCCCATTTCTTCTGATTGATGCTCCACGGCGGCCCCTTGTCTTTGAGTTCTCGGAGTTCGTTCGGCCACATCGAATGCGGCAGGGGGGTGGCGTAGTACAGAAAGAACGGTTCCTCGCGAGGATGCCGAATGAACTCCAGGGCCTTTTCCAGGAAGATCTCCTCGCCGTGCCGAGCCTTCGACGGATCCTCGACCCCGCCGGGAACGAACCGCCCCTCCGCGTCAAAGCGGTTGTCGCCATGCTCCCACCGGAAGCCGCGGTTTTCCGGCACGGCAACCTGCCGGCCGTTGTGCCATAAGCGGTCGGGGTAGGTGTACTGCTGATTCAGCAGGGCGCGAGGATGCAGGCTATGGTCGAAACCGAACGTGGTCTCGAACCCCTGCAAGTGCGGCATGCCGGGCGTCTCCGGCTCGCCGGCGTGCCACTTCCCGACGTGGCAGGTGGCGTAGCCGGCGCGCCGGAGCACGTCGGCAAGGGTCTCCTGGTCGGTGAGGTACGGCCGCGCGTGCAGTTCGGGTCGAACGTCCGTGCCGTTTCGCCGAATGGGGCTGCGACCCATGTGCAGGCCGGTCAGCAACCCGCCGCGCGACGACGCGCATTGGGGCGAGGCGGCGTAGGCGTTCGTAAAGACCATGCCCTCCCTCGCCATACGGTCCAGGTGCGGTGTGGAGAACTCCTCCTGGCCGAAATGGCTGATGTCCCAGTAGGATAGATCGTCGGCCAGAAACAAGATAATGTTCGGGCGCGACCCGGAGAGGCTCGGGGCTTCGTCGCCATGCTCCACACCGGCCGCGCGGCCGATTCCCGCGGAGGCTGCGACCAACACGACAAGGCCCGCCGCCCATGCAAATGTTCTTGTACGGCTCTTCACAATGATCCTTTCTTGTTGTAACGACTCATTGTAACGGTTCACGGGCTGGCGGGCCGGGCAGTTTTCTCCGCTGTACGGGAAGAGGACAGCCCCCTGCGGACGATTGCCTCACTTCGCGCCCACAATCTTCACGTCTCCCTTGCGGGCCTCGGGCGTCACATACCAAGACACCAGCTTGCCGTCGCGAACGCTCCCTTCCACCACGGTCTGATGCGGCGCGTGCAGCCGGAAGTCGACGTCCCAGCCTTGCGGCCAGGCCGGCAGCAGCCATATCGTCCCGTCGTGCGATTGCACGAGCATTTCCTGCAATCCGATCATCCCCGTGGACAGCCAATCATTGTCCGGCACCCAGTTGAATGTATCGCCGATGAACGCGGGGAATTTCCGCCCTGCGTCCTGAAGTTTCGCCGTCACGCGGTGCGATGCTTCTTCGACCAACCCCAGGCGGGCGCAGAAGATAACGCCTTGATGCCACCCGTGGTTACCCCTGGCCCGACGCGGGGCGCGGGCCCAGGTCCGGCGAGCCATGTCCACGTCGCCGAGCCCAAGGCCGGCCCGATCGTAAGGAAACACACGGTATAACTCGGGGGTTTCGTTGGGGCCTCCTACTCCTTCTCCGATCCGAAGGTTGGCGGCCGGCGCGAACACCGTCTGTCCATCCATCTCGGCCACGGGAATGGGCGGCACGCGGGAAAGCATCTGTGCATACTCTGCTTTCTTCGGAGCGGGCACGAGTTCGTCGCTCAACCCGAGCAGGCCTTCCAGCACGGCGTGCAGTCCGGCCACGGCATCGGCCGGGTTGACGGCTTTGCCCCCTTGCCCGTAGCACTCAGACGCCAGGGACGGCGTGATAACGAGATGCCCATCCTCGTCCAACTCCTCGCCGTCGCGTTCGAGCTTGCGCATGCGGTAGTGCCGGTCATAAAAGGTTACCGCCGCGTCGATAAACGGCAAATACGGGCGAAGATCGTTTCCACTGTAGCTGTGATATTGGATCGCCATGTAGGCGAACTCAAGCTGGGCCTGGTAGAGGTACCGCGTGGCCATGTTGACTTGAACGCCATGCTCGAGGTTTTCGGGCCGGCCGCGGCGCCCTCCCTCGGCGTGCCCCCACATGGCCAGTCCCGGAAGGGCCTGCGCCGATATCTGTTCGACAAAACACGCGCCTTCATGTCCCCAGTACGCCTTCACGCGAGCCGCGGCGCTGGCCAGTCCGAGCCGGTAGAAGTCCAGACCGGGGCGCATGACGTCGAAGTCGCCGGTTCGCAACATGGTCCAATACATCAGGCGCTGATTCTGCGAGGTGAATCCGGCACCCCATTGCCGATGGTCGGGCGTCCAGCCCTGGTCGATTGCGTCCGGTCCACTCTGAGCCGCCGGTCCGGGAATATACAGCGGATCGTACGTGAACAGGCCGCCGTTGAACATGGTCGGTTCGCGACCTGCGTGATTACAGGCCAGCATGTAACGGGCCAGGGTGTAGTTCCGGCCGACCTGCCAGGGGCGGTCGCCGGAACCGGCGCCAGGATTGACGACTATATGGCTGCGCCGCCAGAACGATCCCCACCACTCGAGCCGGCGGCGCCGGGCCTCCTCGTGCGACGGACGCCCGGCCGCGGCCAACTTCTGCAGACCCTCCTTCCATTGCTCGATGGTTTCCGTCTGATCGATATGGCAAACCAAGCGAAGGCGATGGCGCCGGGCAGGCTCCTGGCTGCGGTAGCGCCACGCCTTGAAACTCGACTGCGCGTATACGCCCTCGCCGACGCCGTCGGCCCGCAGCTCCTCGCCTTCCAGCAGTCCGCCGAAGGTAAGATTGGTAAGCGGGTCGTACAGTCGATCGCGCACCGCCTCGAGGCCCTGCTGGCGTACCGATTGCTCGAACACGCCCCGGTCGTTGCGCATCCGATGGAACCACGTGACGGACTGCGGGCCGGGCTCGACGGTGTCCTGGCACAACCACACCTCGCCGGGAAACTCGTCGCGATTCATCATCGCCATGCTCCGTTGCGCGTACTTGCCGCGGCCCTGGGGCAGCTCGAGATCGCGATACCGCCAGGTCTCCATCGCGGCGCGCGTGACGACCGGCGCGTCGGCATCGATCTCGACGTGAACCACCGGACGGTCGACCTCGACCCAAACGCGCACGGTCGTCTTTGGCGCGCCGTCGGCCTGACCGGTGATCTCGATGCAACTCTTCCGCAGCTTCAACTCCTGGCGAAATGCGCCGCCGGCAACCAGCGGATTGGGGTCCAACGAGAGCCGCACCCGGCCGTGCTTCAGCAGCGCGCCGTTCTCGTCGCGGCACCCGGCCTGGGTAAGGTAGAACAACACCTCGCCGTCCTCTACCCACACGTTTAGCCCGATATCATGCCCTCCGACGGGCATCGACTCGCCGGAGTTCCGGCTGGGGGTGGTCCAGACAACGTTGTAGTCGTCGAGCCAGGCGAGGTCGTCCGCCCGTGTGGCGCCGGTCCAGAGTGCAGCCAGTAGTGCCGCTGTCAAGGTTCGCTTCATCATAGTTCGTTCTCCGAAGGTTTCTGGTCTTACTGCCACCATGGCGCCGTTCGCTCCCGATCACTCCTCGCAGATCGCGATGCCGATGCCGTACTCGGCCCCGACCGGGTTCGTTGCATTCTCTTTCCAGTTCCAGCCGTTGTAATAGAACAGCCACAGGCCGTCGATTTGGACCGGGCAAACATGCTGCAGCAGGCCGCCGTCCCAGTCGTCGGGGTTGCCGGTCGGCGAGAAGACCGGATTGCCCGGGTACTTTTCCCAAGCCCCTTCCGGATGGCGAGCCCGCGCGAGCCCAATCTGCTGAAAGTAGCGATCGCTCCGCTGCCCGGCCGGCCCGCGGTTCCCGTCCGATGCGACACTCGCCCTGGACATGCCCGAATACAACATGTAGAACCAGTCGCCGAGTTGCAGCACGCGGCACTGCCCCACCAGGTACCCGTCCCATGCGCCAACTTCGCCGGGCGAGAGGATGGGCGACTTGGGCGAATCCTCGAAGTGGATGCCGTCGTCACTGACCGCGACGCAGATCTGCTGATAGTCGAATTCGGGGCCAGGCGGAGGCCCGATGCCCCGCCAGCCGTAGTCCCACGCGATGTCGTAGAACAGGTACCACTTACCGTCGTACTGCACCGCGGAACCGGGAAACACGCGCTCGCCGTCGGTTCTCGCGTCTTTCGCTGTGAAGATCGGGCCCGGGTGTTTCTCCCAATGGATCAGGTCGTCCGAATAGGCCGTGCAGATATCCTCGATCCGGCCGCGCTTGTTGAAATAATAGGCCCGGAAGCCGTCCCCGAACGGCACCAACGCCTTGGTCAGCGCGTAGCGCCCTTCCCAAGGTTTGTCGGGCCGGATAACGGGCCCGTGCCCCGAGGGGCGCCAACGGAAGCCGTCGTCGCTGACCGCAAGCCGCGTGTCGTAGGACGTGGCCGTCATAATGGTCATGTACCAACGGCCGTCCTTCCGGACGACCGTTTGCGGCCCGTTTTGGATCGAGTACGACTGATTGAAGTCGCCGATCTTCATAACGGGATTGCCGTCGTACCGCTTCCACGGCCCGGCGAGCGGCCCCCAGTCGGCGTCCGGCGCGTCCGTGGGCGGCTTCGCCCGTTCCGCGGCTTCCGAAACGGCGGCCGCGGCACCGCCCAACAGGAGTGCCGCCGCACAGGAGTCTTCGACAAATCGGCGTCGAGTCAACGTGCGTGAAACTGCCTTGGTCATGGTATCGGTTCCTATTCTGC
>CAYPWB010000404.1:0-5461 GCA_964414315.1 uncultured Planctomycetaceae bacterium | reverse complement strand
GCTACACCACCGGCAGGCAGGCCGGGCCGGTGGGCTCGAACGTCTTGTACGTGAGGATGAACTCCTGGTGGCCCAGCCGCTCGGAGGCCGTGGCCTGCCCGCCGGCCACCGCCCGCACCAGGTCGACGATTTCCTGTCCGACCTCGTCGACCGACGCCGCCGACTCGAGGATGCGGCCCGCGTTGACGTCCATGTCGGCGGCCAGGTTTCGGTAGGTGTCGGGGTTGGCGCACACCTTGACGACCGGGGCGATGGCCGATCCGACCACCGACCCCCGCCCGGTGGTGAACACCGTCAGGTGCGCGCCGCAGGCCATGAGTTCGACGATTTCGGCGTTGTCGGCGATGTTGGGGAAGCCGAACCGGGGTTCGCCGTCGGGCACGACGTCGAGCAGGTACAGCCCGGGGCGCGGCGGGAGGTCGCCGGGCTTGATGAGCCCCGCGATGGGCCCCGTACCGCTCTTGCAGTAGGCGCCGAGCGACTTCTCCTCAATGGTGGTCAGGCCGCCGTCGGCGTTGCCTGGAGCGAAACTGCTGTGCCCGAAGGTCTGGTAGTACCGCGCGGCCTTCGCAACCGACGCGACGATTTCGCGGCCCAGCGGCTCGGTGACCGCCCGGGCGGCCATGTGGTGCTCGCAACCGATCAACTCACCCGTTTCTTCGAACACGCAGGTCGCCCCCTCGGCCGCCAAGCGGTCGAACGCCCGGCCGACCGCCGGGTTGGCCGTCACGCCGCTGGTGGCGTCGGAGCCGCCGCAAATGGTGCCCACCACCAACTCGTCGAGCGACATGTCGACGGGCGGTTGAGCGGCGAGTTCCGCCCGCGCCTGCTCGACCCAGCCGCGGCCGGCCTCGATCGTGCAGAGCGTGCCGCCGGACTCCTGGATAACCAGCGTTCCCACCGTCCTGCCGGAGGCGCGGATCGCCTCGGCCAGACGGTGCCGGTTGAACCCCTCGCAGCCCAACGAAACGAGCAGCACCGCGCCCACGTTGGGGTGCGTGCCCAATTGCTGCAAAATGCGCTCGGCGTACGCGTTCGGGAAGCAGCCCGAAAAACCCACCAGGTGAACACCGGCATCGCGGTACGGCAATACGATTTCGCGGGCGACGTGGTGCGAGCACTCGACCAGGTACGCCACCACGACGAGGTTGCGAATGCCTTTCCGGCCGTCTTGACGTGGATACCCTCGCATAGGCTGGCGATTCACTCCGAAGCAGGCTGAATAATGTCGTCTTCGTCGGCCGCCGAACGCACGTAGGTCTTGCCGTCGTCGAAGGTGTAGGTAGGCAGGTAGTCGCTCTGGAGGTTGTGCAGATGGACGTGTTCGCCCGGTTGAATGGGGCGCGTCGCCGAGCCGATGGGCGCGGCGAACTTGACCACCTTCGCGCGGGCGGGAATCGCCTCGACGGCAATCTTGTGCCCGGTGGGCACCGTGCCGCGCACCGTGAGCGGCCGGCCGTCGCAAAGCGCCACCTCGCCGTTGTGAAGGGTCCGCGCCGCCACGCCGACGTTGTCGGCCGGATCGAGCCGAATGACCAGATTCCGGTTGTCCATCGTCATGGTGTAAGTATACTCGGTTGCCCGCTTCGCTTCCAGGGCGTAACCGTAACCGAAGTATTGCAGACAGACACGGACAGGCGAGCGGGGCCCACAGCTTGACATCGGCCCTGCCGTCGGGTAGAGTCGTTTCAATCGCCGCAACGGGGACCGAACCCTCGGCGCAAACCGTTAGGCAGTGCCCACTGCCCCCCTACGCACAGGCAACACCATGAAGCAGACATTCTCCCGACGCACCCTTCTCCGCTACGGCACCCGCGCTGCAGCCGCGGCGATTGCCCTGAAATTCGAGCCCTTGCTGGCGGCGCCCGACACGCGCTGGTTCAAGATCGGCGCCTGCGACTGGAACCTCGGCCGCCGGGCCAATCCCGAATCGTTCCAGGTGGCCAAGGAAATCGGCCTCGACGGCGTACAGATCAGCATGGGCGTGCTGGGCGGGGCGAATACGACCGAGCCGGAGGTGCGCCGGCAGTATCGCGCGGCAACCGCCCGCACCGGGCTGGAAATCGCCTCGCTGGCCATCGGCGAGATGAACCAGGTCCCGCTGAAGAGCGACCCCCGCGCGGCCGAGTGGCTCGCCCGGAGCATCGACGTATGCAAGGACCTCGGCCTCGGGATCGTCATGCCCGCCTGCTTCGGCAAGGGCGATCTCGACATGAGCAATACGGCCGAGATCGACCACCTGGTGGGCGTACTGAAGGACGTGGCTCCCGCCGCCGAGAAGGCCGGCGTGGTGATCGGCCTGGAGGACTACCTCAGCGCGGCCGACAACCTGAAGTTGATCGAGCGGGTCGGTTCGCCGGCGGTGAGCGTGTACTACGACGTGGGAAACTCGACCGACAAGGGCTACGACATTTTGGCCGAGATTCGCGAGTTGGGCCGCAAGGGACGCCTGTGCCAGCTTCACGCGAAGGACGGCCGCCACCGCCTGGGCGAGGGGCGCGTCGATTTCCGCAAGGTGCGCGACGCGCTCGACGAGGTGGGCTACAGCGGCTGGGTCGTTATCGAGGCCGCCGCCCCGAACGGCCTGATGGCCGACTACGCCCACTACGCCCGGTTCCTGCGCGGCATTTTCCCGGCGAGGGCCGGGGAGCTGTAATTGCGTCGGGGCGCGGACGAAACGAAGCAGGTCGCGGTGCTTGTGCGCACGGCGCCATTCGAACCATGAGATGGCGTTATCTTGGCAACAGGCGTTTTTCCTGCCCCGCTGGGTGCGGCGGCATTCGTCGCCCATCACGAGCATCGGCCCCCCTGGCTGAGCATGAGTGTGGCCAGCGGGGGCACCATGCGCGGGTCGCCCCGCCAGGAGCGACGCACCTCGTCGCGGTAACGGCCAATCTATTCGGCCGACTGCACCCGCGGCTCCACCAGCGGCTCCTCGTCCGCCACGACACGGAAAGCGCGCAGTCCCGCTGTGGTCACCACGGTCCCCACCAAAACGAGCGCCAAACTCAGATAGATGGCGGTGGTGTAGGATCCGGTCTGGTCTGCCAGATACCCGCCGATTCCCGGTCCCGTCAGTCCCGCCAAACCATACCCGAGAAAACAGATCGGATACAATTTCGGAAACGACGCCACATCAAAGTGGCTGGACAATGCCGACGCATAAATGACGAAGTTTGCACCAAAGCCAAACCCGAGGAGCCCGGCGCACGTCAGCGTTACCCATGCCTGATCCAGCACGGCGAGAATCAGCAGAACCAGGGCGAACATGGCGAGTGACGCAGGTATCGCAATGTATGCAACCCGGTCGAAGAGGAAGCCCCACGTGATGCGTCCGATCGCATTGCCCACGGCAAACACCGACACCGCCGTCGCGGCAAGTGTGACCGACAGGCCGGCCTCCCGCACAATCGGGGTCAGGTTGCCAATTACCAGCAAACCCGCAAAGGTCCCCACAAAAATGCCGAACCAGGACAAAAGGAACGGCGCCGAGATCAGATCCGCTCCAATGGCGCGTGTATGCACCGCCTTCTTTTCGTGCGAAGGAACGTCGAGAATCAGAGAACCGAGCACGAGCAATAGGCCGGCTGCAATGCCCAGCCACATGAAGAAACGAAGAACGTCCATTCCCTCGCCCAGGGAATGCGCCGCAACGGACGACAGAATGATCGCGCCGCCTCCAAATCCCGCAACCGCGACCCCCGTGATCAGGCCCTTGTGCTTCGGAAACCACTGCATGCCGACCGTCAGCGGGCAGACATACCCGAATCCGATACCCGCCCCGCTCAAAACACTGATGCCCAGAAGCAGAAGTAGATAGTGACCGCCGGAAAAGGACGCCACCAGGTAACCGGTCGCAAACAGCACCGAGCCAACCAGTGCCGTCACGCGCGGGCCGCGCCGGGCCAGCAAACGCCCCCCGAATATCATCGCAATCGTGAAGACCGCGATGCATAACCCGAAGATCGTTCCGCACTGGCCCTTGCTGAGGCCGTACCCGTCGGTCAGAGCCGGCACGAAGATGCTCCAGGCATAGACCCCGCCCAAAATCGTCTGAATCACAATCCCCGCAATCAGAATCAGCCATCGGTTCCGCATCGGTCCCTCCGTTCGTGCTTGTCGCTTCGAAATTCTTGCCCAAGAAGCGGCAGGAAATCCAATGGTCGCAGACGCCAAAGATAAACGATAGGAAGCGAGGGTCAAGAGGGAACTCGTCCATACCGACGAAGGTCAGTTCCCCGGAATGCTCGGGGGATGGTTACGCTTTTCGCTACAGCGGGATCTTCTCCGCGCGCCCGAATGCCCCCCGGCTTGCCCGGGGCATCGACAGTCGGGCGGGCGGTAGCGGAAAGCGTGACGCGCCCCCGGGCGAGCCGGGGGGCATCGGGATGGGATAGCGGGCCGTTGCGGAGTTGAGTATGCTGGGGAGGGTTATGTCAGGCTGACTTGGCGAGGCAGCGGATGCGCATCCTACCGTACCAACTCGAAGAACTGGACTTCGCCTGGTGCTGCCGAGTGTACTATCGGTGGAGGACGCATCGGGGCCAGGCTCAAGCGGCACTTGCCCAACTCGATCAAGTGACGCTCGATGCGATGTTGCAGCCGTACGGTATTCGTATCCTCGAAGCCAACGCCGACCCAACGGCTGTGAAGATGCTTGCCAGTCTCTTGCCGCATGAAACGGTGGCCGGCTGTGCAAGCAGGGCGAAAGGACGCGTCAGCAAATGGCTGCGCGAGATTGCCCGTCTTCAAACGTCGCAGAAGCTGCTCAGCCGAGGCTATTTTGCCTGCACTACGGGAAAACCGACCGCCGAGGCGGTCGATCGATACCTTTCCGAGCAGGGCACGCATCACGGGTATGCGTCGCGAGCCCGCCCGCCGGTTTTCATCGAGCGCTATCCGATCACGCCGGCTGACGAGCAACGGCTGAGTGCCCAGCATGCCGTGATGGTTCTGAAACTGCATATCGTGCTCTCGACATGGCGGCGAAAAGGCGTCTTCGGCCGTCCGGAAGGCGAAGCGGTGGCCGCTCGCTGGCGGCAGATGCAGCATGAATGGCAGACGTTCGTCGAAAAGGTGTCGTTCGTTCCCGATCACGTCCATGTGGCGATCCGCATCCACCCGAACGCGTCGCCGGCAAGGCTGGTTTTCAACATGATGAACGCCGCACAGGACTTGCTCTGGGAGGCATTTACCGAACCGGTCCTACGCGCGGCCGTCGATCGGCTATGGCAACCCAGCGCGTACATAGGTTCGTACGGGAACCTGCAATCAGCCGCGATGGCTACCTATGTGCGCCGCTGGGAAGACGACCGCCATCCATAGTATACAGCCCCCGAATGCCCCCGGCTTGCCCGGGGGATGCTTACGCTTTTTGCTACGGGGCGGGCCGCAACCTGCCCGCTCAATGCCCCCGGCTTGCCCGGGGGATGCTTACGCTTTTTGCTACGGGGCGGGCCGC
>CAYPWB010000403.1:0-5464 GCA_964414315.1 uncultured Planctomycetaceae bacterium | reverse complement strand
AGCAAGGGTGTCGATGGTCAGGTTGATCGATCCCCGTTCGACGCGCTGGAGATAGCGGCGGTCCAACTGGGCCGATTCGGCCAGTTCCTCCTGGGTGATCCCCGCCCTTTCGCGACGCCGCCTGACATTCGCAGCGATGGACTCGAGTAACGCCTGCGTGTTATTGCTGCGCATCAGCTATTGGTATCGCGGCCGAGCCATGCTAAAAACGGTACTATATGCCGCTTTTGATGTGTGGTGTCCTCGCTCTGCCCTACCGGCAATGCACCGGTGGGACCGGAAGCCAGCGGCGCCGGCGGAAACGGGAGGTGGTCATGCTCGACAGGCCGGAACCGGTTCAATGGCGCGCATTCCCGTGTGCCCACGCTCCGCGGTATAAGGCGGGGCATCGGCGCCGACTCGGCAAAACGCTGCCGACGAGGCTGCTGCTGGGCCTGCTGCTGGTCACCACGACCGCGAGGTGCACCTCCGGCAACCTGTGTGACGAATCCCACCCCTGCGGCGGCAACTGGCAGTGCCTCGACGGTGAAGGCCGGCTCGCGGATTCCGGCCAATGCGGGAGGCTGACCACCTTTCCGGGCATCTGCGTCTCGGGAGCCCAAGGGGATTCCGGCTACTGCACGCTCGAATGCCCGCTGGATTCGGCCTCCGATAGCGATTGGGACGGCATCTGCCCCGAACCCTTCTACTCGTGCGACTACAAGGGCCTGTTCTCGGATTCGGGGACCGAGTACGTCTGCATCCCCTACGACTCGTTCGACCCGGACCTGGAACCGTGCGGGTCCTCCGCGGATTGTTCCGGCTTCCAATCGATCGAATGGATGGAGTGAAACGATGAAGACCACCAGGAAGCTGTGGGCCGGACTCGGGATCTGCCTCGCCCTGCCGAGTCTGTCCGGGTGCGCCTGGCTGTCGCCGCACACCGTGGAGACCAGGACCAAGACCTTGCGGACCTGGGAGGAGACCAGACCAGCCAGGATCGACGGCTCGCCCGCGCTGGCCACCCAGTTCACAGACGACGGCGAGCACATCATCGCGACGCTCAGCCGGCCGGTGACCTGCCTCGAAAAGACGGTCGTATTGAAGGAGACTCAGGCGGTGGAGATACAAAGCCCGCCATGGGCTACGGTCGGGTTCCTACTGGCCGGCAGCGCCATCGGCTTGGGCACCGGCGGCTACCTGATCGGCACCGCCTTCGACCGCCCCGACATCGAAAGCGCCTACTCCCGTAGCGAGCTGTCGATGCAAGGCTCCCTTGGGATCGGGCTGCCCCTGATCGGCGCCGGAATCACGGTGGGCAGCCTCGCGCTATGGGCCATCGTCCAGGCCGGGGACGAGCCCCAGATCCCGCGGACCACGGAATCGGTCGAGGACGAATCGAGTCGAAGCTGCGGCCGCGTCGGCCTACCGGGTGCTCGCCTGGAGATTCGCACCTGGAACGGCGACACCCTCACCCTCAAGACCGACGCCGCGGGTCAGGCCACGTTCGAGGTCCGGGGGCTAAGCCCCGACCTGCCCCCGAGCGGTGAAGACTGGGCCACGATTTCGGTGGTCGAGTTGGAACGGGACGGCGAGGATCCTGGCTCGAGCGCCGAGGCGACCTCGGGCGATGCCGTCCTGGACTTTCGGAAACAGGGGCCGGACTCGACCAGCATCCAACCACTGCCCATCAACCCACCTGCGTCGGTCTTCGCAACAGCGGTAGCCGAATCGGCCTCGCCGGAGCAGTACGAGCGGTTCCGCCAACGGTTCCCCGGCTCGACCGAGTGGAAGCGGCTCGAGGAGGGCTACAGGGCGCTCCAGGCCCGGCTCGAGGCGGAGAGGGAGCGGGAGCAGGCGGAAAAGGAACTGGCCGCTCAGAAGGCCGAGGAGGCCCGGAGAGAGGCATTCCAGGGGACGGTCCGGGCTGCCCTGAGCGAATCGAGGCGGCTAGCGCGTTCAGGTGAGTTGAAGCAGGCCTACGAGGTGCTCTCGATCGCGGATGAACACGAGGGCGATCCCCTGGTCAACCGGCTCGAGGCCGAGCGCCGCAAGCTGTGGAAGCGGATGGCCAGGCGAGCGCTCCGGAAAGCGAGGCGCCTGGCGCGGAAGGGCCGGTGGCGAAAAACCCGCGACCTACTGGATGCGGTGGTCGACCCACCAGACGGGGAGACCGGCAAGGTTCTGTTCAAAAGGATTTCCGATCTCCGCTTGAAATCGGTCGACAGGCTGGAAGCCTCCAAGTCGAGCCGACCGGCCTACAACGGCATCCAACTGGGGATGACAAAGAACCAGATCCGGAGACAGGGGATCAAGATGCGATGCGACCCACCGGTGCCGAGTGGCCAGCGGTGCTGGATCGCGCCTATGAAGGCGATTGAACGCAAGCACAAGGCCGTTTTCATCGATGATCGGCTTGAACACCTGGAGGTGAACTTCCGGGAAAACTGGTCGGCCGATTTCGCCCGGTTCATAAAGCCGTACATCGAGCGGCTCGGTGCGCCAAGTAGAATAGGCTCCATTCGCAAACCCCCTGGCTTAGGCTCACGGCGAAGAGGATTGTGGTACACCCGAATAGCCTCCTGGCTACGGCCGGATTCATCGTTCATCGTGTCTTGCTGGGGACGAAGACCCGCGGGGAAGTGCAAAGCTTATGGTGTGATGATGATGGGCAATGAAGAAGACGCCCTCAAGACGCTGATCGAGTACGGGGAGTGATGCTCATCGCACGGACCTCGATTCGATTCGCGGCTTCGTGTACCGCTTTGTTTTTCTAGCAGTTTCTGGATAGGTCTGTGCAACCTCGATGAGGTAGTCTGATAGCATCTTTCGTTCGTCTGGGGGCTCACCCGCTACCTGGTTCACAAATGCGAAATCCATAATCTGCTCAAAAAACGACGGGTACAGCACCCGATTCGCCCAAACCCTTTTCCTACGATTGTGGATGGTCCCGTAGCTCTGGCTGTTAGCACAGGCTCCAAGGATCCTCTCAGCGGCCAGGACTGGCCCCCTGCTCGCTCTCACGAATTCGTCGAACCTATCACGGAACGGCAGATCCTCGAATCTTGATCCCTTTCCTCGCTCATGAGAAGGTACCTTCAGGTCGGCTCCCGAAATTGCCTCATCAATGGCCTTGAGAAGGAAGTCATCAGCCACTTCGACTCCGTAATATGCCCCTACTACAGAGGTGAAGGTCCGCGCAGCCTCCTCAGCCATCCGTTGAGGCTCCTCACTTTGTCTGATTTTCTTTATCCAGTAAGCCACCCAAGGCACCATCTGAGCGAATCTCTCGGTCAACTGCTCCTTGGCGATTTTCGCATCGAGATCATTCAGGATCCCAACGATTCTCGCCAATACCCGCTGTTCGTCATTCGCAAAGTGCTCCCACTGCAAGACATCGCACGAAAGCTCCGAGAAACTGGGCAAGGACCTACCGAGGGAGCGCTCGAACCGCAGCGCCAGTCCGGCTATCCTCACCAGCATTCCCCTGACCTGTTCAACGGTGAGCTTGGTTTTTTTTTCGGTGTCCATTTTGTGTCCACAGGGTAGCCAGAATGGGCGAAAAAGGCAAGGTTGGCAATGACGGGCCGGCGTGGTAGGCTGCGTTTTGAAAGGGAAATCTGGATAGGCAAGGATGCTTGACCGTACTCATAACCCGAAGGTCGCTGGTTCAAATCCAGTCCCCGCTATAGCACAAAAAAGCCCCGGTCCCCTGGACCGGGGCTTTTTTTGTGCTCTGGGGCTTGGTTTGAATCGAAGCGTGCTGGCCTGAGCACCAGCGAAGCTGGTGCGATGGCACTGCTGCGGTTTTCGCAGCAGTGTTCAAATCCACAATCGCCCCAGCCGTGTGCTTCCCAGCCGTGTGCCCCAGCCGGATGCCCCAGCCGGGTGCCATACGCTTCGTACCCCCCCAGGGGGCGTATCTCTACTCGGCGCGCAGCGACTCGGGGATGGCGAAGAACCGCAGGCGGTGGTCGGGCGATCGGCGCAGCACCCACTCGGGCGCCTGATCGCCGTTGACGTCGAGCTGCTGGATGCCGATGGCGTTCACGGCCGGGACGCTGTTCCAGCCCACGTCCTGAGCTTCGTCCGGATCGTGGTCGCCGAGCAAGCCCGAGCAGCGGTCGCCGTGCTTGTTGCCCAGCCGTATGTGGACGCCGGCGGCGTCCACGCCGATCATCAGCAGGTCGAGGCAGCCGTCGCCTTCCACGTCGGCCAGCTCGGCGTTGTCGGTGTGGTTGTCGGCGTTGTAGATCGACTGGACCTTCTTCAGCAGCGTCGGCGAGCCCGGCTCGGACAGCCAGACGTGGGTCACCGAGGGGAAGTCGGAAATGTACTCGCGCTGCTGGGCCACCACGTCGGCGCGGCCGTCGCCGTCGATATCGCCCACCTCGCAGTCCACGGGATCGAGCCCCTCGATCCAGGTCGGGTTCTGCCACTGCTGGCCGCCGAGCCAGAGGTACGAGCCATCGAGGAACGGCGCCTGCTGGGGTGGTCCACCGGCGAGCACGTCGAGCTTGCCGTCCTGGTCGAAGTCGGCCACGGCGAGGTCCTCGATGGCGCAGTTGATCATCGTCGTGTCGCAGGGCGGCTGCTGGCCGGCGAGGTCCTGGCAGGCTCCGCTGGGCTCGCACTGCTCCACCACGCCGTCCAGGCGCCCCCGCACCAGCACGGGTGCGGTGCCGCCGAAGCCGCTGGGCGAGCGGGTCACCAGCGCCACGGGCTGCAGGGTCTCGGACTCGGCATCGGGCAAGGCGTTCCAGCTGAAGGACCGCGCGCCCTCGTTGGCGAGCCAGCCCTGGGCCGTGATCAGATCCGCGCGCCCGTCGCCGTCCAGGTCGCCGACAACCAGCGCCTCGGAGGAGGAGTCGCGGGTGTCGTAGGTGCCACCCGGCGTGGGGGACAGGCTGCCGGGCAGCTCCTTGGACCAGCGCTCGGCAAAGGGCTGGCTCGCGGCCCCCCAGGCCACCACCGCCACCAGCTTGCCGCCGGGCTTGGCCACCAGCTCCGCCAGATCGCGATAGCCGTCATCGTCGAGGTCGGCCACACGAACCGAGCTCGTCGAACCCCCAAGATCCAGGGTTTCCGGCAGGCTGAAGGCGACGGGATCCGTATCGCCATTCGGGACCGACGCATCGCGCGCGGGCTCGGCGCTGTTGTCGCTGCAGCCGGCGAGCGCTCCGAGCAAGAGCAGCGCGGCGGCGAGCGATGTTCTTCGTCTCGTTGTCATGTCCCGCTCCTTCCAATGGGTGTCGTTGTCATGTCCCACGCCTTCAAAAGGTGGACGTGCCCACCCGAGGGACCCTTTCAGCGTAGCGTATCATCTACGAATCGTATGGCACCCATCTACGGTCCCGTTTGCTGCGGGCCACAGCGGCCTGGTATCGTGTGAGTTCACCTGCTCGGAGATGCGGATGCGCTATTGTGGACTCTGGCTCGGGGTCCTATTGGCTGGCTGGCTCACGGCTGGCTGCGGCGATGATGG
>CAYPWB010000402.1:0-5473 GCA_964414315.1 uncultured Planctomycetaceae bacterium | reverse complement strand
CAAATCGTGCCGGTCATAGCAGCGCCGTCGAGAAATACCGCTCGGCCCGATCGGCCAGAACGGTGACGATGTTGCCCTTGAAACGCTTGCTCAACTGCCGCGCCGCCCACACGTTGGCGCCCGAAGAAACGCCGACCAGCAGGCCCAGATCGCGGCCAAGTTGCCGGGTGGTTTCGATGGCGTCGTCGTCGGTCACCTCGATCACCTCGTCGACCAGCGACACGTCGAGCACGGCGGGAATGAAACCATCGCCGATGCCCTGGATCTGGTGCAGCCCCGGCTCGTGGCCCAGCAGGGCGGCCACGTCCTTCGGCTCGACCGCTACCAGGTGGGCGTCGGGCTTGTGCTTGCGCAGGAACGTGCCGACGCCCTGCAGCGTGCCGCCGCTGCCCACGCCGGCCACGAAGCAATCGACCTCGCCGCGAATCTGCCGCCAAATTTCATGCGCCGTTTCTTCGTAATGGCAGCGCGGGTTGTCGAGGTTTTCGAACTGCTGCGGTACGAAGATGCGCGGGTCGGCCGCGGCCATCTCGGCTACCCGCCGGACGGCCCCTGGAATGCTCTCCCGGTCGGGTGTAAGGATCAACTCGGCCCCGAGCGCGCGGATGATCTTCTTCCGTTCCTCGCTCATGCCCTCGGGCATGACGATTTTCACCTGGTAACCTTTCAGGCGGCCGATCAGCGCCACGCCGATGCCCGTGTTGCCGCTGGTCGGTTCGACGACGATCGAGTCGGGCTTCAGACGGCCGTCACGTTCGGCCCCTTCGAGCATGGCCAGGGCCACGCGGTCCTTGATCGAGCCGCCCGGGTTGAGGAACTCGGCCTTGCCGAAGATCGACTCCGAGCCCAGGCGAATTAGCGGCGTATTGCCGATCAGGTCGAGAATGTTGGCGGCGAGCATCGTGGTACTGCCTCGGGGAGGGGGCGTGCACGGCACGGGCCGCCCTCCGAGGCCTGACCCTGCCGAGCCGCATGCTTCATGGGCCTAAGCATAGCAGGCCGTCGGGGCTGTGTCAGCGCGAATTGCGGGCGAGCGGCTCTCTAACGGGAGATGACCGTGTACATCACGTGCCAGCCGCTGCCGCCGCTCACAACGCCCGGCTTCCGCTCGCTCTCGTCCACCGGCCCGATCTCGCCCGCGCAGTAGAGGCCGAACAGGGGCAATTCCTTGCCGAGCGACTCCTGCGTGGCCGCCAATTCGACGTCGTAGTCGTCCAGTTGGCTCCGCCGGCCGGCACAGTTGAACGCCAGGATCGCCAAGGGCTTTCCCTCGACGCCCTCCAGCGCGTCGGCCGCGGCCTCGCGGGCGGTGGCAACCACCGTGCCTTTGTCCATCCCCTTGCCTCCGGCCATCGAAACATTGAAATCGCCCGAGAGCATCATGGCAACGCTGGCGTCCTCGTGCGGCTTGCCGCGAAAGTACGCGAATTTCTGTCCCGCGTTCACGTTCACCGACCCGCCGGTGATCGGAAACTTCGGGCCTACCACTTTCTGGGCCCCTTCGACCAGGAACTGGTTGCTCGGCGAATGGGCATTGGCGATAAAGACCAGAAGTTGGTCCCGCTGCGTCTTCGGCACCGCTTGGGCCACCCGCTCCCCGGCGTCGTGGAGCAGCACCCGCAGTCTGTCGAGGTCCTTGTTCCGGTCGAGATCCGCGGTGCCCTGCTCGGTGACCAAGGCCGCGGCCACGCCGATACCGTCGCCGCCGATGCCCAACAAGGCCACGGCGTCGAAATCGGTGCAGCCCTGCTGCGTATAGGAGCCGTAGGTGGCGCCGCCCAGGATGATGTCCTTGTCGATCACAGCGCCGATGCCCTCGAGCAGTTTCTGCTTGTACTCCAGGTCCTCGAACACTTCCGACACGAGGACGGCCTTCAGCGGCGCGTCGCCCATGGCCTCTTTGAGCATCTCGGCAGCCTGCTTGCCGGCCGCGGCAGGGTCCTCGTCTTCATCTTCAAGCATCACGATTCGGAACACCACGTCGCCGCCCGGCCGCGCGGGCCGACTGTGCCAACGGTCGTCGGCAGCGCGGGCTGCCGTAGCACACAAAACGGCGATTCCAAGAAGCCCAATCCACCATGCAAAACGATTCATGTCTCTCTCCTGTCAAGGTTCGGGTACGCGCTGCGTGGGACAAGCTTCCAGCTTGTCGTCGCTGTCGGCAGGCTTTGGATACACGGCCCGCTGCCATCTTCTGGATCGACAAGCTGGAAGCTTATCCCACGAAGACTGACAGGTTGGAAGCTTGTCCCACGAAAAATTGGAGCCACGTTGTTTTAGTGGCGCGAACTGATGAATCTCCACGGGGTTTTGCTGTCGTACGGGGGCGTTTCGCCGAAGCTGTCGCCCGCGAATCGCGACCAGGCCAGCGGGTTGCGCCGGCACGGCCATAGGCCCACCGCCTTCCCCAGGTCGCGCAACCCCGTTCCGCCGGGCTCGTGCACCAGCATCGAGAACTGATACGCGCGGCCTTCGCTGGGACGGATCGCGGCCCGCATCGGCCGAAACGGAATGGAACATTCGTAGTAGGTCACTCCTGCTTCATGGCGAACGGCCAGTTCGGCATCTTCCACTTCAAATCCTTCGAGCGACCGTGGTTCGGCCGCGCGGGCCAGCTTCATGCCCGGCTCGGCCAGTTGGTACACCCTCCCCTGCCCTGCCTTGTCGGTCGCCACGAGGAGAAACTCGAAACGCTGCGCCTCATCGTCGACCGACGCACCGGTAGCGGCGTCGTCCGGGGCGAGGGCAAATTGCACGGCATCGAACGGCTGCGAGGCGTCGAGCGGACGCAGGGCCTCCTGTTCGACGGCCACCATAACGGAAAACCGGCGACGGTTCCAGTACGTGCTCACCGCGGTCGTCTTCCCTTCGGTCTCAAACTTGACGGGAATCGCGTCTTTCCATTCCTCCACGCGCCCGTCGATTTCCGGACTGAAATAGGGCGTGCCCGCCCAAAATACTTCCTGCCGGTGGCGGGTGGTTTCACCTTGGCTGGTGATGGTCACTTCGACCGGATACCGGTTCGCCACCACGTTCGCGCCCTGCTCGCTGGAGAAGGTCACCCGCGTCGATTCGCCCGGAGCGAGCGACAAATCGACGGACGCGGGCTTGGCGGTCCACCGGCCGGGCAGTTCGACCGACATCGCCCCCACAAACGGCGTCTCACCCGGGTTCTTCACCGCGACGTGGAAAATCGGCGAGTGTGCCGGGGGGATGGTGAAAGCCTCGACCCAAACCAGCGGCTCGGCGGCCGGGGCAAACGTTGCGAGCAGCAGTGCCGCGATCAGGATTGTGGCCACGGAAGCTTTCGTGCGCATCGTTGTGCTCCGTTGCTGGGCGCGTAGGTGAAGTTGCGAAGGTTTCCAGCGTCACTTCCAAACCATTCTGCGCGTCGGCCGGGCGAGAGTCAACCACCGGTGGCCTGCCGCGGCGGGGATGGGGGCAACCTCTCAGAACCATTCGGTCACCACGTCCCGCTTCATCGCGCCCAACGACCCCTCGACTTCCCACAGACGCAACTGTTGTTGATGGGGGCCGAGAAACTCCGGCAACCCGCGGTCGAGGTAGTGCAACTGGTCTCGGGTGATGCCGATCGGCGTGTGCAAGAGTACGGCGCGAACCGGCCGCAAGTCGGGCATTCTCACGAGCCGGGGCGATATGAGTACCAGGTGAATCGTCGTGTTGCCCGACTCGGCCCCCAAAATTCGCAACGGATAGTACAGCCTCGGCGTGGCGAATCGGTATTGCATCGCTTGCCGGGCGACCGTGTCGGGCCCCAATTCGATGACGTTAAAGACGAACCAGGTGAAGCCGTCGCGCACGTAGTCACGAACGATGAAGCTCAATCGCACCGGAATTGCCGGATCGTCCACGCCCGCCTCGCGCAGGTACTCGGTCGCCCAGGCAATGAATTGTTTCGGATCGACCACGCGAACCACGGTCGTGCCACGCACTTCAATTCGTTCGTGATGCTCGGCGTCGCGGGCGGTCGGCAGGCTATGCCTCCCCTTGCCCCGGCGAGTAGCGGCCGTGCTCCGCCCCCCTCGCGGCGTGCCTAGCCTGTCCTCGATGTGTTGGAGGGTTTTCGGGAAGAGCTCTTCGTCGCCGCGGGTTACTTCGGGCCGGCTTGGGAACGGGAGGACTTCGAGCACCTTCGTCGGACGGTCGGACCGCAGGTCGGTCGACAGCACGAGAATCTGCTCGCGGCCGTCGAAGGCGGTCACCGCTCGCTGGGACGGTCGGAACACCTGGGCCCCCGCCACGAACGGGATGGATCCGCAGTTGGCCGTCGCCTGGGGCGGCGCTGCGGCCAAAACGGCTGTCGGCAAGAAAACGCTCAACCATCGCATCATACGTGCATTGTGCGCGGAGAACCGCGGCCGGGCAAGACAACCTTCCGCCACGGCCTCGGTGTGCCTCTTGTGTCTTCGGCCCGATTGCCTGAAAATGAGGTCTCGCCCCGCGCCCGGGGCCGTAATGGAATGCAGGAGCAAGCAATGAGCGGGATTCCGGTTCTCTCCGCGGAAGGGTTGTCGATTGCCGAGGCGTGGGAAAACGCGCTGGTGAAGCTGTACGAGTCGGGCTGCGACGTCAAGACCCAGTACGACCAGCACGACGCCCCGCCCAGCAAAGATGCCACCATGCTGCTGGTGGTCCGCGACCCCAACGCCGAGCCGATGATCCACCGCGATTTTCCTTGCGGCTTCGAGGAGTTGCAGGAATACGTGATGGAGGTCTGCGAGGGTATCAAGGACCACTGCGTACGCAATCCGGACGACCCTGACGATACCCGCTGGGAGTACACGTACCACCAGCGTCTCTTCCGGTACGAGGTGCCCCATGTCGACGCATACGACCAGATCGAACACATCTGCCGGCAGTTGGCCGAAACTCCGTACACGCGGCGTGCCCAGGCTGTCACGTGGAAGGTTTGGGAGGACAGCAGTTGCTATGATCCAGCCTGCCTGCAAAGCATCTGGTGCCGCATTACCGAGGAGGACGGCACGCGGCGGCTGAGCATGAACGTGCGGTTCCGGTCGAACGACGCCTACAAAGCCGCATTCATGAACATTTTCGCCTTAGCGCAACTCCAGCGGAACATTGCCGCCAGGGTGGCGGAACTATCCGGCCAATCGGTGGAGGCGGGCCGATACTGCCATCTGGCCGACAGTTTCCACATTTACGGCTCGAACTTGGCCGAGTTCGAAGGGCGTTTTCTCGGCGCGCTCCAGCGCCGATCGTTTGAGCAGCGAACCATGCGTTACGACGATGTACGCGACCTCATGGAGGCCGCCCGGCCCGCCATTCTCGAAAAAGCCCGCCGCATGGGCGCGCCCACCCACCGGCCGACCATCGCGTAAACCCTTGCCCCACAAAAGGAAAAGGCCCGCTGGCCCTTCCGGACCGCAGGCCTCTCCCAGCGAGGGCGAGGGGACTCGAACCCCCAACCACTGGATCGACAGTCCAGTACTCT
>CAYPWB010000401.1:3276-5489 GCA_964414315.1 uncultured Planctomycetaceae bacterium | reverse complement strand
TAACGGTGAATACGTGCAGAAGACCGTTACAAAGGAAGCTTTTGTCGCGGTTGCAGAATGGCGTTGGAATCTCGAAGCCAAATACGACTTAAGCGCACAGGAGAAGGGACTGCGACTATCCACGTTCGTGCAGACGATGAAGGATAATCCGATGTTCGATCAGGCAGCTTGCGCGGTTTGGGCCGCTGGCGATGACCCCACGATGGAGCGGCTTATCGCTACGCCAGAGAAGCGCAAGGCGCAGGAAGAGGCAATGCAACGTAGAGCTGAAGCGCAGCAACAGGCGCAACAGCAACTCCCTGAGCCCGGAATGGAGAGTCCTGCGACGCAGGGCATGGCCGCGAACATGTAAAGAAAGGAAACCATGTCAACAAAAATTGACATTTCATCCTTGCAAGAAGAAAACAAAGTGTTGCATGATATGCAGCAGTTGACACATAACGATGCATTTTCGACGTGGTTTGCACTGCGGCTCTGCAAGTATCGACGAAAAGCGCAGGATGCCTACAACAGCGCAGACTTAAACGACGCAGTGCTAGCATCGGATTTGCGGGGAATGTTCAAAGCGTTCGATCTGCTGGCAACGGAATTTGAAACCATCAGGGAACTGGTGAAGAAAAGCGATTTAACTCTTGGTAACGCTCTGAATCCAAAGCGTGGTGCTTGGTCAGATGCCGTAGGACTACCCGGAGCAAAACAAAAGACAGGAGGATAGTATGTCGGACAATGATAATGGCAACACTGCTGGGGGCGATCAGCAAGCCGCTCGACTGCGTGAGCAGGACGAGAAGATCGCGCGTTTGGAGAAACAGGTACAGGACAAGCAGGCGTTCATCGACCAACGTAATAGCGAAGTCGGCGAGGTTCGTTCTCTAAAGACCGAGGTCGAAACGCTCAAGGACACGCTGAACAAGTTGATCGAGAAGCGCGATGCGGAGCGCAAGGCCGAGGCAGAAGACAAGGCGTCCAATCAGCCGAATACGCAACAGCCGCCGCCCAAGGTGCCACAGGATGACGGAACCAACCCGCCTCCGAGTGTGGAAGACCACCGAAGAGCACTGGCCGAAGCGTATCTGACGCTGGACAAAGATACTCGCGAGTCCGTCGATGAAGCGTTCAAAGAGGCGTCTCCTGAACAGAAGATTCTTCTGAAGGATGCCGAAGCGAAACTCGTGTTCCTGAACCATGTTCTGCAAACGAAGGGGGTCAAGTCCGACGTACAGGAACCGGACAGTTTCTGGGCCGATGTCGCGCCAAAGCCCAAAGAGCTGTCTGCGGCTGAAAAGCTGCGGGCTACGCTGTCGGGCGAGGCCGAGTCCACGAGACCGTCCGTTCCACGAAACGCCTATACCTCGAAGTCGGGGCGAAGGCAAACGAATGAACAACCTGCAAACGAATCCGCTCGGCTCCGCAACGTTGGAAGTCTATCGGAGGAGCTTGCTTCACTTGATCAAGGAGGCTAATTATGCCTATTATCCCGTATATTCCGAACTCCCAAACGTCCGGCATTGAAGCTGGCGATCACAGCGATATACTGCGCATTCAGGATATTGACGCCGCCAAGCCGTGGGGCTTGTGGGACCCAAACTCCAACAGCCTGCTGTATCGGCTCATGTCCGGTCTGCGTCGCGGCCCCGCCGTCCACGATCCCGTTCATACGTGGTTCGAAGATGACAAGCCGCCGACCTACACGACCGTTCACACGCAATGCACGGAAGCGGCTGGAACCGGCGGGACGCTGGTTATCACCGACGCGAACGTCGTTGACAATACCACGCTGTACGACGAAACCACCGGCGAATGGTTGCGCGTGACCGATGTCACCACAATCACTTCCGCCGGCGGATCGAACGACGGTGAGGTGACGCTGGAAGTAACTCGTGGCTTTGCCGGAACAACGGCCACCGTTACGACCCTGCCTGTTGGCCGCAAGCTTCGTATCGGCCCGACCATCCTGCCTGAAGGCGCGGATGCGAACTCCGGGACGACATGGCAGCCTGACGAAACCTACCAGTATTGCACGTACTTTTCGGAATCCGTCAGGGAGACCGATGTACAGCGCAACAGCCGAACGCTGTTCGGTGTGCACACGCTGGAAGATCAGGAGCGTATAACCGCGCTTCGGCTGATGGAGCAGATGGAAACCCAAATCCGTTACGGGCAGTTGACGAAGACTTCTTCCGCTTCGGACGGGCGCAATATCTACCTGTCGC
>CAYPWB010000401.1:0-3266 GCA_964414315.1 uncultured Planctomycetaceae bacterium | reverse complement strand
GCGTGGGTTCGAGAATCTGACCAATATCAACTCGATTGCGCTGGAAGGCGCCGAGTTGGATTGGCCCTACCTGAACAGCCAGTTGGGTGTTCTGTGGGAAGAGTATACCGGTTCCTCGCCGAATAAATGGTTCATCTGCGGGACCGCACTGTTCGACCAGATCAACCGTGTGGCCTATGACCGATGGGTTGCCGCTCCGCAATTCAGCAAGACGCTGGGCTCGGTGTTCGCGGAGATCACCACCACGAGCGGCGGAACGCTCTCGGTGGTTCGCGACAACTGGGGCTTCCAGGGCAACCAGAAGAAGGGCTATATCATTGATATGGCCAAGGTCGAGTTCAGAGAACACGCTGGCATGGAACTGCAAAAGCGTGAAATCTCCGATCCGGACAGCCACGAAATCAAGCGTGAAATCTACGGGAGCATGTGCCCGGTTTTTCACAATGACGAGCTCCACGCCGTTGTGACGTGGGATGACGTGTAACAACAAAGGAATGAGGGGGCTATTAACGTAGCCCCCTACTTTCCAAGGAAGGGGTAAGAAGATGCCTGATATTCAAAGCGTTACGGGTGAAGCAGTCGAACCGAAGAAGGTGCCCGAGCAGAAAAACGAGAAGCCGACGAAAAAGCAAAAAGCGAAAATCGTTGTCTTTACGTTCGCCGCCGGGGCGATGCCGAAATTCGGCAGACGTGTCCAGAAGGAAGACGGGAGCTTCAGGGAAATCATACGCCCTGTGGTCGATCACGTTCTTCGTCTGGATGCCAACGACCCGGATGACAAGTTGGTCATTGAACGTGTCCGGAAAAACGCCGTTCAGTTGCGGGCGACCGAACTGAAGACGTTGGATGCGTTGAACGACAGCAAGGCGCCCATGTCCGAACGGATTGATTCGTTGCTGGTCCAAAGCCCGCGCTCGTTGATCCAGATGTTGGACGCACAAGACCGCAAAGCTTTCGCCAACGCCACGATGGGGCAGTTGGTCGCGAAGCTTCTCGAACTGGAATAGAGAACAAGAGTGTAAAGCTCAAGGAGGTATGAGGTTATGAAGAAAGTTGATATTATACTGGTGTTCGTTTGCTTGGTTCTCGCGGGAGTTCTCGCGGCGAGCTATGCGATTGCGGGCAATGACGAACTGATCGCGGCTGGGGCGCGGTTGGAACGGTTCGAGACCGATACCGTCGCAGCGACCGGACAGGCGGCGGTAGAGTTGGAAGGTCGGAAAGGTCGTATTATCAAAGTCACGAAAATCATTCAGGAACCGGCTGCATCTGAGAACAACGAGTTCGTGCTGACGCTGGAAACTCGTGACGGCGATACCTACGAGTTGTTCTCACTGCATGACGCTACTCATAGCGAAGTGCAAGTTGACGACCTTGAGGAACAAGTCTATTACGCCGATGGTGCTACAGGCGTGGCTGATACGTCCTATTCGCCTATTTACATACGCGAAAACGAGACGTTGTCGCTACAAGGAGATACGAATGCGACAGTCGCGCTCGTCATCGAATATCTGGTTCTGAACCAGCGGTAAGCAGTTCATCCAAGCCCTGCCCGCCCCGTGGTGTGCGTTGTGCTCCCTTCTCACCCACGGGCGCGGGCTTCTTAGGAGAAGCCTATGTCCGCAACGCTTCGGGAACTCGTTGATACCGTTCAGGATTGGGTTGGCGACGACTCTGAAACCGACCTTATTATCCGAGAACTGAATCGAGCAACACGCTTTATTTGCAGTCGCAACCCGATGGACGCTTTGATTGAACGTGCCGACCGAATCTTGGATTCATCCGGTCGATTCATTGTCCCGCCGCTCTGTCGCAAGCTGAACTTCATCAAGAACGCCGACGACGAGCAAGTCATGCCCATGCACAGGCTTCCGACCGAGGACGGTCTTGTCGTTTACCAGTACCGCATTATCCCCGACGGTTTAAGCGACGGCACGATTTATTATGCAATGTTGTCCGGAGACAAGAAGTCGGCTACGTTGACGCAGGACGCAGACCAAGAAGCCGGTTACGGTATCCCCGCCGATACCGACGGATTCGCGCTCCGCATCGAAGGCGTTGACGAACTGTTCGAAATCACAGCATCAGTAGAGGGTCCGAGCATTACGATCAGACCAGTGCTTGGCGAGGATGTTGATGGTCTGACCTGCACAATGACAACGAACGGGCTGCGGCGTTACAAGGTGTATAACAAAGACATGGAGCTTGCCGACGAAACGATCGAAGTGGAGTATCAGCGTTATCATCCGTACCTGTACGATCTTGACGACCGCATATTGCCTGACATCCGGGAGAGCGTGGCGTTGACAGCCGTCAAGAATCTATTGCGGCATTACAAGTACGATGTGGACGCGCAACGGCTTGAAGCTGATTTACAGGCGGCTATGGCTGCGGAGTTGGGCGCACAGATGACTTCGCAAGTCAAGCCCATGCACAGGCCGCACACTTTTAGCGTGGGAAGGAACAGGTCGTGGAAGCGATAGCAGAGAGGCAGATTCGTTCGCTGTTGCCTGGACGTTCGCGTGTGAAGAGGACTACACCGGAGCAAGAACGAATACGCATAAGGACGTGTTTGGAATGTCCGTCCGCAATAGACTCATTAAAATTGTGCCTTGAATGCGGTTGCAACTTTATGAACGGTGCCAAGCTCGCGGGATGGCACTGTCACTTAGGGAAGTTCTGATGGCGAACAATACATTCAATCCGTATCGAGTAAAGGCCGAGATTCATAGTCGGCACTACGGCTTGACACCGCCCGAAGGGATGGCGAGTATTGATAAGAAGTACGCGCCCGAGTCATGGAACCTTGTGCAGAACAGATTTCAGATGATGGATGGGCGCGGCGGATCGGAGCGCATCGAAGCTTTCGACGGCGGTATTGTTGCCGGACGAACGCTGACAACTGGACAGGCCGTGTGCGAAGGCGAGCGAATATGGATTGAGACACTTACGCCGCCGCCGCCTGGTCTGTTCGTGTTGGGGCCGACGATTCGCTACCCGTACTTGCGCGGAGATTTTCCTGAAATACCGGAGATACCAACGGCGACCTGTACTGAATTGTGGGCAATAAAGACAGAGTACGAAGATTATGAAGATGCGACCAATGCGGGTCAAGACATATTCGCAGACGACTTCGACATGATGAACTGTTGGGATTGGCCCGTTGACGAAACGACTGGTGCGCCTATTGTCCCGGACTTCATGCTGACGTGCGAGAACCTTTGGCAACTCTTTGAAACGCCAGAGAACGAACAGAACAAGATTCG
>CAYPWB010000400.1:0-5497 GCA_964414315.1 uncultured Planctomycetaceae bacterium | reverse complement strand
GTGCGGAACGTGGAAAACGGGACGGGGCCAATTTGCCGGAACTGCCCGAAGGGTGCTTCGCACAAGTCGGACCGGACCCCTTCCCATGCAACGGAGAACACAGCCCGCACCGCCGTCCGGTGAACGGTTGCTCCTCTGGACAACCAGTGGGCCGAGGCGATAGAGTATCGACTGGGCCAGACGGCCCGATCGGCGACGAACGCCCGGCCCGCAGCCACGGGCGGCGGGAGCGCGCTTCGAGAAAAGGCCCTTTTTGGAGACTCTCTCATGTCGGACTCGGTGACCAAGGTAACGCAACATTCGTGGTTCGAGCGGATCGGCGCATCGATCAAGGGGGTGTTGATCGGCGGCGTGCTGTTCCTGGTTTCTTTCGTGGTGCTGTGGTGGAATGAAGGCCGCGCGGTGAAGACGGCGGCCGGGCTGAGCCAGTTGCGGGTCGAGGTGGTTTCCGCCGATCCCGCCCGCATCGACCCGGCTAACGAGGGCCGCGCCGTCCATCTCAGCGGCAACGCCACAACTTCGGAAACCCTGGCCGACCCCGAGTTCGGCATCGCCGCGCCGGCCATCCGACTCCGGCGCCAGGCTGAAATGTACCAGTGGCAGGAGGATAGCCGCACTGAGGAGCGACGGAAGGTGGGCGGCGGCTCGGAAGAGGTGACCACGTACGACTACAAGAAGGTGTGGTCGGACCGGGCCATTCCGTCGGACGGGTTCCAGCGGGCGGCCGAGCACGAGAACCCCGGCCCGCTGCGCGTCGAGTCGCGCGATGCCACTGCCCAGGAAGTGACCCTCGGCGCCTTCCAGCTTTCGCCCGCCCTGGTGGGGCAAATGAGCGACTTCCAGCCTCTGACCATCAGCGAGAGCGAGGCGACGGCCATTCGCGAGCAGTTCGACGACCGGGTCGTCGTTGCCGGAAACACCGTGTACCTGCCCTTCAGCCCGGACGGGCCGTTGCCGGAACCGGGCTCGCCGAAAATCGGCGACCTGAAGGTTCAGTTTTCCACGGTGCAGCCGGCCGTGGTCAGCCTCATCGCCCGGCAGGTGCAGGGCACGTTTGAACCGTGGCGCGCGGCCTCGGGCACGGCGTTCGAACGTTTGGCGTCGGGAACGCGCAGCGCCGATGAGATGATCGGCCGGATGGAGTCGGAGAACACGATGCTCACGTGGATCCTTCGGCTGGTCGGGTTCGCGATGATGGCCTTCGGCATCGGCATGGTGCTGGCGCCGGTGGCCGTGCTGGCCGACGTGCTGCCCATCCTGGGCGACATGATGCGGATGGGCACGGGACTGTTCGCCATCGTGGTGGCCGGCGCGCTGTCGCTGGCGACCATCGCCATCGCCTGGCTTGCGTACCGTCCGGTGCTGGCCATCGGCCTGCTGGTGGCCGGCGTTGCCTTGGTGGCCGGTCTGTGGACCCTTGCCCGGGGTCGCAAGGCCCAAGCCGCCGCCGCTCCGCCGCCCCCGCCGCCCCCGCCGGGGTGAATGGAGAAAGGTTCATCCCGCTGAAGCGTAGGGTATTGCGGAGGTGCATCTGAAGCCGCACGGCGCCCGAGTCGGCAGCGCGCGGATCGGAGAAAGCGGGACAGGTCCCTCTGACCGGGTGCTCCCCGGCTTCTCCCTGCCTACAGCCGAACCGTCTGGCCGTACTTCGGAACGGTCGGCTGGAAGCCGAGTTCCTCCTGCACGGTGCGGGCGAAGGCTTCGGCCGCTTCGGGGTCGCCGTGGGTGAGGAAAAGTTGTTTCGGCGGTGCCTTCAGGGCGCGAAGCCAGCGCAGCAGGCCCTGGCGGTCGGCGTGACCCGAGGTGCCCTGAAGCTGTGCGATTTCGGCGCGAATCCGCCGCGCGCGCCCGTGGATGCGCACCTCCTCGCGCCCTTCGAGAAGTTGCCGGCCCAGTGTACCTCGTGCCTGGTAGCCGGTCAGTAGCACGGCCGATTCCGGCCGGCTGATCCAGTGAGCGAGGTGGTGCTTGATGCGCCCGTGCGTACACATGCCCGAGCCGGCCATGAGGATGGCCGGGCCGTCCAGGTCGTTCAGCCGCTTCGATTCGTCGACCGACTGGACGATGGAAAGCCCCTGGAATCCCAGCGGCGAGTCGCCCGACAGGATCAGTTTCCAGGCGGCCACGTCGAAGAAGTCGCGGTGGGCGGCGAACACGCGGGTGGCGTCGGCCGCCATGGGGCTGTCGAGGTAGACGGGCACGGCCGGTATCTTGCCCGCGGCCCGCAGCCGGCTCAGGTGGTACACGATGTCTTGCACGCGTTCGATGGCGAACACGGGCACGAGCACCTTGCCGCCGCGCTCGACGGTGCGGTTGACGACCGCCTCGATCTGGCCCTCGACGGCGCCGTGGTTGGAGTGGTCGCGGTCGCCGTAGGTGGTTTCCATGACGATGTAGTCGGCCGAGCCGAACGTGGTCGGATCGCGCACGATGGGCCGGTTCCACTGGCCGATGTCGCCCGAGAAGATCATCTCGGTGCGCCGGCCGTCGCCGTAGCGAAGCTCGATCATGGCCGATCCGAGGATGTGCCCCGCGTCGAAGAACGTGGCGGAAAGCCCGTCGGCCAGGCGGATCGGCTGGGCGTAGGGGACCGGCTCCAAGCGATTGAGGGTGCGCTCGACGTCGTCCATGGTGAACAGCGGCACCTCGGGATGCTTGCCGCGCCGGCCCTCCTTGCGGTGCCGCTTGCGTTTGAACGCGGCGTCTTCGGCTTGAATCTCGGCCGAGTCGCGCAGCAGCAGGTCGACCAGGTCGGCCGACGGGGCGGTGCAGTAGATGGGGCCGCGGAACCCCTCGGCCACCAGCTTCGGCAGCCGGCCGCTATGGTCGAGGTGCGCGTGGGTGAGCAGCACGGCGTCGAGCTGCTTGGGCGGGCCGGGGGCGGGCTCCCAGTTCCGGTCCAGGTACGCCCGCTCCTGGTACATCCCGCAGTCGACGAGCAGCCGAACGCCTTCGGCCTCGACCCGGTAGCACGAGCCGGTCACCTGTCCCACGGCGCCGAGAAACTGTAGTTGCATCGAGGGCATCTCAACAAAGGCACGTCGCACAGACAACGGCTGCCGCAAAGGGCGCACTCTGCCGACAACATCGGTCAACACGGCTGCTCGACTGCTCTTATTCGTCGGTCCGGGCAAGCCCGGCAGGATATGCCGGGCAGCCTGGAAGTGTTAGTACGGTTGTGCACTGTAGGGGCGACTCTCCGAGTCGCCATGAATTCCAACGACTCGGCGAGTCGTGCTACTGTAGGGCGACTCTCCGAGTCGCCACGGCTCTGCAACAGCCCCAAAGCTTCCGGGGTGAAAACTGGACATTGGGGCCGCACCGGGGAGGGTACACGTATGCAAACACTGCGGCGCCGCCTGTGGCAGCGACTGCCGCAAGGCCAGTTGATCGACAGAGCTGTAGATCGAGCGTCCCGGCAGTACCCGATACCGCAAAATGTACGCTCCACCTGTCCCCACGGATGGCGGTGCGGCGATCCGTGTCGTGCGGAAGAACCTTGCGGCGTCCGTGCTTGCTGGTACAATGCAGCATTATCGAGAAAATTGGCTTGACGACCGAGTGGCTGGAGTCTGCTCAAAGCCCCCCCTTCACGTGGGATAAGAATGATTCGTTTGCTGGCGAGCTTGTTGGTGCTGGGCATGGCCGGGTGCGGTTCCGGCGCGGCGAGTTGGCTTTCGGGGACGTGTTCCTACGGCGGCAGGCCGATCGAAGAGGGCAATATCCGCCTGTTCCCGATCGACGGGACGCCGGGCCACGGCGCGGCCGTGCGCATCGAACAGGGACGCTACGCCTTCGAGCCGGCCGCCGGCCTGGTCGCCGGGAAGTACCTTGTGGCCGTCAGCGCGACCCGGGCTACCGGGCGAATGCTCCCGGGCGAGGGGCTCCCCGGCGAGCCGGACGCCGTGCCCGAAATCGAACAGTACATCCCGGAACGGTACAACCATAGTTCCGAACTTCGACTGACCTTGGAACCGGGTGAGAACCAACATGACTTCGAGTTGTAGGGACGGCCGGCGCCTTGTGCCAACGGCCGGCTTGCGGTGCATTGCGCCGGCCGGGCCCCATGCGCAGGAGATCGTCGGGAATACGGAATCGTCCGCCACGCATCGCCACGGTTTTACCTTGGTCGAACTGCTGGTGGTGATCGCCATTATCGGCATTCTGATTGCGCTGCTGCTGCCGGCCGTGCAGGCCGCGCGGGAGGCCGCCCGCCGGATGCAATGCGCCAACAACTTGAAGCAAATCGGACTGGGCATTCACAACTTCCACAGCGCCCAGCGCATGCTGCCGCCCAGTCGTATTTGCGACCACAAGGCGACGTGGCTGGTACTCATCATGCCGTACATGGAGCAGCAGACGGTTTACGACCAGTGGGACATCATGGCCTGCTTCTACAATCAGCCGCGCGCCGTGCGCGAAACGGTGGTGTCGACCTACATCTGCCCCTCGCGGCCGCACGACACGCTGTTGGTCAAGAACCAGCCCGACGGCGGCCACGGCGGTCACTCGGGCGAAGGCGACGAGAACGGCAACGAGTTCTGGGGCGCCCTGGCCGATTACGGGGCCGCCACGGGGCTGAAGGGGCGCGTGGGCCCCGACGGGATCCACCACGAAGGGGCCATGATTTACGGCAAGGTGCCCAATCATAACTTGAGGCTCACCACGTGGAGTTCTCGCACGAAGTTCGATTCCGTTTCCGACGGGCTGAGCAACACGTTCCTGGCCGGTGAGTGGACGCGGAAGCAGGCGCACGCGGTTTCGGCGTACAACGGCGACCACAACCCCGGCACGTATGCCGGCCCGCCGCCCGACCCGGACGGGACCCTGTACGCCGGTTTCCCCACGCACCCGATCGCCCGCTCGCCTGAGAGCACCGGCTTCGGCAGCGATCATCCCGGCGTGTGCCAGTTTGTGTTCGGCGATGGCAGCGTGCAGGCGCTGTCGGTGGAAACCGACACCCGCATACTCGGCAGTCTGGTGACGCGCGACCGGGGCGAGGTCATTCCCGGCAATGCATTCCAATAACGGTTTGAAGGAGCGCTGCGATGCAAACGTTCGGCAAGCTTTCGATGGTACTGCTGGCGATACTACTCGGCGGCGGCTGCGGCGGTAAATACAGCAGCCACCCGGTGCGCGGGCAGGTGACACTCGAAGACGGAACGCCGCTGGACAACGTGCAAATCACCTTCCAGTGCGACGATCCTGCCCTGACCGCCACCGCCGTGACCGATTCCGACGGGTACTACGCCCTCGGAACCGTGGAGGAAGGCGACGGCGCGCCGGCGGGCACCTATCGGGTGGCCGTCGTGGAGCAGGACGATTTGACCGATCCCGACACTGTGCGGCCGGCCCGCGTCGCGCCGCGGTACACCAGTCTTCAAAACTCGGGGCTGGAAATCACCGTGCCTTCGAACGACGGCTACGACCTGAAACTCGCCCCGCCGGATCGCTGAGGATCGCGGAATAAGTAGCTGCCGGACTGAGCACCTTCACT
>CAYPWB010000399.1:0-5499 GCA_964414315.1 uncultured Planctomycetaceae bacterium | reverse complement strand
GGGACAGCCCCCTGTGAACGGTTACCGTTGATTTCCTCGCCAATTACGTCGATGAGATTCTGATATCGTGCCTGAAGCACTACCGGCCTGCCCCGCCCACCACTTTCCGCCTATCCAGCGGCGTGAGTCGATGGCTCAATTCTTCTGAGCATCGCCGGGGCGATCTATCTGAACGCCAAAGTGCTGGGGCGGCTGCCCTCTTGGCGGCCGCTTCGTCCCGTTCCCGACCGCTGGGGTCACGCGGGCGGTCGCCTTTACGTCACGGCCATGCACCTGCTGATGCTCGAGGTCTACTACCGGCACCTCCCGCTGTTCCAGGAACTGAGCGGCTAAAGGAACTACTTGCGGTCGGCTCCCTCGCGAGAAAATGCCCCGCCCGCAGCGGCGCCGGTGCGGCAACCGCTGCCGGCAGGTCTGGCAGCACGCAAGATGAATGTGCCGTCGTGCTGCAAGAACAAAGCGAGTGCCCCAGATTGGAGGGCTCTACGAGCATTCGCCGCCGCGAACTTGCCAACGACACGGGGATTTGCGGCGTAAGTCTTTACGCAACAGCGGCTTACGCCCCCCCGGACCTGTGTGGCCGCCGCTGAGTCTTTGACAAGGCCCATCAGTTTCTGCTAAACTAGACCCTATGCGAGCAGTCGGGCTGCTAGCGTCGGCGAAGCGGGCGTGTCGTGCAATTGCAGAAGTCGCTCGAAACGAAACTGTGCGGCTTGCCGTTTCTCCCGGTGTTTGCACTTAGAAACGGAAGAGCCTCGTTCTGTGTCACCCCCAACTCTCCTGATTGAGGAGTCGACCATGCGTACCGCGTTGACCCTGACCTCCGTGTTGCTTGCCGGTTGTCTCGCCTCGCTTGCGCCGGCGGCAACGCTCCTAATCGATTTCAGCGACAACGTCGGCGTCTACACCGGCACCGCAAGCCCCGCGCACGCGGCGGGCGACGCGACCGGCGCCAACTGGAACTTGGCCGTGGGCGACGTCGGCAGCGGCCTGGTGTGGGACGACGGCACGCCCGCGACCGGCGTCCAGGTAGATGTGGGCCGGGGCGCGCCCGCGATCAACTGGGGCATCGGGCTTCCCGAAGCGACCTCGTCTGCGGTCGGCGTGCCCATCTACGACACGAATCTGATGCGCGATTGGCACTACACCACCAACAACGACAACCTGGGCGCCCGGGTGAGCGGTCTCGCGCCGGGCAACTACCGGGTGTACGCGCTGGTTCGTGAGCCCAATCAGTTGGGGCGCACCTACAACGCCGCGATTGGCGTGAACATGGACGGCACAACCGACCCGACGGTCTTCGAAACGACGCCGATCACCAACGCGGCGGGGATCACGGACTGGACCGACGGGAAGAACTACGCTGCCACCAACGTCACGGTGACCAGCCCGACCGACTGGATCACGGTTCTCGTCGACCCGACGAACGCCGGGTACGGCACGCTTCAGGGAATCCAGATCGTCGGCGCCCCCTCCCTGCCGGCCGACCTGATCGTGAATCTCGATCTAGGAACGGGCGCTGGCGCGTTTTCCGGGCAAGGCGTGCTTTCCGACCCGGGCAACGACTACTGGAACGCGACGAATTCGACCAATTCGCTGCTTGGGCCGCTTGTGGCTTCGGACGGGTCTACGCAGACCTCGATCACGTTCAGCACCTCGGGCGTCAGCGGCAGCGGCACGACGGCCAATCTCCCGGACAACGATCTGATCCAGGACTACTTCTACACGAACAACACAACCGCGGGATTCACCCTCAGCGGTCTCGACCCGGCCGCGCTGTACGACCTCGTGCTCTACGGGACTGGGGACGTCCCAGGCCAGGGCTCGGTGTTCCAGATTACCGACGCAACCGGCACGCAGCAGGTGAGCACGCTCGGCCGCCCGCTGGCCGACGCATACGAGGAAGGCAACAGCTACTTGATCCTCAGCGGCCTCGTGCCGGACGCGCTGAACCAGATCACCGGCACCTGGACCACCAGCGGACCGCAGTACGGCGGCCTCAACGGCCTGCAACTGGTGCAAACGGCGATCCCGGAGCCGTCGTCGCTTCTGCTGTTGCTGTTGGCGGTGGTAGGCTTGGGCTTGTCTCGCGGAAACCGACGTCGCGGCTGAGACACTCGCTTCTGGAAAACGCGCTTCTTGGAGGACACAGCCCGCCCTATGCGGCTGTTGTCACCGGGCGGCGCTTTCTCTATACTGGGTCCGGAGGGCCTAATTGCGCCCCTCTTCCTGGGAGCCGCTGGGGCCTCTGTTGTGCCTTTCGGTGCGTGTGGGCGTGCCGATCGACCATATCCTTTGTGGGCCTTTTCCGCGTCAATGCCTTGCACCTACGGCTGAAAAAGCCTGGCGGGCCAACGCTCCTCGCTACGGGATCACCTGCAATGTGCTACCCGAAATCGGCGGGCCGAAAGCGGCAATTCGGTTTTACCCTGGTCGAGCTTCTGGTCGTCATCACGATCATCGGCATTCTGATTTCGCTGCTGCTTCCGGCGGTGCAAAGCGCGCGGGAGGCGGCCAGGGCGACACAGTGCTCGAATAACATCCGGCAAATGGCTGTGGCCTGCCTGCACCACACCGAGGCCCAGGGGCATTTTCCCACCGGCGGCTGGGGATGGCGGTGGGCCGGCGACCCCAACCGCGGCTTCAACCACCGCCAGCCCAGCGGGTGGCACTACAACATCCTGCCGTACCTGGAACAGGAGACGCTACACCAGCTTGGCGCCGAGGTTTCAGGGGATGGTGACCAATGCCGGTATTACTGCTGATATCACTCAGGTGACTTACCGGGGTGGTGCTTACAGTGGTGCGACCAACTCCAACATCATCAACTATACCGATACCGCACTGTACTATGGAGGCGACACGCCGTTCGCCATCCCCGAGCCCTCGACCATCGTCCTGCTGGGCATGGGCCTGCTGGGCCTGGCCGCCTACGGCCGGCGCCGGAGGAAGTAGGAAAAGAGGGATTGGGGAAGAAATGTTTCCATAGGAGAAGGGGGAATTGCGGGCGCGCACGGGGAGCGCGACCGCGGGTGGCGGTTTTCGAAAAGGCTTTGTCACGTTGCGGGTGTCCGACACGAGCGATTTCTGTCGTTGGTCAGGGTTCTTCGCGCGAACCTGGCAGATACGAGGCTCCAAACGCCGCACGTTTCCGTGGCGAATCCAGCAGTTTCGCGGCTCCCGCCCGTCGTGTTGGAGGGGGGACGGTACACGAAGCGCCGCCGACGCTCAGGTTCACTCGGTCGGACTTGCAAACACCTTAATCCACTCGACCTCCAGCTTGAACGGCCCGGCTTTCTTGTCGGCCAGCAGAAAGCCAATGGAGTTCACTTTGGTCGCCTCAACCGGGCCTGCATCTTTCACCGGTCTTCCGAAGGAAGTCGCCCTAAAGTCGTTCAGCGGCACTTTCACCTCCTGCCACTCCCCCGCCTTGGTCTGAAAAGCCGCTCGGTAGGAATACGCGATTCGGAAGGTCGGAACGAGGAGGTTGAAATAGTATTCTCGGCCATCGCCCCGAACACGGGCGACCAGCACATCTCCCTCTTTCAGGCCCAAAGCTGCCGGCCTGGACCGGACGGATGCGAAGCCACCACGGTTCTCCAGGGAAAGGGTTCCGAAGAACTCCATGGCGCCCTGTTCGGTGATACGAAAGCGACCCTCCGACACGCCTCCCATAACGCCATCATTGACGGGCCGCCATTGCTTGGCGGCGTCCTCCGAGCCGAAGTCGAAAAGGATTCGGCCGTTCTCATCGGCGTGTGCGGTCGAGACACAGCCGATGCCAACGATCCACGCCAGGAATAGGGTTGGCCAGGTAGGTGGGTAATTGGTCATGGTTTCACCTCCGTCGAGTAGTGGGGCAAGGTTTCTGCCTTTTCTGTCCGATCTGTCGCCGGGCCAGGATCTACCACTGATTCTACCACCCGCCGATCCCAGCTGGTAGAATCGAGGTTGCCCTATTCTACCACAACCTGGGTTGTCTGCAGCACGAATCGTTCACCCGCCATGGCGATTACGACAAGTGCATGAAACTGGCGGGCAACCAGCACTGGCTGTGCGACCGGGCGTTCGGCTCACTCCACTCCGACCGGATCATCGATGTCGTCCAGTACGACGGGTCGGTTCGGGCACTGAGTATGAACATCGACGGGCAGCTTTTCGAGAGCGTGGCGAACATGGCCGACGGAGAGCCGGTTACCCTTCTATGACGGTCTGAGAATGGCGATGCCCCAATGTTTCCCCGTTCGCTCTCGAATCCTCGGCCATGCGGTCCTGGCGATTTGCCTTCTGCTGTTCGCCGGCTGCGGTGGTTCGACGTATCCGCTGGCCGGCGCGTCAGGCGAGGTCACACTCGACGGCGACCTCCTGGCTGGCGCCCGCATAGCCTTCCAACGGCGGCGAGAAGGCGAGGGCCTGGATTCCGGCCTGGGCTCCTGATCAAAGACAGCCAAGCTTCAAATGGCCAAGATGGCCATTTGAAACTTGGCCCAGGACGCGGAGCCGAAGTGCAGGCAGACGTTCGCTACAAGGGCTTTGACGGCTGGGAGTGAATAGACATCCGTGGTTTTGACCAAGGTGTGGATGCTGGATTCCAGTGGCTCCGGCGTTGAAGTCGGGACTGACTCGGACGGGGCTGGAGGAGGTGGGGACGCCAATCAATGTTAATGGGGACGGAGTGGTGTGCGGAGTGGCAGTGTCGTACGTGTTGCTCCGCCCGTAACCGTTCACGGATTTTGCCTAAATTGACATTGCGCGCTCGGCGGGAATACGTTATGAAAGGGGCATGGCTCGACTGTTCACGGAAGACGAAGTTCGCGAATTGATTGCCGAGGCGGTTGCGCCGTTGCTTGCGCGGATCGCGGAATTGGAGCCCGAGGTGGCTCGGCTGAAGAAGAACTCGGGCAACAGTTCGAAACCGCCGTCGAGCGACATCGTCAAGCCGCCGCGGTCGAAGCGGTCGAAGAAGAAGCGAGGCAAGCGGCGGCAAGGCGGACAACCGGGACACGCCAAACATGAACGAAAGGTGTTTGCCCCGCACGAGATCGACCACACCGTCGAATACGAGCTGACCGAGGAAGATGCCCGTGGTTTGCAGCCGCTCGATGAGTGGCGCAGTGTTCAGCGAGTCGAACTCGCCGAGCAACCGCTGATCGTCACCGGGCATCGTGCCCGACGTTATCTCGATCCGTGCTCTGGCAGGATTCACACGACGCCGTTGCCGCGGGAGGTCGTCAAGTCCGGGCTGATCGGACCGCGGCTGTCGGCGGCCGCCGCGTTTCAGAAAGCCGCTTGCCACATGTCGTACACGACGATCCAGCAGTTCTGGCGACAGTTGGCCGATCTCCTGATATCATCGCGCTTGATGCTCTTCCTCGTCTCGCGATGCGCGCGAGCGGCCGTCATCGAACACCTCCGATAGTCCCGCCGCCGCCTGCTGCTTCCCGCTGGTGACTTGACTGGGATGAACGCTGAACCGCCCCGCCAATTCCGCAGCCGTTC
>CAYPWB010000398.1:0-5519 GCA_964414315.1 uncultured Planctomycetaceae bacterium | reverse complement strand
CGGTCTTGACAGCAAGCGAGAGTGTGGCAAGAATACTATTGTACCGTCTTTCACAGTGGCCATTGGTTCGTGCGATGGACGCCCGACGCGGTCCGCACCGTTCGACCTTTCCGTGGGGAGCTGCACTCTTGGGCGCAGCGGTGGTGGGGCTGTTGTTTCACCTCCTCCCGGGCACTGCTGGCCGAATTGCCGGGACGGCCTGTACGGCAATCGCCGAGCACGCCGAGCATCGGGCGTCGACTTCGGGCTACGAAGTCCAGCAGAAGCGGCCCGGGAATCCACGGACACATCCCGAATCGACGCCCGAAGCATGGCTCGCGGAAAGCTACCCGCCCGCCTGCTGTCATTCGAGCAACGCCCCGGCGGGCTACTCGTGCGGGCGCAAGTCGGGGTTGGGCCTTCGGCGGGCAACCAGGTGTTATGGCGCCGGAATGCGCCCTCGAGTTTGCTCGCATCGTTCTTTGCAGGTTCTCTTCTGCCGATGGGTCATTTGATCTGCCCCACAGGGCCGACGCAATCGGCCGATTCCTGAGGGATGGCGGCCAGGCGCCCCGGTTGTCCTGCAGATTCCCTGCGGGGCGGCGCGAGGGCCGTTCCTTTCCGGCCTCCCGCGTTGCGTTCCTTGCTTGCCGCTGCGCCCTGCGCGCCCCCCGGCAAGCCACCGAGCCCAGCCCGAAGGCTGTGCGCTCCCATCGGCCAACATCGTTACCCTGGCCCCGTGCAACATCAGGAGAGTTCGCTATGTCGCCCGCAAAGACCGCGTATTGCAGTCAGTGCAAGAAGGATGTGTCGTACCATTACAACCCGGTCACCCACTGGAAGCAACTGCTGCTGACCATTGCCACCCTGGGTTTGTGGCTTCCCATGTGGCTGTCGCTGACCTTAAGCCCCACCAGGATGTGCAACGAGTGCGGAGGGCCCATTTGGCAAGGCGACCCCGGCCGAGCGCCCGCCGACGCCAAGCCCCGCGCAACACCGCGAAGAATGACAACTTAGCCTTAAGTCAAAGGATCGCATTATGAGTACATTACTTGGTTTCTTTTCGCCGGGCCCGACGGAAATGCTGATCGTGGCTGCGATTGCCTTGCTGCTTTTCGGCAATCGGTTGCCCAGTGTCATGCGGTCAATGGGCCGTGGCATTGTCGAATTCAAGAAGGGAGTGCAGGGCATCGAAGACGACGTCGAGCACGCGTCGTCGCTGCCCCCGAAGAAGGCGTCGGCCGGTGGAGAGTCCATCGACACGCAGTGACATCCGGTTCCAGGACGCGGCGGTCGAGGCGGGTGTGTTGAATCAACCTGCCAGGATCGCCGTTCCTGGAGAATTACAGAGAGGCAATACCATGGGTTTCTTCTTGTTCATGGCCGCTTGCATCGCGATCGCAATGATCGGCGTCGTGTTCCCCGCTTTGTTCTGGTGGTCGATCCTGGGGGCCGGCGGCCTTTGGGCGATCGGCATCGTGGTCGAAACGGTATGGTGTTATCGACATCCGGGCCCAACGCCGGTGGAGTCGGTGAGTCCACACCTGGGTCGTGACGGCGCCGTCGCACGTGCGACGGCCTCAACCCGGGTTGGCCCCGAGGAGGATTCGCGCCGAGACGTCCTGGCTTAAGTCTTCCCCGGCCCCCTATTCCGGCCCGGGGCGCGTGGAGGGAGGAGCGGTTGAGATGTGCGAAGCGGCGGTAGTCGCCGGCTTTCGCCGTTTTGCGCGGCCGTTGTTCGACAGCTTGAGGGCCGAGTCGATCGAACGGACGTGGACGTCGTGCTGTGGGAAGGCGATTTCGATGCCGGCTGCGCGGAACTTCCGGTCGACAGCCATGTGCAACTCGTGAATCGCCGCCAGGCGGTCCTCCAGGTCGGGAAGATAGCACCGCAGGACGAACTTCAGCGAGCTGTCACCGAACTCCTCGAACGTGACCCGCGGCTCGGGCTCGGCGAGGATGCGAGGATGCTCCTCGGCAACTTCCACCAACAGGCGGGTGGCCAGTTCGGTGTCGGAGCCGTAGGCGATGCCTACGTTCACCACCAGGCGGTTCACCTGGTCGCTGAGGGTCCAGTTGAGCAGCCGACCGGTGATAAACTCCTTGTTGGGCACGATGTACTCTTTGCGGTCCCAGTTGGTGATGGTGGTCGCTCGCATGCGTATCCTGGAGATGACGCCCGTCACGTCGGCTACGGTCACCACGTCGCCCACGCGCACCGGCCGCTCGAACAGGATGATCAGCCCCGACACGAAGTTGGCGAAAATCTCCTGGAGGCCGAACCCGAGCCCGACGCTGATTCCGGCGACCAGCCACTGCACTTTCGCCCAGGCCAGCCCGATGGTTTGGCTGGCCAGCACGACGCCGATCAGGATGATCAGGTACCGCGAGACGGTTCCCACGGTGTACCGCAGCCCGGCGTCGAAAGGCAAATGCCGCAGCAACAGCATTTCGAGCAGGCCGGGAACGTTGGTCGCGGCGATGAACGTGGTGGCGATGATGAGGATCGTCAGCCCCAGGTCGGTCAAGGTGGTGGCGCGTGCGTGCTCGACCGCGTGCCACAGCTCCACCCGGTTGAGGAAGCCCAGGGCCGGCAGCACGTCGACCCAAATGAGCCAAATGCCCAGCGCGCCGGTGACGGCCAGCGAGTACTCGACCATGTGGCGCGTTTGCATGTTGATGGTAGCCAGATCGGCTTGCGGCTCCGGGGCGGTGGGGATCGAGGAAATGGCCCCCGATTCGCTGCCGGCGCCTTCCTCCTGGCTGGCGGCGCGGCGCTGCCGGGCCTGTTCGATGGCCAGCTTGCGGCGCCGGACCAGCACCCAACGGAGCAGAAAACTCCTGAGCACGGTAACACCGAGGAGGACGTACACCGTGGCAACCATGCGTTGGGCGAGCTGCTGGGCCGTGTAGTAGTAGCCCAGCACGGCGAGCACGGCCAGGGTCGGGGGCAAGGCCAGCACCAGAGGATACCACAGCGGGCGCATTCGCAGCAGCCACTCGCGGCTTCCGGCGGCCACGAGGTGTTTGTGGACCTCGCCCGGCCCCCGCAACGCCCGCCACAGGAAGAACGCGAAAACGCCCATCGACGCGATGAAGGCCAGCCGGCCCAGCGAAGCGGTGGCGCGTTCGTTGCCCTGGTAGTTCATGGCGACGGCCAGGAAGACCAGCGGCAGGAGCAAGAGCATCAGCCGACGGCATTGGCGCCGCAAAATGCGCAGCGGCGTTCCGGGCCAACCGAAGTGGGCTTCGAACAGCCCGCCGGTGCGGAGCATCTGGCGCAGCAGTTCCAGGACGAAGTAGACCCCGGCCGTCGACCAGAGCCCGGCCGAAACGGCCTTGATGAAGTCGGAGTCGCCGTTGTCGGCGCCGAGTCGCCAGGCGAGGAATCCGCACAGCCCGGGCCAAACCGCCGCCGCGAGCAGGGTAAGGACAGTCGCTTCCAGCGTTGGGGCGATGCGGCAACAGTAAGCGCGCGCCGCGAGGTCGCCAATTTCCCCAACCCGCCGCCGCACCCGGCGCCGCCACATGAACAGGGCTCCGAACAGAATCAGTCCGACGATGACCAATTGCGGACTGGTCCGGCTGTCGTCGACCAGTTCGCGGCCGAGTTCCCGCCAATTGTCGGGCTGTGCCAGCCAGGCGAGCCCCTGCCCGAGGTAGTGGAAATCATCCAGTCGCACGACCGGGGTGCTTTGAATCCAGAGCACCCGCTCGCTGATGTAAGTGGAGTACTCGTCCGTCTTCTCGACCAACTGCCGCTGGGCGTTGTCCAGGTCGACCAGGCGGTCGAAGTAGGTGTTCGTGTCGACGATGAGCGCATCGAGGTAGTCGCGTTCCGACTGCAGGAAGGTGCGCACCGCGGCTTCGAGCCCCGCCGGGTCGAGCTGTCGCGCCTCGCGGCCGATGGCGCGCAGTTCCCGCTCGATCTGTACGTCGAGGTTTGCCAGCTCCGACCGGCGATCTTTCAACTGGAGCAGTTCGAACTGGCATTCCCGAATGGTCGACTGCCGCGAGGCGATGCTCCTGCGGTAGCGGCCCACCTCGGGCAGCGACGCGCGCTGGTTGCGCAGCAGCAGGCCGATGGCGTTGGTAAGCCCTACGGTGTCGACTTTCTCCTGCGTCCGTTCGAATTGATCCTGTACGGCGGCCAGGTGGTCGTCTGTCCGCTCCAGTTCCTCCGTTGTCTTGGCAATCAGCTCGGCCAGTTCTTTGCGGCGCTGTGCCCAGAGGGCGTTCGTCTCGGCCAGCCGCTCCAAGGCGGGATGGGCCGTGTCGGCCTCTTTGCGGGCACGGCGCAACTGGGCTTCCGACTCCTCGTAACGCTGCCGGCTGACCTCGGTCCCCCATTCGGTCAGAATCAGATCGAGATGCGCCGCCCGGCGGGCGGCCAAATCGCGCCGCAGCGGAAGCAACTCGCTACGGACCTCGTACGCTCGCAATTCCCGGTCATACGAAACAAGCTCCTGTTCGAGGGCCTCGCGCCGGGCGAGCAACTTCGCGCGCCGCGCGGCGGTGACGGCCGCCGGTTCGGCCGGTAGCGGCGCCTGGAGTTGCCGCGTCACCTCGGCAAGCTGCTCCTGCGCCGCAACGGCCAGTTTCGGGATTTCGACGCGCCGGGCCGCACGGCGCCGCAATTCGCCCTCCAATTCGGCGGCCAGCGCTCGCTGCTCGGTCAGCTCGGCCTCTTTGACCGTCAGCATTTGCTTCAAATCGCCCAGGCTGGCCTCGGGAACGGCCGTCGCGGGGGCCTCGGGCATCGCGGCCAACTCGGCCCGCGCCTGCTCCAGTTCCTGGGGCGCGACGGCCACCATCTGGACGAACCGATCCGTCTTTCCTCGCCACGCTTTCGCCGCCTCCAACTCCTCGAGCGCTTGGCCGTACAACTCGCGGGCCTTGGCCTTGGCCGCGTCGTCCAACTCGGTCGATTCTTCCACCTGCCGGAGCGCGGCTTGGATCGTTTCTGCGTTCGCGTATTCAATCGGAAGAATCTCGGCATTCGCCTGCGCCCTGGCGCGCGCCGACGGCATTGCCAGCACTGTCAGCAGCGCTACCACTCCCAGAAGACCCGTCCTCGCCCGGCTTCGGCGCGGTGTGCCGACGCCTCGCAGGGCGGGCAGTCCAGTTCCCCGATCGATTTCCAGCATGGGTTCCGTTGCGGTAAGAAGTTGGATGGACCGTAGCGCGTGGGCTTATACCCGCAGCAACCGTTTCGGACAAGCCCAGCGGCCGGCGCCGCCATCGGTCCAAACTCCCACTGGAGCAAAAAGCGTAACCATCCGCCGGGCAAGGCGGGGGCATTCGGGCGCGAAGGCCGCAGGGAGGGCTGTAGCCCGCTGACCGAGCGGCATTCGCGTGTTTTAGCGAGATCGGCAACCTGTTGCCGGTGGGGGCCACGCCGTCAGGAGAGAAATGGGGGGAAGGGAGAGATGATGGCGGGGTCTTGACCGGCAACGGGTTCCGCGCCAGAATTGGCGTTGGCTGGGGGCTCTTATCCTGCCGAACCGGCGGGCTTAAAGATTTAGCACGGCCGCGCGCCG
>CAYPWB010000397.1:3293-5522 GCA_964414315.1 uncultured Planctomycetaceae bacterium | reverse complement strand
CCCGGAGGGAGTGTGGGCATGTGCCCGTCGGCCAAAAGCTGGTCGACCGCCGGGCCCCACATTCCGTAAAGCCATGCAGAACAGGGAGAACGATGCTCCTACGGAGCACGGACGGGCGAAATTGCGGAACACAAGCAGTCAACAAAGGCGGCCCGGGCGGAACCATCCTTGCACCATCCCAGTATCGAGGCACTGGCCGAGCCGGTGGCACCGATCCGTTCCCTGACTCACGGCAGAATCGTACCGTGTTGCCCGAACGTGTGCCACTGGCTTTGCCAGTGCCTGACGGAGCAGGAAGTTCGTTGCCGAGGGCCCTGCCGCCCGGGGAACGGTTGCCTCCTCTCCGGTTGAGAAAATAAGGTACACTTCAGTTGCCGTCAAGCCTCATCGCCGCCGCCGACCCGCTTCTCCGAACCTTTTCGTTCGTCCGGCGCCCGGCGGGAATGCGTCCCCTCCAGCGGCTCTGCGGAAGCCGAGCCGAGGACGCCCTTGATGGAGCATTTGGAACACTCGTGCCTGGCATCATGCGGCGGAACCGTTCGTTGCTTCCCCGCCGGACGCCGCCCGGCCGGGCGCGTTGCAGGGGGCAAAGAGATGACGCGACCGTCCGAAAGGCGATGTTCCCGGCTGCATATCGCCCGGCTGGAAATATGCGAGCCGCGAGAACTCCTCTCGGCAGGGCCTGTCTTTGGGCCCTATTTCGAGCCGGGTCCGCTATTGGAAACCGCCCTCTACGCCGAGGTTGGCACGGCCGCAACCGCCGCCCACACCCTGACGGGACTGGACCAGGTTCGGAGTGCCTATGGTTTCACCGGGGTCGGGCAGACCGTGGCTGTCATCGATACCGGAATCGCCTACAACCACTATGCCTTGGGGGGCGGCTTCGGCCCCGGCTATCGCGTCGTTGGTGGATGGGACTTCGCGGAGAACGGGCCGGACCCCGTCGACGAAGGATATTACGGCTCGCATGGCAGCCACGTGGCGGGCATCATTGGCAGCAGCGACAGCGACTATCCGGGTGTGGCCACGGAGGTCGATCTGGTTGCCCTGCGCGTCTTCGACGAGGAGGGCGGATGCGGTTGGGACCGAATCGAACAGGCCCTGTGGTGGGTTCACGACAACCGGTTCGCCTTCGAGCACCCGATTACCGCCGTGAACATGTCCATCGTCAGTCCCGACAACTTCGAAACATCGCCCTCCTGGGCCTCCTTGGAGAACGTGCTGGCCCAGTTGAAGGCCGACGGAATATTCACGGCCGTCTCGGCCGGGAATGCGTTTGAAGATTTCGCCGAGCCGGGTTTGAGCTATCCCGCGGTAAGCTCCTACGTGGTGCCGGTCGGATCGGTCGACGCCGACGGGTCGCTCAGCAGTTTCTCGCAACGAGTCGGTCGCATGATTGCGGCGCCAGGCAGTAGTATTGTGAGCACCGTGCCGGACTACGCAGGAGACGGCAACGGCGTCGACGACGATTTCGGCTACAGTTCCGGGACGAGCATGGCCGCCCCTTACGTGGCCGGGGCCAGCGTCCTGCTGCGGCAGGCGTACACGTTCGCCACCGGAGGAACGTTGAACCAGGACCAACTCTATGACATCCTGTACAACACGGCCGACACGTTCTATGACGGCGCCACGCAACAGTACTACAAACGGCTGAATCTGAAGGCGGCCGTCGTTGACGTCATGCCGGACGACGATTACGGTTCCACCATGGAAACCGCCCATGCCATGGGCACGTTGAACGGTTCTCTCCGTGGCACCGGCCACATCAGTCGGCTCGACGACGTGGATTGGTTCCAATTCACCGCAGGCCTCAGCGGAACCGTCACCGTGTCGGCCGATCCAACGTTCGACCTGGTCCCCGAATGGCAGGCCGACGGTGTCAGCATCAACGTGGCCGCCAACGGGGAGAGCTTTACCTTCACCGTCCAGGCCGGCCAAAGCTATCGCTTCGGCCTGTCGACCGGCTACGGCATTGGCCATTACACGCTTCGCATCGATGCTCCCATGCCGCCGAGCGATCCGGCCGACGTCCTGTTCGGCGACTTCACCGGCAACGGCCTGACCGACCTTGCCGGCCGTGCCAGCGACGGTACGTGGTGGGTGACCGCCAACGACGGCGACGGCGGATTCGTCAACCAGCAGTGGACACGCTGGAGCACCAACGTCGACTGGAAGGACGTCATGGTGGGCGACTTCAACGGCGACGGCCGCGACGACCTCATCGGCCGC
>CAYPWB010000397.1:0-3193 GCA_964414315.1 uncultured Planctomycetaceae bacterium | reverse complement strand
GGCGGCAGCTTCGCCAACGAGAGGTGGGGCCGTTGGAGTGCGAACGTTGCTTGGACGGACGTCATGGTGGGCGACTTCAACGGCGACGGCCGCGACGACCTCATCGGCCGCGTGGCGACGAACGGCGACTGGTGGATTGCCAACTCCACCGGCGGCAGCTTCGCCAACGAGAGGTGGGGCCGTTGGAGTGCGAACGTTGCTTGGATGGACGTGACGGTAGGGAACCTCAACGGCAATGGGCCTTCCGACCTCTTCGGCCGCGTGGCCCGAAACGGCGACTGGTGGGCGGCTCGGAGCAACGGCAGCAATGGATTCGTGAACGAGCGTGTCGGTTGCTGGCCTGCGGCTTCCGTGTCGCTTGCGTCAACGTCGTCGACCGGCGCGGTGCTCTCGGCCCCGCCGTCGACAGCCCCCCCGCTGCCAACCTCCCTGTCGGACGCACCATTCGCGGTTTTTGCCGACCTGCTTGTTCCGGACACTTCGACCGGGCTGCCGCAAGCCGGCTTCCTGCAGGCCGACGAACCATGGGCCTGCCCGACAGTCCCACCCCCGGGCGGAATGCCTGCCTTGCCGGGCAGCGAGGCCATGGAAAAGATTGAACTGATCGACGCGGTCCTGCGCGATATGGCAAACCCGTCGGCCGGCCGGCAAGCCGAGCACAGGCTGCTGCAAGCGCTTTTCGCCGGACGCGCCGACCTGCTGCCCGAATGCCGAACCAACGCCGATGCGGACGACGACGGACTGCCCGGTTGGGAGGCCTTGATCGACGATCTGTCATTCGATGCGAGGCGTAATTTGGAGGGCGAATTTGGAACGTCAAATGTCAGGCGTTGACGCCGTACCGCTCGCGTGCTGCCGTTTGTCACAAGGACGTTGAAGAGGGAGGGGGACGACGCGACTACGGCGCTTCGAGCCAGGTCTCGATAACCTCGCGGCGCTCTTGCCCGTCGGCCGTGAGGAACTCCTCTGCCACATCTTGGCCGAGGGCCTTGTCGTAGGCCTCTCGCGCTTCGGCGCGGCCGATCAGCCCCTTTCCTTCAAAGTACCTCAGTTCCACCAGCGCGGAAAGCAGAACGTGGGCAGGCCACAGGGCGGCAGGGCCGCCAACCAATGCGAGCTTCCGCTCGAAGCCAAGGCTACGACTTTGTGAAAGAGTTCACGATGTTTGAGGTTAGTAGCACAGCTTACACTTTGGGTGTTCTACCGGCAACCCTTCACGGGGTTGCTTCCGAAAGATTGACAAAGGTGAAACTGCTCGCTACACTCAGCAACATGTTCGGCGCGGCGGCGGAAACCGGCCCGCTGCCGCGAGCCGTTCGACGGTGCGGTAGGGCCGTTTGCGTTTTTCGTTGCGCGGGCAAGGCAGTCCTGCGAAAGTCGCCGGAGAGGGCAGGAAATCTTCTGATCTTCGTTTGCAATTAATGTTCGGCGGTAGCGCAGGGCTCCGTCGAAGTGGCGGATTGACGGCGCCGCCTTTTCGGCCCTCGCCTTTGCCTCCACAATCGTCTGGGAGAAATGGACCGATGAAACCAACAAATCTCGCCTCCGCAGCCGTCCTGTTGTCCGTCGTGGCCGCCTGCGTGCCGCCCTTCGCCGCCGGCCAATCCAAGCCCGACCACAGTCGCGTGCCCGGCGTGGTGGTGGCGCACTCGCCGCAGGCGTCGGGCATCTACATCGGGTCGGCCGGCATCGTGGTGCTTCCCGACGGGTCCTACCTGGCCAAGCACGACGAGTTCGGCCCCAAAAGCACCGAAAAGACCAGCGCTGTCACCCACGTGTACCGCTCGACCGACCGCGGCCGGTCGTGGCAGCACCTGGCGCGGGTCGACGGGCTGTTCTGGGCCAATATCTTCCATCATCAGGACGCGGTATACATGATGGGCACCAGCGCAGGCCATACCCGAGGGCATTGTGTCATCCGTCGCTCGACCGACGGCGGCCGCACCTGGACCAAGGCCAAGGACGAGAACACCGGCCGGCTGTTCCCCAACATCTCCTACCACACCGCGCCCATGCCGGTGGTGATCCACAACGGACGCATTTGGCGGACCATGGAGGACGAGCAGGGAGGCGATCGATGGGGCCACTCGTTCCGCGCCTTCATGATGTCGGCCCCGGTCGACGCCGACCTGCTCGTTGCGTCGAACTGGACCTCCTCGAACGCCATAGCCCGCGATCCGAGCTGGCTCGGAGGACGGTTCGGAGGCTGGTTGGAGGGCAATGCCGTCGTGGACCCCGAGGGCCGGATGGTGAACATCCTGCGCGTCGCCGGGCTGGAAGGGAAGGCGGCCGTTGTGCGAATCAGTGATGACGGTAAGAAGGCCTCCTTCGACCCGAAAACCGGATTCCTCGACTTCCCCGGCGGGACGAAGAAGTTCCTCATCCGCCGCGATCCTCGGTCGGGAAACTACTGGGCGCTGAGCAATCCGGCCATCGGCGGCTCGGTGCGCAACACGCTGGCCCTGATGCATTCGGAAAACCTGATCGACTGGGAAATCCGTTGCATCCTGCTGCATCACCCGGACCCGGTCTATCACGCCTTTCAGTACCCCGACTGGGTATTCGACGGCGACGACATGCTCGTGGCAAGTCGGACGGCGTATGACGACGGCATTGGCGGGTCGCACCGAGCGCACGACGCCAACTACTTGACCTTCCACCGGTTCGAAAACTTTCGCGAGTTGACCCTGGCCGACTCGGCCGTCCACCCGGACGACATCGGGCGCGGGCCCCGCGTCACGGTCGAATTGGGCGCCGCGACGGTCGAAGGGCGCGGCTTCACCGTTCAGACACTCCGCAACGGCGCCGTGTCGTTCGCCAACCGGAAGTACATCTGGGAAAACGTGCCGGAGAAACTGCAAGGCTGGCACTACACGCAGACGGCCGGCGGCGTGAACCCGCAGATGCGAGCCGGCGCCACGCGCGATACGGTCCTTTACCTGGCCACGGCCACCTGCCAGCCGGGCATCGACACGGCCGGCTGGGAGCCCGTGCCGGAGTTGGCGTTTCGCTATACCGACAGCGGGCGCACCGGCATGGAGGTGTTTCGCCGCGCGGTCGAGGCAGGCGACGCGATCGACGTTCCCCAGGGCAACTGGACCGGCGGATTGCTGCTCGTTGCACCTGAAAAATGAGTACGACCACGCACAAGATCGACTTGCTCGACGCGTGCCGCGACCTGTTCGACGAGTTC
>CAYPWB010000396.1:0-5534 GCA_964414315.1 uncultured Planctomycetaceae bacterium | reverse complement strand
GCGGCGCCGGCGTGGCAACCGCTGCGGGCAGGGACGTCTGGCGGCACGCAAGATGAACGTACCGTCGTGCTAGCCGTCCGTCAGAATGACCATGCGTCGTGAAGTATTCATGGGCAGAAAACGGGGGCCAGGAACTCGGAAAGGACTCCCGCCCCCTATGGAAGCTGCTCGTCCGCAGAGAGTGCCTGAACAGCTTCCGGGAGAGGCCAAGAACGGGCAAAAAACGGGGCGAGCCGAATTTTTTTCACGCCGCAAGTCTTCATACAAACAAGGCTTGCGCTACCCCCCCGCCGGACTACAGCGATCTTATCCAATTACTTGACATTTGGTTCTGCCGCATGGTAAGGTGGCACTCGTGCTGGCAGCCGGGCTGTCGGCAGGCGCGTAGCGCGCCTGCGATGCAAAGACGCACTTACCGCACGCGGCGGGTATATCAGCCATCTGCTCATCGCAAGTCGCATAAGTCCAAAAAGGGGGCAAAGAACAATGTCCGACAAATCACTGACAGTCAGTCTGGCGTCCCTCACTGCCGTCCTCGTGTTCGTTGCCGTGTCCGGCGCATCGGCCGCCCCGATCGTCGACCGCTTCGACGATTTGAGCCCTGACGCCTGGCCGCAAGTCGCCTTCGAAGATTTCACCGGCTACACCACCGGCCAAAACGCCCTGGACGGCCAGGGCGACGGGACCAACAGCGTGGGCTGGGCCGGCACGTGGTCGGCGGTCAGCGCTTTCGGCGTGGGCAGCAGTAACCCGCCGAACAGCGGCAGTAGCGACAGCGGCTCGCCGCACGGCTACTCGCACAGCGACGAGGGCGCCAACGGCAGCGCCAGCCGCTTCTTCGCCTCCGCCATCCGCAAACCCACGGCGGGGGCCGTGGCATTCGCCCTGTCCTACCATGGCGGCAGCGGCACCAGGACCGGCCGTACCGGCCCGCAGGTGTTTCTCGTCGATCCAGACGGCAACCGGCTGTTCGGGAATCTCTACGACGGCGGAGGGGGCACGGACGGAGACCAGTTCAACTACCACCTCAGTGACGGCGTGGCGTCGAACACCACCGCGTCGGCTGGCGTCAGTTTCGACGAGAAGAAGTGGGGACGTCTGATCGTCCGAGGCGACTGGTCGGCCAACGGCAATCTCGACCTGGCGCTGTGGGTTGACCCGGACGACACTGTCGACGAGTCCAATCCCGACGCGACGTTGAGTCTGAGCGGCGTCACCGCCGACATCGCCGGATTCGAGATGGCCCGTGCGAATTGGAGTGGCCCCGGCGACGGCCTCCAGTGGAGCTACCCTGGTTCACCGCACTGGGATGACATCGACGTGCGCGTCGTGCCCGAGCCGGCGTCGCTGGCGCTGCTGGCCTTGGGCGGGCTGATGTTCCTGTACCGCCGGCCGGTGCAGCGTCGATGACCCGGCTGGGCTTCGACGTGCGGAAGGGACTGCAGCACTGCATCGCGAGCATCGACGCCCAGCGTCTGGGTGAACCGCCGCCGTCCACGGTCGTCCGCCCTCGCTTCGAGAATGAATTGCTGACCGACACTACATTCCCGCCCCGCCCGTGGATCACAGAGCCGGCCGAGACTGAAAGCATGCTGTAACCCTGAGGTTCCCGGGTCCGGCTGACGTTGTCGGCCCCGCCGATCCCTCCTGGTTCATCGCACCGGGACTATCCGACCGGTGCTCGATACTCACCGGATTACCAGCCCCCTGGCCGACCTCCAGCCCACGCCGTCGATTAGCGGAACCGCCAACCTGCTCGGTCGCCCCCCTTATGGAGTCACGCGAAACCGAACGGAGGACTACCTTGTCTTTGAAACCAACTGGCGCGGCGATGCTTCTTGCCCTTGCCACCACGCTCATGGCGTTGATCGCCGTCAGCCCCGCGCGGGCGGAGCGGCCGGCGGCGGAATGGACTTACGAACTGAAAGAAGCCGGCGAGGTCTCCGCCGCGGTGTACGATGCCGACGGCGTGCTGCGGCGCACGCTCCTGCGGGCCGAACCGCAGTCGCCCGGCCGGCACACGCTGGCGTGGGACGGGCTCGACCGCCTCGGCGAGCCCCAGCCGCCGGGCGAGTACACCATCAAACTGCTGCGCAAGCCGCCGTTCAAACGCGAGTTCGTCATGCAGGTGGGCGTTAACCCCGGCTCCAAGCCGTACCATCGCTGGGTGGGCGACTTCGGCGGGGGCACGAGCGTTGCCGTCGATGACAGCGGCATGTATGTCTCCAGCCGCAACGCCGAGGGCAACTACATGCTGCTCAAGCAGTCGCTCGACGGCAAGCAGCGCATGTGGGCGCGCAATGACCCGGACCCGTGGATGGGCGGGCTGTCGCTCGGCAGCGACGGCGAGACGGTGTACGTGCTGCAGCAGAACGGGTACATCACGCTCTTCGACGCCGCGACGGGCGAGCACACCGGCCGGTGGGGCTACCTGCCCGACGACATCCAATCGCAATACAAAAAGAAGCGGTACACCGATCACGGCCCGCTGGCGACGATCGACATGGACGTGAGCGCCGACCGCGTTGTGTTCTGTGACCAGCGCCGCAACGTGGTGCAGTGGCTGGGCAACCACGGCTCGGTCGTGGCCGAGGTCGAGGTCGACGCGCCGCGGGCGGTGGCGATCGCCCCGGACGAAGGCGTGTACGTGATCAGCGGCACGCGGGTGCTGAAGGTCCAGCGGGACGGCCGCAAGGCCATGCTCACCGACGGATTGAGCAATCCGTGGCGGCTGGACGCGTGTCCGGCTACGAACACGGTCCTCGTCGCCGAGGGCCCGGACGACTGGCGGGTCAAACGTTTCTCGGCGGTGGGCAAGCTCATGGCGACCTACGGCCGCGAAGGCGGCCGGCAGGACGGCCCCTACGTCCCCGAGGATTTTAAGCACCTCACCGACATCACCGCCAACAGGCAGGGCGGGTTCTTCGTTGCCGAGCCCGAGCTGCCTCCGCGGCGGGTCGTGCACGTGGCCGAAGACGGTTCGATCATCGACGAGTGGTACGGCGGGCTCACCTTCTTCTCCCCGCGATGGATCGATCCGAGCGACCCGACGCAGGTGTGGTACAAGCCGGGCGACACCCCGGGCTTCGTGCTCGCCGAGGTGGACTACGAGGCGGGGAAGTGGTCGGTCAAGGAGACGCACAACATCGGCGGCAAGGCGGCCGGGCTTGCCCGCGGGCCGGGCAACCGCGGGAAGTTCCACGTGCGATACCACGACGGCGAGCGATACCTCGTGGGCGAATCGTTCCCGCCGATGATTTTCCATCACACCGATGGCCGGCTCGAGCCCGTCGTGATGGGCAACAACCAACGCAAGTTCTCGAACAAGGAAGCCCGCATCATCGCCGAACTCAAAGGGGTGGCGGACCCCGGACAGTGGGTCGAGCAGACGTTCGGCAAGACGCGGCGTAATTTGAACACTTACATGTGGATCGATCGCAACGGCGACCGTGAACCGCAGTTCGAAGAGATCGAACTGACCAAGCTGGGCAACGTCTATCACGGGCCGAGAAACGGCCCGTCGATCGGCCAGGCGTTTGACGTGATCGTCACCGGCGGCGACTACAATCCCCATCGCGGCCAGCCTGGTGAACCCAATTTCTACAGTTCGATCCTGCGATTCGCGCCGACCGGCTGGGAAGACGGCGTACCGCAGTACGAACTGCCGGAGAAAGTGGCGGACGTCGCGGTGGCGCCGATCTACGTCAAGCCCCGCGAAGAGTCTTACATGGGCCGGGCCCAGGTCCACCACACCTACCAGGATCGGCAGGGCGCGCTGTACGCGTTCTACCACTGGGGCGAGGACAGCGGCGGCGGCTTTCCCAGCAACCGCTCCGGCCGCTACGCCCGAGTGACCCGGTGGAACGCCGACGGCAAGCGTCTGTGGTCCGTCGGCCGCAAGGCCACCGGCGCGAGCGTCGCCCCGATCACCTGGAACCCGACCGCTCCCGGTCACATCCACTACGCCGCCGAGATCGCCGGCGAGGTCCGCGAAACCATCGTCGTCTGCGACCGTATCGTGAACCCCGGCATTGCCTGGACGAAAGACGGGCTCTTCGCCGGCTCCTTCTTCCCCGGCCGCGTCGATGACGGACTGCCCGGCATGGCCTACGGCTGGCAATACGGCATGGATGCCGCCGAAGGTCCGCTGAGGACATCGCTGATCAACCACGACTGCCTCGAAGGCGGGGCGATCACCGAGCACAACGGCGAGGTCTACTTCCTCTCGCCGGGGCGGAACACGATCGTGGTCTACCGCGTGCACGGCTACGACCAGGCCGACTGGTCGCGGCAGCAGACGCAGGTGCGGCTGGACGAGCGCGCCGCCCACGCCGAGCACGCCGGTACGGGTCTGGTCGCCGAGTTTTACAGTGGCGCCGGCTTCGACGGCGAACCGGCCGCCGTTGTCGAAGGCGTGAACCCGAACAAGCTGGAGGTCCCCAATGCAGTCGACACCGCCGACGGCGTGGCGATCCGGATGCTCGGCCTGCTCGAAGCGCCGCTGTCCGAGGCGTACACCCTCACCGTCGGGGGTGGCGGCGTGCGGCTGTGGATCGACGGCGATCAGGTCATCGACGCCTGGGCGGAGAACCGCAGCCGCTACGGCAACGCCGCAGACTACGGCCCGGTCGCGATGGAAGCCGGCCGGCGGGTGCCGATCCAGATCGAAGTGTACACCGCGGCCGAGAACCTGAAGGCCCGCCTGAGCTGGCATTCATTCAACGCCGACCCGGATGAAGTGCCGAGGACCTTGCTGTATGCCGAGCGGCCGGCCGCCCCGGCGAGCCCCCAACCGCGCGACGCCACCGAGCAGATTCCCGCGCACCACTTCGGCCATCGCATCAGCTCAGACGGGGTGATGCTGGACAACTTCCACTACCGCCAGCATCTGCGGGGGCTGGGCAAGGGCCGGCACATCGGCTTCCCCCGGGTCGACTTCGGCGACGGCGTGGACCGGGTGAAGCTCGGCCTCCGCGGCAGCAGCAAGGCCAACCGGCTCGAACTGCGACTCGACGCCCCCGATGGCCGGCTCATCGCCGACGTCGAGATCCCCGAACGCGACATCGGCTACGGCTTTGAAACCATCGTGGAAGCCGAGGTGGGGCCCGTGAACGGCGTGCATGATCTCTACCTCGTCGCCGTCGAGGGCCGCCACGGACCGAGACTTCGATGGTTCTCGTTCGAGTGAGCGGACGCGATTGAGGTCAAGGGCCTACCCGTAAACAACCAGCTTCGTTACGATTCTCTACATTCTCTACTTCTCAAATGCCGCAAGTGACTGGTAGAAAAGATTTTGCCGATTCCGCGTCCGTTTCGGACGCGTCGACGGCGAATGGACAGATTCACCTGGAACATAGGAATCAGCAGATGCACACTGACCGGCCGAATGTCGTTGTAAGCGCGAAGATCGTCGCTGCCGCCATCGCTTTGTCATGGGTGTTCGGCGCGCTGGCTGCCCCCGCGGCCGCGGCGCGCGGGCAGAACAAGGAAATCTACGTCGTGCCCATCCCTGGCGAGGTCCAGATCGACGGCTC
>CAYPWB010000395.1:1526-5545 GCA_964414315.1 uncultured Planctomycetaceae bacterium | reverse complement strand
GTAATGCGGTGGTGTTCGCCGCACAGATAGACATCCACTGCGTGCTTCACCATCAGCTTCCACAAACCGGACTCGGTTCCCTGTGCCAGCATGCTGGCGCTGGAGTTCTTGCTGCGGACGGGTCCCACAACCGGCAGGTGGCCCTGGACGATGATGAACTCCGCATCCTGGTTGGCGACCAGCGTCTTCTCCATCCACGCCAACTGCTCTTCGCCCACCGTGTAGGTAAACCTTTTGCCCGCATCTTCGAAGGTGTCCAGCGAAATGATCAAGAGGTTATCTTTTCGCACGGAGAAAGCCCGGCCGAGGTGATTGGCGGGCCCGTTGCGGGGCATTCCCATCAGCTCGGTCAACTGCTTGCCAAACACGCGCGCGATGGGACCCAACGTCAAACCGCGGTCGTCGCCGTATTCATGATCGCCCGGCGCCAAATACAGGGTCATCCGCCGCTCGTCGAACCGCTTCTTGAAACCGAGCCAGTATTCCTCGGTTTTCTTCCGTACCTGGTCTTCGTCGTCCCACCAGCGGGCGTCCATGATATCACCCGCATTCAACGTGAAGTCCGGGCCCTCTTCCTGCAGGCGGTCAAGAAACCAATCGATGGTCTCTTCCCAGCCGGGCTGAGGATTGCTGATGTTCCAGTTGAAAATGTCGGGAACGCTGGTAAACCGGATCTCCTCCGCCTCGCCCTCGACAGCCTGCAGCAGGCAGCCGCATAGAGTAACGATGATCAATACACTCAGCGAAAGCATGCGTTTTTGTGTCATCATGGACCTCCTCAGGTCATGCTATTTCCGTGCTGGTTCCCGGTTTCCCGGGGGGGACTATCGCCTGGGTCAGTGAAGACCGGTTGTTCCGCTTCGTTATTGGGTTTGCAGACGTTGCAGGGAGGGCGTCGCGGGTTGACTAGGGGCCCGCACCCGCCTCGTGAAGTCAGCTTCGCCGGCGCGGCCGCAGGCAGCTCAACAGGCCGGCTAGCGCCAACAGGGTGAGCACGGCGGTGGTGGGCTCGGGCACGGCCTTCAGGCGGAGCGTGAAGCCACCGGTGCCCGCGTTAGGCACACCGGCCACCTCCCACCATCCGTACACGGAATTGGGCGGATCGCCGATCACCTCCAAGCCGCCGAAGTCGAGGCTGCCGGTGGTCGTGAGCACATCGAAGTAGCGGCCCAGGTCGGGCTCGAAACCGCCCAACAGGTCGACGTCGAGCCAGCCGGCGAGCGAGGCGTCGCCGACCACGCCGACCAGATCGTAGTCGGTGCCTCCGTCGCCCAAACCGGCGATTTCGATTTCGAGCGTTCCCCCGGCGGCCTGGTTGTAATTGCCGTAGATGCTGCTCGTGCCGATCGAACTGCCCGGCGCCAGCGTGCCGCCTAGCTGATCGAGGTCGAACGGTTGGCCGGCGCTGCCGAAGGTGCCCACCTGGAGCGTGCCGCCGGTGAATTCGAACGCGCCGGCCGCACCGCGCAGGATGGTGGCCACGTTGAGCATACCATCCTGGAGCTGATACGTGCCGCCGTCGGCGTTTTCGCCGAGGCGGATATTCCCCGAGGCGTTGACGACGCCGCCCGACTGCGTGAACACGCCCGTGCCGCCTTTACCGACGGACAGTTCCCTGCCGTTGTTGATGTTGAGCGTGCCGCCTTCGATGGTGTAGGTCGAGCCGCCGGAGCCGCCCATGTCGGCGATGAGCATTCGCTGAGCGACGTTGATATTCACCTCGGAGTCGCCGCTTTGATGGAAGTGGCCGGGCCCTTGGCGGCCGACGATGAAGTAGTCGCCGCCCGCGGTGAGGGTGCCGCCGCTGAGGTGGTAGGCCGAGGTTCCGGCAGCGTTGTCGGTCATTTCGAACCGGCCGCCGACGGTCACCGTGCCGCCGCTCTGGTGGAAGGTGCCGTCGCCGCCCGCGAGCGGCGCCAGGCGAAGGGCGTTGCCAATGGCGGCGGTGCCGGCGGTCATGTTGAACACGCCGGTGTCGCGGTTGCCGATGCGCAGCTCGCCGGTCGTGCTCAGGCTTCCGCCGTTGAGGTGGTACGTGCCCTGGGCGCCGGCGTTGTCGGCCAGGAAGACATTGCCGGCCGTCTGGGTGACGGTGCCCCCGTTCTGTGTGAAGGTGCCGTTCCCGCTGACGCCGGCGATCAGGTGGTTGCCGGTCAGATTGATTTGGCCGTCGCTCATTTCATACGACGCGGTACTCCCGGCGCCGTGGCCCACGTGCAGGCGAGCGCCGGCGCTCAAGGTGCCGCCGGTTTGCAGGGCGGTGCCGTTGCCGTTGTAGCCGACCGACATTTGGTTATTCACCGTGAGCGTGCCGCCGCTGAGGTTCAGCTCGCCGGAACTTCCGGCGTTGGCTCCCACGCGGAACTCGCCGCCGATGTTGACGGAGCCGCCGCTAAGGTTCATCGTGCCCGTGCCCCCGCGGCCGACGTCGGCCAGCCCGGCGACGGTGACGTTGGCGGTGCCGCTGATGTTGAACGTACCGCCGGTGTTGGCTTTGTCGGCAATGTCCAACTCGGGCGTGGTGAGCGTGCCGCCCGACATGTTGTACGTTCCCTGACCGCCGTTCTGGTCGCCGAAGATCAGTCGGGCGCCGGTTTGGGTGACGCTGCCGCCGCTCTGGTTGAAGATGCCGGTGCCGCTGGAACCGAGGATCAGATACCGGCCCATGGTCAGCTCGCCGCCGGTCATGTTGTACGTGCCCACGGCGCCGGAAACTTGCCCCAAATGGACGCGATGGTCGACGGTCACGATTCCGCCGTGCTGGTTGAAGGTTCCCTGCTCGTTGCGGCCGACCTGCATGCCGAGGTCGCTGGAGTTGTTCAGCGTCAGCGTGCCGTCGTTGAGCGTGTAGCTTGAGCCGGCGGAACCGCCGAACTCGGAGACGAACAATCGGTGGAGGCTGACCGACCCGCCGTCCTGGACGAAGTGCCCCACGCCGCCGCGGCCCACCACCGTATGCGTGCCGCCCACGGTGAGCGTGCCGCCCGTCATGGTGTAGGTGCTGCCGGAGGAGCCGCCGTCGGCAATGTAGAAGTCGGCGGACGTCTGGACGGCGCCGCCGGTCTGAATCATTTCGCCGGCCGTCCCGCCCGCTCCGACGCGCAGGGCGTTGTCGTTGTTGAGCGTGCCGACGTGCGAAACCGTCAGACTTCCGGTGCCCGCGACGTTCAGGTTGTTGCTGTTGCTCACGCCCTGGGCAATCACCGCGTGGTCGCTGCCGGAGGGGACCGCGCCGCCCTGCCAGCCGGCGGGGTTGGTGTAGTTGTCGTTGACCGGGAGCCAGTGGAAAGGCCCGGTCGGCAGGACGCTTTGGAACTGAACGTTCACGTTGTCGAAGTCGAGCGTGGTGGTGGCGCCGCCCGTCCGCCCGGAAAGGGCCAGGCGGCTTTCGTACGGGAACATGCCGGCGATGAAATGGTCGGTGTAGATGGCATTGCCGGCGATGCTCAACGAAACATTCGCCCCGCCGGGTACGTACGCGACGCTGAGGTCGATGTCGTGGAAGGTCATGTTGCGGAAGTCGAAGGGACTGTCGACACTGGCCACTTGACCCCCGTTCCAGTGGAGCGACACGTCCTTGCGGTCGGGATGGATGTGAAACCCGACGCCGAGGCTGTTCGTGGCGTTGGGATTCTCGCCCAATGCGAGGGCCGCGTCGAGGCTTCCCGTGCCGTAGTGGTCCGTGCTCAACAGGGCGAAGCCGGCGCCGTCGGCCCCGTTGCCGATGCGCATGTCGAAGTTCGCGCTCACCTGCTCGTACGAGCCGGCCGCCGTCTGGTCGAACCCGACCATGTGGCGCTGCCAGTTCGCCCCGCTAAGCATGCGCAGGAAGCTGTTGCCGGCGTCGGTCTCGATCGAGGGCTTCGGCGCGGTGCCGTCGTAGCTGTCGCCGGTGGCCAGGGAGAAGGCCTTGTAGCCGGTTCCGTCGCCGTCGAAGTCCTGGAGGGTGGCCCCGCCGGCGGTTGGCGCCGCCGCGGCCACGACGCCCGTTTGGATATTGTCCAGGTCGGCGCTGTGGT
>CAYPWB010000395.1:0-1426 GCA_964414315.1 uncultured Planctomycetaceae bacterium | reverse complement strand
CGGCCGTGGGCAGGAAGACGATCGAGAACCCGTCGGCCGGCGCGCCGGCGCTCGTGGCGCGGAAATCGAAGTCGGCCGTCATGGTGTTCGAGATGCCGCCGTCGCGCGCCCGGTCGAACCCGATCCGGTTCGACTGGCTGCCCACCGGATCATGCACCAGCCGCAGGTAATTGCCCGTCGGTCCGCTGCTCATGACCAGCGGACCGGGGCTACTGCCGGCGTTGCCTTGCACCGCCGTGAAGCCCGTGGTGCCCAGGCTGTCGAAGTCCTGGAGCAGCGTATCGGCCGATACGGTGGGCGGCGCCGCGTACGGGTTGCGGTACTGGACGTCGATGTTGTCCAGGTCGATGGTCATGTTCGCCCCGCCCGAGCGGCCGGAAAACTGCATCCGGCTCTCGTACGGCAGAAAGCCCGACACGTACTGGTTCAGCGCCGTCACGGCCGGACGAGGACCGCCGTTCGTACCATGCACATCGCCCACGAGGTCCACTTTCACGTTCGATCCGGCGCCGATTTGCTGGATCGTGACGTTCACTTGGTTGAACTCGCCGTTGCGGAAGCTGGCCGAGCCCATGGGCACATTGCCGGTGCTCAACGTCGTGCCGTTCCAGTGCATCGTTACGTTGTTGGTCGAGCCCGGATGGGTTTGGAAGCCGAGGCCGAAGGTGCCCGCGAAGTCGGGGTTTTGGAAACTGTCGGGCCCCATGCCGGAGGTGCCGTAGATTGAGGTGGGCACCCAGAGGACGGCCAAGCCGTCGGCCGGTTGATCGCTGCTGAATCCGGCGAAGTCGAACTGGGCGTCGATCGTCGCGAACGCGCCGGGGTCGGTACGGTCGTAGCTGTAGTGGTTCCGCTGGTTGTTCTCCCCGTCGGTAATCAGGCGAAGAAAATCGCCGGTCGGTACGCCCGACACAATGCTCGCTTCCGGCGGCTGGTTCGCTTGTGTGACCGTGACGTTAGGGTTGGGTGGATCGAACGTGTCGACCAGGGCGGCCTGCGCCGGGCCCGACCAGGGTGTAAGGATCGCCGAGAGCACCAAGGTAATCACACGAGAGCAACGGACTTGCTTCGCCACGTCCCCGAACGGGAGTTTGCCGATTTGCTGACGCATCGTCTTTCCCCTCAAGGTTGAACAGGATAGCCATCGATGGCGGCCCGACCGGTGCCACCCGGCGCCTATGCCATCGATTCCGATTGTACTTAATGGATTCCGCCGATGCAAACATCCGGCGGCTTTTGCCGCCGGGAGCCGGCCGAGGGGAGCTGCGTAATCGACGTAGTTTCAATGGGGGGCAGCCAAAGCACTTCGGGCTCTTCCGTTTCCAAGTGAAACCCGTTCGGCCGAACGGCTGCGTTCTGCCCGCTACAGCGGACGGCACGACGGAGCGTGCCTGCTACTTTGTCGGGCTTTGCACCCAGAAACGGA
>CAYPWB010000394.1:0-5563 GCA_964414315.1 uncultured Planctomycetaceae bacterium | reverse complement strand
CGCCCAAAAGGGCGGTATCGCAGTTCCTTCTTCTGTCAGTTCGCGAGCTTCACGAACGCTTCGAGGTGGACCGATGTACGCGCCTTTTCGACGTCGAGGTTTTACACTCGTCGAACTTCTGGTGGTCATCACGATCATCGGCATTCTGATTTCCCTGTTGCTCCCCGCCGTGCAAAGCGCCCGCGAGGCAGCACGCGGCATGCAATGCAGGAACAACCTCAAACAGATCGGGCTGGCGTTCCTTTCGCACCAGGCGGCGCAAGGGCACTATCCGACCAGCGGCTGGGGCGTGCGCTGGGTGGGCGACGCCGACCGCGGGTTCAACTACCGACAGCCGGGCGGATGGGTGTACAACATCCTCCCGCACATCGACCAGGAGGCCCTCTGGAACCTGCCCGGCGACGGCGACCCCGACCACGTCACCGACACCCAAAAGGACCGTGCCCGCGAAATGGTTCGTACCCCGTTGGCCGTCATGAATTGCCCCAGCCGTCGCCGCGCCGTTTTGTACCCCGGCGGTTCGGTGTTGTGGGCGCACAACATGGCCGGCAACGACATGGCCGCCCGGACCGACTACTGCGGCTCGGCGGGAAGGCGGCCTGCCTGCACCGGCACGGGCTCGATCAATAGCATTGCCCGCGGGGAGAGCCTGAACGAGGCGTATTGGTCGGGCGGCCGCAGCGACGGCATCACCTTCCAGTGGAGCGAGATTCAGCCGGCGCACGTCAAAGACGGCACGAGCAACACCTACATGGTGGGCGAGAAGTACCTTAGCCCCGACCGCTACTTCGACGGCACCGACAGCTCCGACAACGAATCGATGTACGCCGGCGACGACCGCGACACGCTGTGCAACACCTATTACGACCCCGGGTATCTTCCGAAGCGCGACCGGACGGGAGTGGAACGGCAGTTCTGCTTCGGCAGCGCCCATCCCTCCGGATGGAACGTGTGCTTCGCCGACGGTTCGGTGCGCACCATGAGTTTCACCATCAATCTGGAGGTCCACAGCGCCCTGGGCGCCCGTGATTCGGGCGTGGCAATCGACCAGTCGCAGTTTTGAGGCTTTGGCCGGAGAGCGGTTCGCGTCCTGCCGTGGAGAAACCCTGTAGAAACGTGGACCGGCGGCGGCCGGCCAATTAAGATAGATGCGGCAGTAAGTTTCAAATTTTGCACTTTTTCTCGCTCCGAAGGAGGACCATTGCCATGTCTCGCGTACTGTTGTATTCGATTTCCGCCCTGGCGCTCATCGCCGGGCCGGCCGGGGTTTCCATCGCACCGGCCGCGCCGGTCGTTCCGGTGACCGACAATCTGGTCGTCCACCTCATGGCCGACGAAGGCGCTACTTACGGCGGCTCGCCGGTGGCCGAAGGCGGGCTGGTCGCCCAGTGGAACGATCAGGCCTTTGCCCTGGGCGGCAACAATTTCGCCCAAGTGAACACCGATACCCGGCGCCCCACTTGGCACAGCAACGTGCTCAACGGGCACTCCGTACTCCGCTTCAACGGCAACAAGGATTTCCTTGCCAACGGCGGCACCTGGAGCGACATGGACGGCGACGAGGCAAGCTGGTTCGTCGTTTTTAACAGCGATTTCAGCAGCGAGCAGAGCATCGTACGCATGGATACTTCGACCAGCCCTTACCTTTACGGAAGCCTGGTCAATTCGACAAGCAACAAGAAGGTGACTTCCCACGCGCGCAATTCCGCCGGCGGCTGGGTGGGGGTCGATAGCACCGACATGAACGCCGGTGAGTTCCATGTGCTCAGCGCCGTCTGGTCGGCCGACGACTACATCCGCCAGTGGGTCACCGACAACGGCGGCACGAAATCTGCAGCCGCTTCAGGCGCCAACAACTCGGGCGGTACGTTCAACCACTTCCGCATCGGTTCCCATGACGGCGGCGGCACGCGGCTGAAGGGCGACATTGCCGAAATCCTCCTCTACGGCACGGCCCTCTCGGCCCCGGAACGTCGCGATGTCGAGGACTACCTGTACACGAAGTACTTCGTTTCGGGCGAGCCTCGGGTGAACGACTTCCCGCTGGCCGACAACCTGCGGCTGCACGCTACCGGCGACACGCGCGATATCGACGGCACCACCGTGCTCGACACGGCCGGCACGCCGCAAAACGGAACCATCGTGGGCACCAACGTTCAGAACCCGGCCGGCATCCTCGGCGAGGCGGCCCAGTTCAACGGGTCGGACAACGACTACGTCGATTTCGGCAACGTGCTCAACCCGGGCAGCGACGGCTACACCGTTTCGGTTTGGTTCAACCCCGACGACACCTCGGGAACCGAGATGATCGTCGGCAAGGGGAACGCGCACTCCACCGACCCCGGCTGGAGCATCTGGACCGACGGCAGCGCGCTCCACGTTCGCGGCCAGCAGAACGCTGCGGGCGACAACGACCGCTTCGGGCAGTATCGGCCCAACAGCCTCGACGGCGGCGAGTGGCACCACGTGGCGCTCGTGCTCGACCGCGAGAGCGACACGATCCGCGGTTACCTCAACGGCAGCAACGACGACTGGCTCGCCGGCGGCGGCGGGGCGCAAACCGACAGCCTGATTGCCGACAGCCTGATCGACACGGCCGCGCCCCTGCTCGTGGGTCGACGGCAAACCGCCGGCGCCCCGTTCGACGGGCTGGCAGACGACCTGGCCGTCTGGGACCGGGCGCTGGCGCCCGAGGAAATCCAATACCTGTACGCCAAGGGACTGAAGGGCTTCAACGCCGCGATGATTCCCGAGCCCACCTCGGTCATGCTGTTCGCCTTCGGGGTGCTTGCCCTGCTGCTCCGGCGGCGACAACGCTAAGAAAAAACCGTTCGCTACATCAGCCGACGTTCCATTGATCCAAGGAGTTGATGCCATGAGAAACGTTTCTATTGCACTACTTGCCCTTGCCGCCGGTCTGAGCCCGGTATCTACGGCGCAGGCAGACACCATCCTTTTTGTCGATTTCTCCCGCTACACGGAGAACGGTTCTTCGACGACCGTGCAGACCACCGCCGGTACGATCAACGACGCGGGCCGCGTCGCCGACCTTTCGGGCAACAACTACAGCGGCTTCTGGGGCGGCGGAGGCGGCGCCAACAATACCCCGGTCGTCGAAGCGAACGGAGGGCTCGCCGTCGACAACAGCAGCAGCGCAGGATTCGTTATCCTCCGCCCCAACCTGAGCATGCCGTCGGGCTTCGCCCCTTCGCCCACCCCCAGCCCATTCTTCTCCCTCAATGCCGACGAAAGCTACACCTTCGAGGCCGTCCTCAACTGGAACGACACCGGCTCCGGCATCAACGGGATCATGGGAATGACGGGCACTCCGGAAGTGTGGATTCGGGAGAACGCGGGGAACTTGGAGTATCGATTCAAGTCTTCCAGCAGCGACTTCTTGGAGACGGGCGACATTGACATTTCCGGCGCGAAATCGAGCGGCGACTGGCATCATTTGGCCGTCGTCTACGACGCCACAGCACAGGAGATCCGCTCCTACCTCGACTATTCCCTGATCGACACCTTCGCCGACGGCGCCATCGGGACGGCCGGGACATTCTACACCGGCACCGGCGATTTCCGCCTAGGAGCCTACAACACAAGCTCCTCGGTGTTCTTCAACGGCATTGAGGACCGGTATCGCATTAGCGAAGGCGCACTGTCGCCTTCGCAGTTCATGCTCATTCCCGAGCCCACCTCGGTCCTCCTCATGGCCTTCGGCGCCTTGGCCCTGCTGCTGCGCCGGCGGAGAAAATAGCAGGCCATGTTCGCACACTTCGCAAACCATTGCATTCCTCGTTTCTGCCGGGAGGGTAGTACCATGTCGCTTCTTTCCGTTCGTTCGATGCTCGCATTCGCCGCGGCCGCCGCATTGGCGTTCGCTTCCCCCGCCCAAGCTTCGCCGGTCACCAACGGCTTGCTGCTGCATTACGACGCCGGGGCGGGCGTCGTGGCCGACGGTTCAGGCAACGTCTCCCAGTGGACCAACCTGGCCCTGGCCGCCCATGACGCGGCGCAGACGAATGCCGCGTACCAGCCGGTGCTGACGACCAGTGCCAGCCTGAATAACCAGCCGGTGCTGCGGTTCAACAGCGACGTGCTGGTGGTGCCCCAACACACCGATTTGGACATTGGCACGGGCGCCGGCAAGCAGCGGACGATGTTCATGGTTTATGAGTCGACCGCGACGGACAACAATGCCCGCGATCTGATCAGCAAACAAGCGGGCGGTTCCACTGATACCGACTGGCGCGTTTGGTATCGTCACGCCAACAATGAGCTTGTTTGGGGAACGGGGTCGGCCGGCGACACGGTCGCGTGGCAAACCATTCCCAACCCCACGCCCAACCTCCCTCATATGCTCACCGTCGACCTTGACCAAACGGGCAGTACCTCGGGCAGCAAGAATATGTGGGTCGACGGCGCCCTGGGTGCTACGGGCAACTACAGCGTCAAAGGAGCGGCGACGACCAATCCGCTGCTCCTCGGGGCCTACGGCACGACAGCCGCCAACGCCCATGCCGGCGACATCGCCGAGATCCTTGTCTACAACACGCTGCTCAGCCCTTCGGAACGTCAGGAAGTGCAAACCTACCTGGCCAACAAGTACTTCGCCTCGTCCCCTGCCGCCGCCCCCGTGCTGGGCTACTGGAATTTCAAGGAGAAGAAGCCGGGCGAAGTTGCCACGACCACGCAGCGCATGGTCGACCAGGGCGCGTTCGGGCGCGACGCCCGCGTGGGCGGCAGCGGCGGCAGCGCGCCGCCGGAGTACGTGGCGGGCGCCCCGGGCTACACCACCGGCCCGGCCCTGCGGTTCGAGGCCGACTCGCTCCCGGTCACCTTCCAAACGTCGTATAACTTCGGCGACGGCGGTCCCCTGGCCGGCGCGCCGCTGAACTTCGGACCCGACGACAGCTTCACCATCGAAACCCTCTTCCGCACCGAGATGACGAGTACGGGCATGCTGGTGACCAAAGACGTCGGCAGCAACCAGCAGTCGTGGTGGATGCGGCTGCAAAGCGGCCGGCCGCGGTTCCTTATGGACGGCGGCGCCGGAACGGTGCTGGATCTATACCCCACCGACATGGTGAACGACGGCGAGTGGCACCATCTGGCCGTCGTTCGCGACCGCGAGGCCGAAGAGGTGCGCATGTACCTCGACCACGATCCCAACCCGATCTTTTCCGTTACCGAGTCGACCGCGTTGAACCTGTTCAACACGAACAATATCGGCATCGGGCGGCAGAACAACGGCAGCAACGCGTTCGTCGGCGATATCGACTACGTGCGCATTTCGGCCGGCGCGCTCAGTGTGAACCAATTCCTCATTCCCGAGCCGTCCTCGCTCGTGCTGCTTGGCTTCGCGGTGTTTGCCCTTTTGCTTCGCCGCAAACGGTGAGCCGGGGTATCGCATCGCCGCGTTGCAGCCTGTTTCGTCAACACGGCCGATCTGCAGATTCCTGTTGTCCCCGGAGATCTCCCATGACCCGATCGATTGCCCTAGTCGCCCTCCTGCTGGTGAGCGTGCCGGCAACGGCCGCGGAACCCGAACTTGAGCGAACCG
>CAYPWB010000393.1:0-5574 GCA_964414315.1 uncultured Planctomycetaceae bacterium | reverse complement strand
GGGGCGAACACGAAGCAACGCCCTGGTTCAACGGCCAGCCGAAGGCAACGGGGTTTCTCGCGAACTGATCCGGGATTTCCCATTTGGATTGAACAGCGATGAGCCTGGAACCAGTCCAGGCCTTCCACGCCCCATATAGTAACAACGCGCCCCCCCTTGTCTATCGCCAAAAGACAGTTTTCGGGCAGAATTCCCAAGTTTCCTTAGTTTTTGCCGCGGAAAAACCCTTTCAAGGAGGGGTTTGCGACGTTTCCCGACTGCTTCGGGGCATATCTTCCCCAGGCTCGCCCAACGTCCACGTGGCTATCTGCCGCCGCTATCCATTCCCGCTGAACTCGGCCGGCGGCGGAATCGCCAAACTCGCGATCCGGTTGAGGATCATTGCAAACAACCGGCGTCGCCAGTATTTTGCGCCGGCCTTGTTGCCGCGCCGGAGCATGGCGTATTCGAGGTCGCCGAACTGGTTGAACAGAAACAGGGGATGACAGCAGGTGCAAGCGAAGTGTCCATTGTAGGCCGAGCCTTCTTGGTCTAGCCGCTCCACATCATTTACGTCTTCGTATCCTGCGAGTCGGCTGCAGGTCGACTGTCGCAACAGCGGCCCAAGCAAATGCTGCCTGTTGCTCCCCTGGCGGAAATCGGTGAGCAGGTCTGAACCCATTTTAGTGAGCCCCAACACTTCATCGAGTTCACGATAGGCCAGCAGACGGGCGTCGCTGGTGACCTTGCTGCCGCAGAACCGCAGCTTCAAACGACGATCAAGACCAACCCGCAAATCGTCGTTCTTGGCGTCACCCATTGGGTTCCCCTGTCACCTTGGCAGATGGACGGAGGACGAAATCCTCGCCGCCATCTATCGCCATTACCACCCTGCCGACAAACAGCGAGCCGTCTACCCGCAGGCGGAGTCCTTGCTCCGCGACTAGCCGGCGCGTGCGATTTCCACGGCGGACAGCCCCGGGTGTGTTGCCCGCTCGCGCCCGATCCGCTACGCTAGCCGGTATCCGAACCACAAGACCCCCAACACCTACAACGAAGAAGCCATGCGACCTGCCAGAGTGTTACTCGCCGCCATTGTGGGACTGGCCGCCTTCGCCGCGCCGGCCGACGCCGCCCCCAAAGAGCCAACCAAGCGCGCCGGCCAACGGGCCGAGCTGCTGGAGATCCCCGAAGTCACCAAGGACAAGGTGATCTGCTTCGCGCTGTACACCGTCAACGACAACATCCTCAAGCTCACCGCTCAACTCTATCCGCTGGAGGAAACCGACCCCACCACCGTCCGTCTCGAAGTGAACTGCGACGGCCCGTGGAAGGAAATCGCCACCACCGAGATCGTCAACCCCGGCTGGACCGCCCCGTTCCGCGTGGAGAACTGGGACATGACCAAGGAAGTCCGCTACCGGGTCCGCCACGGCGAGTCGGCCGTCTACGAGGGAATCGTCCGCCGCAACCCGGTCGACAAGAACGAAATCGTGGTGGCCGCGTTCACCGGCAACTCGATCTATCCCGGCCACGGCGGCGACATCCCCAAGCAGGACATTGTCGACAACCTCAAGCGGCTGAAGCCCGACCTGCTGTTCTTCTCCGGCGACCAGGTCTACGACCACAACCGGCACCTCGCCTACTGGCTCAAGTTCGGCCGCGATTTCGGCGACGTCATCCGCAACACGCCCACGATCACGATCCCCGACGACCACGACGTGGGCCACGCCAACCTGTGGGGCGAAAGCGGCAAGGTCTCGCACGTCGGCGCCGGACACGACGGCGGTTACTTCAAGCCCGTCGAGTACGTCAAGGAGGTCGAGCGAGCCCAGACCAGCCACCTGCCCGACCCCTACGACCCCACGCCGATCCAACGCGGTATCGGCGTCTACTACACGGCCCTGACCTGGGGCGGAATCAGCTTCGCGATTCTCGAAGACCGCAAGTTCAAGACCGGGCCCTCGGGACGCATCCCCAAGATGGGCCCCCGTCCCGACCACGTCAGCAAACCCGACTACGACCCCAAGGACCTCGACGTGGCCGACGCCGTGCTGTTGGGCAGGCGGCAACTGAAGTTCCTCCGCGATTGGGCCGGCGACTGGCGCGACGCCCAGATGAAGGCCGTCCTCTCTCAAACGATCTTCTGCGGCGGGGCCCACCTGCACGGGTCGCACAACAACCGCATCCTTGCCGACCTCGACTCCAACGGCTGGCCGCAGACAGGGCGGAACAAGGCGCTCGCCGAAATCCGCCGCGCGTTCGCCATCCACATCGCCGGCGACCAGCACCTGGCCACGATCATGCACCACGGCATCGAGGAGTTCGGCGACGCCATGTACTCGGTCTGCGTCCCCTCGATCGCCAACCTCTATCTCCGCTGGTGGGCGCCGCTGAAGCCCGGCAAGAATCGCCGGCCCGGTGCCCCCGACTACACCGGCCAGCACCTCGACGGCTTCGGCAACAAGCTGACCGTTTACGCCGTGGCCAACCCCGCCCCCCAGGCCAACCACGACAAACTCACCACCCGGGCGGCCGGATTCGGCGTCGTCCGTTTCAACAAGAAAGACCGCACGATCACGATGGAGTGCTGGCCGCGAAACGTGGACGTCACCGACCCGGCCACGAAGCAGTACCCGGGCTGGCCGAAGACGATCCACCAAATGGACAACTACGGCCGCAAGGCGGTCGCCTTCCTGCCCACGCTGAAGGTCACCGGCATCGAGGACCCCGTCGTGCAGATCATCGACGAGGCCGACGGCCAGATGGTCTACACGATCCGCATCCAGGGCCGCGAGTTCCGCCCCAAGGTGTTCCGCAAGGGCACCTACACGATCAAGATCGGCCCCCAGCCGGGCAGACCCAAGCTCCTCAAGGGAATCCAGGCGCTCGGGCCGGACGAAGAGGCCGCGCTGGAGGTAGCGTTCTGAGTCGAAGACCGTGCCCGTGCACTGGGTGGCCTCTGAAATATCGAAACGGGTAGTGCCAGCAATGCGATTGGACTGCGCAGCGGTCCTCGTACTGTTGACCGGTCTTCTGCCGACCGGCGGTCTCCCGTCGACCGTCGCGGCCGAGCCGCCCAACGACGAATTCCCCGAGCCGCGCACCAAAGCCCCCGCCCTGCCCACGGAGTTTGCCTTCGTGTTTTCGCTGCCCTACGGGCAAGGCGACGAGTTTCCGCTGGAGGAGGACGAGTTCGAGCGGATGCTGGTCCTGCTCAAGGGGGCAGGCTTCAACACCGTCCACTGCGTCTACAAGGACTGGCGGCACGAGTTGTTTAGGAAGTACAACATGAAGATGATGGTGGACGTGCTGGCCTGGAAGCCCCCCTCGGAGACCGACATTCGCCGCAACGAACAGCAGCGGGCGACGGTGAAGAAGAACTGCATCGCCTCGCGCGGCTCGAAAGCCATCTGGGGCTACAACCTCTGGAACGAGCGGCTCGACTGGTGTGGCGGGTTCGACAAGCTCGACCTTTGGCTACGCATGCTGCGGACCTGGGACCCCACCCACCCGGTCTGGGTCGGGACCTACCGCGACCTCTACTGCGAGCATTTTCCCACGCACCCCGGTGTCCACGGCTACTACGACTACCACTGGGCCCGCGGCATGGCCTGGCACTTCAAGAACCTCAACTTCTACCGCGGTATCTGCGAGAAACGACGCAGCGTGATGGGCCGCTGGCTGCTGATCCACGACGACAACCGCAACCTCTACACGCTCAACACCTCGATCGCCTTCGGTCTGAAGACCTGCATCTGGTTCATTGGCGGGCCCTACGCCAACCGCGAACCAGACAAGAGCAAGCGGTGGATCGAGGACCAGCACCTCGTCAGGATCGGCCGGCACATGCAGCCGCTGTACGGGCTGATCGGCGAAATGGGCCGCCCGGTGGCCGTCTACTCGACCCCCTCGCGGCGCGACCCGGCCAACCGCGACAAGGACGAGGGACTCCCCGGCGACACGACCGCATTTCCCGCCGACCACTGGGTCCAGGTCAAACAGGGCGAGGTCCTCTGCGGTTTCTTCAAGCTGCCCGACGCCTCCGACGTGGTCTGGGTGGCCAACCACAACGCCTACGCCTGGCAGGGCGTGGTGATGTCGCTGCGGCAGCAGAAGCCGCCGCGCGTCGTTTCCCGCTTCGATCGCGAGGCTGGCGACTGGGTTCCGCTGGGGACGCTCGACGAGATCAACTTCGCCATCCCCCCGGCCGACGCCCGTGTGTTCCGCTTCCACCGGGCGAAGCCCGGCGAGGTCGCGGACCCGCAACTCGCCAAGCAGAGGGACGAGGCCCGCAAGTACGAACCCAAGAGCCATTTCGCGCGAATAGCCAAGCTCCTGGGGGACCGAAACGAGTTGGCCGGAAACCGGTCCCGCCCGCAGGCCGTCTACTCGACCCCCACGCTCCGCACGCCCGACAACCGCGACAAGCCGCTCGGGCTCCCGCCCGGCAGCAAAGCCCTGCCCAAAGACTTCTGGCTCACGGTCAAGCAGGGGGAGATGCTCTGCGGCTTGTTCCAACTGGCCGACGGTTCAGAGGCGGTCTGCCTGGCCAACCACAACGCATTGGCCTGGCAGGGCGGGCTGATCGTGCCGCGGCAGAACAAAGACAAGCCAACGACGATCTGGGAACTCGACCAGGAGAGCGGCAAGTGGGCCGAACTCGGAGCGTGGGGCGATGTCAACTTCCCCCTCGCCCCGGGCGCTTGTGCCGTGTTCAAGTTCCGGCAGCCCAGGTAGCCGACTCCGGTTGGCGAGGCGGAGAACCGCTCGCGCGCCCGTAGCAGAACCGCCGGACCTTGCGGCCCGGCGTCTTTACGGGGATTGCCCGGTAGACTACGCCACACGTCTGCGACGCCGGCCGAACCACCCCAGCCCCAGCAGGCCCATGGCGGCCAAGGTGAAGGCGCTCGGCTCGGAGATGGGGGCGGCGCTAAGCGCAAAGCCGTTGAATGGGAGATGGCGACCACCGGGCATGTCCATTCCAATCACGACGTCGGAGCCGTCGGAGACAAAGTTGAAGGTGAGCGTCGTGATTTCGGTGGGTGTTCGAGAGTCATCCGGGACAAGCACGTCACTGCTATGTGGCTGGCTACGCAGCAATGCTTGCCGCGGGGGCGTTGCGCGTACCGCACAAGACGGCAGAAGAAAGGACGGTTGGGAAGCTGGCATGATCTTGGCGGAATACCTGCCATGCGACACGTTCGCGGAATGGCCGGAGCGAGCGGTCCCTATGATACGCGAGTCGGTCAATGTCAAGGCCGTGGCCCGCGTTGCCAAGGAGTTGCTTCTGTGCGGCACCCTCGCGTGGGAGGTGGTCAACTTTGTAGTTGACGTGGCTGACGGCAAGAGAACTATCCGGCCCGGGTAGTTCCGCGATACTGGCCAGCCGAGTGGACGCGACGGCCCGCCTGAGAGGCGGAATCAGCTTATCGCAGGGCACCACCGCCGTCGCGCGGCCGAGAAGGCTGGGCACACCACCATTCAAGCCTGGGTGGAGGAACTGGACGACCATGCCGCATTCATGGAACTGGCTTGATCGCGGCGGCTGCCGGCGCTGGTCCGCTCGGGACCGATCGTGCCGTGCCGGAAGCA
>CAYPWB010000392.1:0-5584 GCA_964414315.1 uncultured Planctomycetaceae bacterium | reverse complement strand
GCTGACCGGCGCCTCGGCAGTCCTCTCGGTCGGCGGCGACGATACCACCGACGCCAACTTCGCCGGCACGGTCTCCGGCCCGGGCACGCTCAGAAAGTTCGGCTCCGGTGTGCAAACACTCTCCGTCGAAAACACCTACAGCGGCGGGACCATCGTCGACAGCGGTACACTGCTGGCGAGGAACACCTCGGGCTCGGCCACCGGTAGCGGCCTGGTCGAGGTCGGTCCCGACGGCACGCTTGGCGGGTCGGGAATCGTCGGCGGTTCCGTAACCCTGGCCGGCGCCGTTGCGCCCGGCGCCAGCGTCGGTACGCTGACCACCGGCGACGAGACCTGGGCCGGCGGGGGTAGCTTCGTGTTCGAAATCGACGACGCGATCGGCACTCCCGGCGATACCCCCGGCTGGGATCTGCTGGCGATCGGCGGTCAGTTGGACCTGCAAGGGCTCGACACCGAAGCGTTCGAGATCGATATCGTCTCGCTGCAGCCCGGCGGCGGCACAAACCCCGGCGCGGCTGCCCACTTCTCAGTGGAGCCCGGCTCCCTGCATGAGTGGGAGTTCGTTCGCGCGTCGGAAGGGATCATCGGATTCGATCCCGAGCATTTCGTCATCGACGCCAGCGGATTCCTGAACTCGGTCGCCAACATTTACGGCGCCGGCGAGTTCTCCATCGTCGAGCCGAACGCGAATTCGCTGGCAATCCGGTTCACGGCCGCCGTGCCCGAGCCGACCAGCGGGTTGCTGCTGGTCAGCAGCGCGATCGGCCTTGCGATGCTACGGCGACGCCGGCGAAAATAGCGACGGCGGCCGAGTTTTGCCGATTACGTTGAATCGAATAGGGAATATCTGCACGAAGAACGTGCTTCCATTCCCTCGTTGGGCTTCTCGCGGAAGGCGGGGGCAGGTCTTGAAATGGAGCCTATTATGGGCACCACGCGTTCGGCGTTGTGATACCAAACTTCCGCCGTATTACGGTAGCGGTTGTCGAGTGTGAACTCGCGCGCCCACGCGCAGCGATATAGCATGCTACTCAGACTTCGCGTGAACGGTTACGCCGAATCGACAATGCCCGGGCCTGCGCCGGTGGCGAAGAAGGCAGCCTGCTCCGCTTCTTTGGGAAAGGCCCCGCGATAGGCTTCGGCCCAGTGTGCCAGGAAGGCGTCGGCGGCGTTCGTCTCGATCAGGGCCCAAACACTGCCGCCGAATCCGGCCCCGAATGCCGAAGCGGCCGTGGCGCCGCACTGCCGAGCCGATCGGGCAAGGTAAACGGTTTGCGGGACTTGATTGCCCAGCAGCCGTTCCGCACCTCGCTGCGATTCGTCGACCAGCCGGCCGAAAAGGTCGAGTTCAGGCACGGGGGGCGGTCCCGTTTCCACGGCGCCGGGCGGGGCCGATTGGGTTGCCGCGTTACGCTGCTGTGAACTATGGGGCAATCTTGCTTTCCCGCTCGTCTGCACACCGGCCAGCGCGTCGGCCGCGGCGGGAATGAGCTGCTCGCTCTCGGTCAGGAAATGCTCCAGACGGTGCAGCAGCGCGTCGGAGCCGAACCCAGTGTGCGCGCGGCGGGCTACAATTTCCCTCAGCCGGTCGGCCGCGCCGAACGCGCTGTGCACGATGTCGGCCAGGCTCACCACCGCGCCGAGTTCTTCTGCTGCATGCGAAGGGGGCTGTCCGCCGTCGCCCGCTTTCGCCTGCCACAATTCGACCAGCGCCGCAACCAGCGACGACGCACGGTTGTACCGGTCCATCGCCGCGCCGGTTTTCTCGGCCGCCAGGCCGCAGTACGCCACAGCGAACATGTGGTCCGGCGGCATGGGAAGGACCCGCTCCGGCCGCGTCGGGCAGAAGGAATAGAGGTGCAGGTGCCCGGCGCGGCAGCAGCAGATGGCCGTATGGTCCTCGCTGCCGCCGAAGGTGCCCACGCCGCGGTCGCCCGCAAGCGCACCGAAGCTGCGGCCGTTCTCGATGGTGGCCAGGTAGCCGGCCAGATCCTCCGGGCTGCCGATTTCCGCCCGAGCCTCCGGCCGCTGCACGAGCCCATTCATGCGATCGAGCACTTTGAACACGGCAATCATCATGGCGCTGGAGCTGCTCATGCCCGAGGCCGGCGGAAGGTCGCTTGCGAAGGCCATATCGGCGCCGTGCAGGGGCCCGGGGAAGTTGCGGGCGATACGGCGGGCGACCGTCATGGGATAGGCGGGCCAGTTGCCGGCCGTGGCGACCAGTTCCGGATGCACCTCGAAGGCGATGCGACGCCCCTGACGTACGTCGACGATCGACATGCGGCGGTCGGGGCGCGGTGCGGCGGCCACGCAGAACCCGCGCTCCGCGGCGGCCAGCAGGCTTCGTCCGCCGGCGTAGTCGGTGTGCTTGCCCAGCACTTCGATGCGGCCGGGCACGAACAGCAGGTAAGGACGGGAGGCTCCGGGCACGGCGTCGAGCACCTGCCGGAACAGGTCGAACTTCGCCTCGGCCGACGTCCGGCTCATGCCCGCCTGAGTGAGCCGTTCGGTGAAACGCTGTGCGTCCGCCTCGGTCGTGCTATGTTGTGCGCTCACGGGTCGGTCTCGATGGTCGGGCTGCTACTCGGGTTCCTCGAACCGCGCGAGTTGCCGGCGGTAGTGGTCGCGATCGGGGTCGAGTTCCACGCAACGGCGGGCCAGATCGACGGCCTTCGCATGGTTACCGCGAAGGAAATGCAGTTCGGCCAGCGTGTCGAGGTACACGGGGTTGGCGGGCGACAGCCCGGTGGCCCGCTCGGCCAGGGTGAGCGCGTCGTCGAGCCGGCGGCCGCACGTGGCGGCCATCCACGCCGCGTTGTTCAACAGCGGCGCGGCGCCGGCGTAGCTTTCGACTGCTTCCAGCAGGTGCGCGTACGCGCCCTCGAACAGGCGATCGGCCTCGGTCGCCAGGCCGGCCTCGTCGAGCCGGGGAACGAGGTCGCACACCAGGGCTACGTCGCCCGGCATGGCGGCGTGCGCCCGCCGGGCTTCGCGAACGGCAGCTTCCGTATCGCCCGCTTCCAGCAGCCCGCGAGCGCGAAGCCGGTGGATCAGTTGGACCAGCTTGAGGTAACCGTCGGCCTTCGTGAGGCTCGCGTTGCGCTTCAGGCAGCTCAACAGCAGCCGCTGCCAGTAGCCTGCCGCCCGCAGGCCGTCGGAGCCGCTGACGGCGTTGCCCAGTTGCTTGGCAGCGTCGTTCAGCGCCCATTCGTTGAACTGGCCGGTGCGCAGGATGATTTGCCACTGGCGGGCGGCCTCCTTGGTCAATTCACGCTGCTTGAGGGCCTCGGCCAGTGTGTGGCGTGCCCGGGCGCTGCCCAGCGGCAGGAGCCGGGCGGCCGCCAGGAGACGTTGCCCTTCGGCCTCGTCGCCCATTTGCACGCGGGCGTAGCCCTGCAAGTACGCCAGGTGGGCGAGCGATTCCGACTGCTGCTCCACGGCCAGCCGCAGCGCCGTTTCGTACGCCTCGGCGGCGGCCGGCCACCGCCGGCGGCGGAAATGGAAGTCGGCCAGGCGCACGAGCGTCTCGGGCGAAAGGTGCGTGTCGGCGGCCCGCTCGAAGCAATGCCTGGCGCCGTCGGCATCGTCGGCCGCAAGGTACAACTCGCCGACGGCAATGAGCCACTCGGCCCGAGGTTCCGGCTCGATTGTTGCCGCGTGCCCCTCGGCGTCCCGTGCGAAGGCCAGCAATGTGTCGCGAGGCGCGGTCTGCTCGACGATGCCCCGCACTCGCGCGAGCCGATCGGCCGGGGCGGCGTCGGGCTCCTGCTCGGCCAGGTAGTTCCACCATCGGATCGCCTCGCGGGCCTGTTGCTGGAACAGCGCGCCGAGCAGCGCCGCGGCCGATTCCGGCTCGATGGCCGCGGCCGCGCGGCGAAATGCCCGGTCGTCGAGTCCGACCTCGTGCTCCGCCCGGCACACGCGGACCAGGCTGAGCCTCGGGCTGTCTGACGCAACGTCGGCAAGGCGATCGAACAGCGCGGTGGCCTCGGCGGCGTGGCCCAGCCGTTGAAGGGTTTGCGCCACGCTCAGCCCCAGCGCCAACCGCGCCGCCGAAACCTCGGCTTTCGGCGGGAGGCCGTCCGTGCCGTCCGGCACGGGTTTGTCGTCGCCGATCGCCTCGACGGGGGTGTTGCCGTCGGGGCTGAGGTCGAACGCATCGCCGGGCCCGTCCATGCCGGCCACGCGGAACGCCTCGTCAAACCGCAACTGCGCGGCGAGCAGGTCGAAGGCCGTCGATGCATGCTCGTGCTCGATGAACAGGCCGATCGCCTCCTCCACCCGGCCGGCAATGAGCAGCGCCTCGGCTGCGGGCCAAGCATCGTCCGGATTGGCCGAGGCGGCTTCCCGCAACTTCGCGCACGCGCTGCGGTGCGGCGCCTCGTTTCCGGCCAGGCCGTGAAAGACCGCGGCGACCGCCTGGCGTTCCAGGTCGTCGACAGCGAGATCTCCGGCGTGGAACGGATCGGCAACCGTGGCGCCGGGCAACTCGTCCAGCCGGTGGGCCAACTCTTTCCAATCGCCCAGTTCGGCCAGCACGCCCCGCGCCGCACTCGCATCGTCCGCCGGTCCGTCGAATACCTCCAGCGCGCCGCGCAAGTCGCCGCCGGCCCGCAGCAGGTAGCCGAGCAGCCGGGCCTCGGCGGCGTCGGGCTCCTGCCGCAGCCGCTGCTTCCGCTGGGCTATTTCCTGCGAAAGCTCGTTCTGCAACAGCAGGTACGCGGCAAGGTCGCGGCAGCCGGCCTCGTTCTGTGCGGCCAGTTCCAGAAATTGTCGGGCCACCGGCAGTTTCCCGTCGAGGATCAGTTGCCGGACTCCCTGGCCGATGTCGCTCACCATCCAGTTCAGGAGCCGCTCGCGCGTTGCGGGTTCCGGGTCGGAGCGGATGAGCTGCACCGCCAGCTCGATGCGGCCCGACTCGGTCAGTCGCCGGAGCACCTCGCGCCGCGCGGCATCGTTTCCGTACCGGAATTGCTCGATAAGCTGGACCAGTTGCGGCGGCGTATCGGGTAGCAGGCCGAAGCGGACGCGCTCGAGGATCCATCGGGCGCGGGAGGCGACCTCGGGATCGGGGCTTTCCAGCGCCGCGCGCAGCGCCGGCTCAGCGGCCTCGCCCGCCCGCCAAAGCTCGTGCGTCGCGCGGCGGCGCACAGCGTAGTCGTCGTGGCCCAACTCGCGCACAGCGCGTTCGATATCGGCCGCCGCCGCGTCCCGGGCTTCCTCCGACGGAACCCCGGCCCACGCCGCGCACGACAGCATTCCCGCCAAGATCCAAGCCATACGATTCCTCTCGTCTTCCTATGTACTCCTCACGCTCCGCGTGAGGCTACGCCAACGCTTGTGCGCCACGGCCGGCTTGCACACCAGCCCGCTCTACCGGCCGGCTTGCTGTCGGCGTCGGGCGGCCGGGAAACCCCTGCGTGGCCCTCACGCGGAGCGTGAGGAATACAAACCCGCTTCATGTACTCCTCACGCTCCGCGTGAGGCTACGCCAACGCATGTGCGCCGCCGCCGGCTTGCATACCTGCCCGCTCTACCGGCCGGCTTGCTGTCGGCGTCGGGCGGCCGGGAAACCCCTGCG
>CAYPWB010000391.1:0-5696 GCA_964414315.1 uncultured Planctomycetaceae bacterium | reverse complement strand
GCCTTGTCCTCGCCGCGCCTAAACAAGGCCATTTATTCCTTCGCGAGCCCTTACGCCACGGCCTGCTGTCCGGCCGGGGGCGTCGTACCGCCGTCACGCACCTGCCTCGTACCGACCGGCGAGCATCTCGGCCAGCCGGGCGAGGATCTCTTCGCGGTCGACGCCGGCCAGGGCCAGGGCGAGTTGCGCCATCAGCAGCCCGTACTTCACGCCGGTGTTGTACCGGGCGCCGTTAACGGTGAGCGCCAGGTAGCGTTCGCGGCGGGCCAACTCGGCCAGGGCAGGGGAGAGGGAAATGCCTCGCCCGCCCGCCACGTCGAGGCAAGCCTTGAGAATGTCCAGCACCGACGGGGTGAGCACGTGCATGCCGAAAAGGCACAGGTAGTGCCCCGCCCGCAAGCCCGGCACCAACAAGGCCTGCTCGGCCTGGGTGGGTGTGGGCTTTTCCAGCACGTTCTCGATTTCGTACAGGTTCTTCCGCCCGGCCACCAGCCGACCGCCGAGCGCCCCGTAATAGGGCAGCATACTTTCCCGGGTTGCCTGCACTCCCGAGACGGCGCAGCTTTCCTCGCGGGCTATGTCGACAAGCTGTTGGGCGCATCGACGGCGTTCACTGCTGAGGTACAGGTGGTCGCTCACCAGGTGCAGGAACGGCCGCTTGCCGACGAACTCGGCCGCCCGACAAAGCGCTTCGCCGTAGCCTCGCGGCTCGGGCTGCTCGACGAACCGGAGCAGCCGGGCGTATTCGCCGGCCGCCTCGGCGTACGTCGCCTGGTCGCCCGGCCGCACCACGACGCACACCTCCTCGATGCCCGCCGCGGTCACTTCCTCGACGATGATCTGCAGGGCCGTCTTCTCGACCCCTTCCAGATCGACAAACCTTTGCAGCGGCAGCCGGCTTTGCTGGGGCCCCGCGGCGGTGATGACAGCGCGAGTGATATCCATGGGAGATGGGAGTTGGGAGATGGGAGTTGGGAGATGGGAGTTGGGAGATGGGAGTTGGGAGTTGGCAGTGGGAACGATTCAGCTACGGGAAGAGCCTCGACGCTGTGATATCCTACCCGGTTCCGGCGACGTGGGCAACCGGAGAACGGCCGGCGGGGCTTCATCGCGCGTCTCTTCGTGCCCCTCAGCGATTTCGCGGTAGCGCCGCCTCCGCGGGGACTGTCCGGATTCGGGAGACTTCGTACGAGTACGCTTGTTTGGGTTGGTACACATAGATGGAAACGGCGTGCGCCCGATCGAGGTTGTAGCCGTCCTTTTCCCACGATTCCGGATAGACGAACGTCTTCCCTTGCCCGTCTTGCAGCCACGCAACGGGACGGGGCGGCGCGGGGAGGATCGGTACGACCAGGGTCTTCGCTTCCCCCGGCGGGATCGCTTCCGACGTGATCTTGCAGTTCCGCCGATGGGTCCGATCGGCGCCGGGTCCGTCGATTGCCAGGTGGACGTGCAACGTGCGGTGGCTTGTATTCTTGACCGTTGCTTCGACGGCTTCGAGGCCCGACACGCTCCACCCGCCCACGGGCGATGCGAACGTGATACCGGGCCGTGCATCGCTCTGGGCAACCGTCACACGGAACCGGGAACCGTCTCGCTCAAGGCGGGCCTCGGCCTCGGCTCGTGCCGAGTGGAGGACCTTGTGGAAATCCAGGATGGGAAGGGCTGTGGGGGCGGGGGCGTCGGCCGGCAGCGTCGGATGACGCACCGGCTCCTCCAATGCGGCGCCGACATCTTCCGGAACCAGCAGCCACATGAGAATGCCGTTCTTTCCGAGCTGCGCATGGCTGAGCGTTACGGAACCGTGGACAGGCGTCAGCGTGGCTTCGTGGACCTTCTGGGGTCCGCCGGAATAGGCTGGATCCGCGACCCCGTTGCTGTGGTCTTCGTCGACCTGATACTTCACCAGTCGGAGCGCCCCCGAGTCGAGGGCCGAGAACACCCGGGGCAGTTGATCGACTTGAACCCGCACGTCGCGCGTCTCCCCGTAGTTGACCACGTGGACGGCCAACCCGTCGTCTTGGACAGACGCAAGGACCAGTTCGTCCCGCTCGAGCACGTTGTCGACGGCGATTTCCCATTGCTTGTGCATGCTCAGGAGTTTCATCGAACAGCCGATGGGCAGCAGGCGAAGCGCTTCGGCGCATGTGTCGGGCTCGTTCGGGCCGTCGAACCACATGAACTGGGTCTGGATTTCGCGAATGTGGTACTGCACCCAGGGCATGACGGTCATGCCGGGGCTGTAGACGTTGGCAAAATAGAGCGATTTCACCAGGCCGGCGCCGTTCACCAGATTCAACTCGTGCGTGCCCAGTTTTCCATGGACGGGATCATGCTCGGTGACGAACATCGGCTTCTCGGGGATGCCGTGCGCGGCAAGCATGCGTTGAACCTGCCCCTCACGCAAGGCGGTTCCGTGGTAGCTCTTGCCGTATTCGTGCCAGGAGACGAAATCGAGGCGTTTGTCCGGCGAGCCGTCTTGGCTGAAGTTCTCGAAGAACAACTCCATCTTTCCGACGATGTCGCCGGTTACAGCCGGACCCCCGACGAGCACGCGGGCGTCGCCTTCGAGCCCCAGTTCCTCATTCGCTTCATTCACAGCCTCGTAACCTGCTGTGTAGAATGCGTAGTACTCCTCCGGGGTGCAGCCGATGAATCCTTTCAGCGCATATTCGTTGCACACCTCGATGTAACGAAGGTTCGGACAGATCCGGCGATAGTGGATGACTGCTCGTTTGAAGATTTCCTTCCAGTCGGCCATCGTAACGCCGAGCTTTCCGTCCAGGATGTCTCGTTCGTACCGGCGGATGGTCAACATGACCTCGTCGCTGTGTTTGCCAAACGCCCGGAGGTAGTCGTGAAAGCGGATATTGGTTTCCTCGACGCTCCCCCAGGTTTCCCGGTGCTTTTCCTTCACGCCGTCATACTTGGGGACCCCGATTCGGTAGTTGAAATCGTACTGCCCGGTCCGGTAATCCCACATCTCGTCCAGGTTCAGCCAGCATTTGGTGATGCTGGGTTTGCCCAGTTCACGTTCGCTCAATTCGGCCAGAATGGGCGCCGGGGCCTTCTGAATGGAGGTGTTCCGGCCGTCCGGCAGCTTGGGGAACGGGCGGAAATACTGGGAAGCATCGATGTTTCGCGTAATCGAGGGCGCCCTGCCCGGCTCGATCGACGCCCCGTCGGGCTGCAAGGCATGAGCGAACTGCAAGCAACCAAGGACGATAGCCAAGGAGTAAGCGATCTTTGCACCGGTCATCGCTGTTTCCTCCGTCAGATTATGCCGCGACCCTTCGCTGCAGGCGGCGCGTTCCAAGGTGTGCCGGTCGATGTTTCCTCGGACGGCTATTCCATGCGTAATGAGGGCGCGGGTGGAACAAACAAGGCGACCCCACATGGTGTAGCATCTCGCCCACCTGCTTGCCCGGCGTTCTCGGGTTCAGTGGAAAGCCCGTCCGCCATCCGAAGGCCTGTTCAGACGGCACGAATCTGATTCTAACCCAAATTACCGCAGATGCAAGAGTTTGCTGAACGGGAGGAAACGCGAGGGGGGTGGCCCACGTCGAGAAACGACCCTGGAGGGATGCCTCAAATGCCTGGAGAACAACGCCGCTCGACTGAATTCCGAGGAATACCGCCGCCACGGGCAGCGGAGCACCGCGTTAGGCGAAATGAGAAGATGGATTTCCTTGTTTTGACCCGAGGCCGAAGGATCGTAGTCGCCGCCGGCGAACTCCCGGCCCTACCGCGATTGTCCGCGTTCCTTGGTCGCGTCCAGCAGTGACTTCAATTTCTCAACCCGCGACGGGTGCTTCCGCCACAGGTTGGCCGTCTCGCCGGGATCCTCCGCCAGGTTGTAAAGCTGTCCCTCCGCTTCCGGCGCGGTATTGGGCAGGATGTATTGCCGCAGGTCGGGGTTCCGTTCATAGTTGTTCCCGCCGGAGCCGGTGTGGTCGAGCAGTTTCCAATCGCCCTGACGGATGGCCATCGCCAGCGAAATGGTCTGATGCAGCGTGTACGGCCGCAGCGGCTTCTCGTATTTCTCCCCCAGGAGCGCCGGCAGCATGCTGAAGCTGTCCTCCGCCTGGCCGTCAGGCAACTCGAAATCGACGATCGCCGCACACGTGGCCAGGATATCGGTCAGGCACGTCGTCTCGTTACACTTCACGCCGGCGGGTGTTTGACCGGGCCAGCGGACCAGCAACGGCACCCGGTGGCCGCCTTCCCAGTTGTCGCGCTTCATTCCCCGCCATGGGCGGGCGCCGTCGTGGTGGTAGTCCTCACGCATGTGGACGGTCGTGGTCACTTCCGGCCCGTTGTCGCTGGAGAAGATCACCAGCGTGTTGTCGGCCAGCTTCAACTCTTCCAATGTCCTCATCAGTTCGCCGACGATCCAATCCATCTGATGAAGGAAATCTCCATGCGGTCCGGCGTCCGTCTTGCCTTTGAACCGATCGGCCGGGAACGACGGCAAGTGGACCGCCTGCATCGAGTGGAACAAGAAGAACGGCTTCCACGGTTGATGCTTCACGTGTCTCCGCAGGAATGCTTTGCTCTTCTCCAGGAAGACGAGATCGACTTCTTCCAGATCGAAGTTGGGGGCGATCAGGCCGCCGCGGCAATCGTCGGAATACGGATGGCTCGGCAACTTCGATCGGTCACGTGTCTCGGTCCTCGAAGGCGGAACCGGAATGCGGTCGCCGTCAATGTAGGCGTAGAGCCAATCGGTGGTCGGGCAACAGGCGGTTCCGTAAAACTCGTCAAAGCCTCGATGGATGGGCGAATCGGGAATCGGCCGGGTATAGTCAACCCTCCGCACCCCGGCGTTCCCGCCTTGGGTCACCCGCTCGCCGTCTTGATCGAGGAAGGTCAAGCCGATGTGCCACTTGCCGAACATGGCTGTGTAATAGCCTCGCTGCTGCAGCATGCCGCCCAGCGTCAGCCGGCCGTCTTCGATCAGGCACGGCCCGCCCACGCCGGTAAACACACCGCGGTAGCCCGTGCGAAAACACATCCGTCCCGTCAGCACGCTATAACGGGTGGGCGTACACACGGTAGACGGGCTGTGCGCGTCGGTGAACAGCATGCCTTCCCTGGCAAGTCGATCCAAGTGCGGCGTGGGAACCTTCGACTCCGGATTGTAGCAACCCACGTCGCCGTAGCCGAGGTCGTCGGCGAGAATGAGCACGATGTTGGGCGGTGTGCCGGTCGGTTCGGCCGCGGCGACGGTTGGTGGTAACGTGGGCAACACGGCGAGAAGAAGAGGCGACAGGCCCGCTAGCCACCGAAAAGCGCTACGCATGAGAGATTCTCCGTTGGGAACTTCAGAAGCCAAACTTGGAAAGCCATTCACGCGAGCGGACCCTCGCATTGGTTGGCCGCCCCGTCGCATTCTGCGGAGAAGACAGCCCGCCCGGCCGACCCGTGAAAGGTTACGCAGGGCCGACACGAGTTCGATTATAGCGGCGGTATGGACGGTGTCAACGAGCTTCCGTCAGGCGACGGGCGTTGAGCGCAAGCCCGGTGGGTAGTTCCGGCTGTCTTAGCAGCCGGGTTCACCCGCGCGTCACGCGGTTCTGCACCTGGAACGGGAAAAGCCCCTCCATGCTGTGCCGCAAGTCCTGTTTCAAAAAGGGGTTATACCTGGGTAGGTGAAAACACCGCGGTTTGGCATGGCACTTGGGTGACGCGTTTTG
>CAYPWB010000390.1:0-5699 GCA_964414315.1 uncultured Planctomycetaceae bacterium | reverse complement strand
GGGCCGGCCGAGGTCGAGGCCTGGCTCGCGCGGCTTGCGGCCGAGTTGGACTAGGGAACCAGCACGACGCGCAGCGTTTCGCCGGTTTCCATCAGCTCGAACGCGCGGGCAATGTCGTCGAGCTTCAGCCTGTGGCTGGCGATCCGGTCCATCGGCAGGGAACCGGCGGCGATCAGGCGGACGGCGCACTCGACGTGGGCGGCGGTCGAGTCGCTCGACCCGATGACGCGAAGCTCGCCGTAGTGGAGGGGTCGGCTGTCGATCTGGAGCATGCTCTTGCCGGCCGGCAGCGACGCGAAAAGGCATACCGTGCCGCGCTTGCGCACCAGGCCCAACGCCTCTTCCTGCGGTGGGGCGGCCGGGGCGGCCACGATCACCACGTCGGCCCCGTAGCCGCCGGTTTCCTGCTTGACCACCGCGGCCAGGTCCTCGGCGGTCGGGTCGACCAGCCGATCGAACCCGAACGCCCCTGCCTGTTCGAGGCGGGCGGGGTTCACTTCGCTGAGGATAATTTTCACCGCGCCGTACCGGCGGGCGACGCAGGCGTTGAGAATGCCCATCGGCCCTGCGCCGAGGACGGCCACGACGTCGCCGTCGGTCACGCCGCAATTCTCCACCGCGTTGACGCAACAGCTTACGGGTTCGGCAAGTGCGGCGTGTTCGGGCGGAACCTCGGCCGGGACCTTGACCACGTGCCCCTGCTGCACCCCGCGCGCCGGAATGGTTACGAACTCGGCCATGCCGCCGGGGTAGTGAAAGCCCATCGGCCGCAGGTCGGTGCACAGGTTCCGCCATCCTCGCCGGCAGAAAAGGCACTCGCCGCAGGAAATGCTGGTGGCCATCACCACGCGCTCACCGGCCGCGAAGCCGTCGACGTTCGCGCCGACCGTTTCCACCAGGCCGGTGAACTCGTGGCCGATGGTGATGGGCGGTTTCATGCGGGGGTTGCCGGCCTTGTAGGCCTTCCAGTCGGACCCGCACACGGCGCAGGCGTCGACCTTCACGCGCAGCTCGCCGGGGTTGCACTCGGGCATGGGCGCCGCCTGGCACCGCACGTCGCCCGGCCCGTGGTAAACGACCGCTTTGATTTCAGTAGCTGCCATCGGCGAGCCCTCCGTCGAGTACGGCCTCGGTGGAGCCGACGCCCAGGCGGGTGGCGCCTTGGGCGAGGTAGCCGACGGCCGTTGCCCAGTCGCGGATGCCGCCGGACGGTTTCACGCCGAGCCGGTCGCCCACCGTTTGGAGCATGACATCGATGATTTCCGGCGTGGCCTTGCCCGGGCCGAACCCGGTCGAGGTCTTCACGAAGTTTGCGCCGGCTTCCTCGCTGAGGCGGCAGGCCTCGGCCACCTGTTCCAGGCTCAGGTGGCCGCTCTCCTGGATCACCTTCACCACCGCGCCGTGCGGCTTCGCCACGGCCACCACGGCGGCAATGTCGTCGCGCACCCGGTCGTACTCGCCCGCCAGGAACCGGCCGATGTTCATGACCATGTCGAGTTCCCGCGCCCCGTCTCCGATGGCCAGTTCCGCTTCGAGCGCTTTGACTTCCGGCCGATGGTGGCCGTGTGGAAAACCGACAACGACCGACACGAGCACCTCGCTGCCGGCAAGGCACTTGGCGGCCAGGGCGACGTCGCAAGGCCGCACGCACATGCTCTTCACGCCGCGCTCGCGGCACATGGCCGCGTGCTTTTCGACGTCGGCCTCGGTGAAGTCGGGCTTGAGCACGGCATGGTCGATCGTCGCGGCCACTTCGGCAACCGTAAACTGTTTCATTTCGTATCCTCGTCGATTTGCATTGCTGGAAGAGATAGCCGGTTCCGGCGTAACCGTTCACGGGGGGACTGTCCCAATTTTCGCGGCACAAAGGGCGTTTTCGCCCAATAATCCACCGTTTCCGCCGCGAAAATGGGACTGTCCCCTTCGTATACAGCGGAGAAAACTGCCCGCGCCGCACCGTGAACGGTTACCTTCCGGCCGGCGACTGGTCCTCTTCCCGGCCAGAGGGGACCGTCCCCGGTGAACGGTTGCCGATCGGGCACGCCCAGGAGGAGCCGATTATAGCATGGCGAGGTTCGCACCGACACCGACCCGGCCGGCGGACAAAACGTGCCGGCCTCTTGCATTACCATGGGGTGGGTAGTTAAGATAGTGAACAATGCATAAAAGGGGGGTCGCGCCGCCCAAGAATGGTAGCTCTTCGGCGAAGTACTCTCGGCGGAGCCCGGCTCGGCCGTGGATCACCCCGAAATAGGAGTCTCCCATGACCTCTCTCTTCCTCGTGTGTGCCGTCGTGGGCGGTACGGTTCTTTTATGCCAGGTCGTGCTGACATTACTCGGGCTCACCGGCGACATGCTCGACGTCGACCTCGGCGGCGAACTCGACGCCGATACCGACTTGGCCGGCGACAGTTTCGACCTCGGACAGGGCGAAGGCCCTTCGGGCTCCGACTCGCTGTTCGGCGTGCTGTCGTTTCGCACGGTCGTTGCGGCACTGACCTTTTTCGGCCTGTCGGGCCTGGCCGCCGAGTCGACCGGAGCCGGCACGCTCACCGTCCTGGCGGTCGCCTGCGCCGGCGGGGCCGCCGCGTTGTACGGCGTGTACTGGCTTATGCTGGCCCTGTACCGGCTTCGGGCGGAAGGGACGGTGCGAATCCGGCGAACCGTGGGCCGCGAGGCCGTCGTGTACCTGGCCATTCCCGGCCATCACACCGGCGCCGGCAAAATCCACATCAACCTGCAGAACCGAACGATGGAGTACCGGGCCGTCACCGCCGGCGACGCCCTGCCCACAGGAACCAAAGTGATCGTGGCGAACGTTGCCGCGTCCGATACCCTCGAAGTCGAACCGGCCCTCGAGCCTGAAAGGATCGAACATGTTTAGTTCAAATCTGTTTGCACAAGCCGGCGCGGGGCTCGAATTGGGCCAATGGCTGGTCATTATCGCCGTCTTCGTTTTGGTCGTGTTTGTCGCCATCGGCGGGCTCGCGGTTCGCAACTACAAGCGATGCCCGAGCAACCGCGTGCTGGTCATCTACGGGCGGGCCGGCCGGGGCGACGCCGCTCGGTGCGTTCACGGCGGGGCGACCTTCGTCATCCCCGTGCTGCAAGACTACGCATGGCTGAACCTCGAGCCGATGCAGATCGAAATCCCGCTGCGCGGCGCGCTGTCGATGGAGAACATCCGCGTGAACGTGCCCAGCGTGTTCACCGTGGCCGTGGGCACGACCCCGGAACTCATGCAGAACGGGGCCATCCGCCTGCTGGGCCTGAAGACGGTCGAGATCAAGAAGCAGGCCGAAGACATCATCTTCGGCCAACTCCGCCAGGTGATCGCCTCGATGCAAATCGAGGACATCAACCGCGACCGCGACAAGTTCCTCACCAACATCCAGACCTCGCTGGAACCGGAGTTGGCCAAGATCGGTCTGGTGCTCATCAACGTGAACATCACCGACATTACCGACGAGTCGGGCTACATCGAGGCGATCGGGCAGAAGGCCGCCAGCCAGGCCATTCAGAAGGCCCGCGGCGACGTGGCCGACAACGAGAAGATGGGCGAAACCCGCGTGGCCGAGGCCGAGCGGGAAAAGGCCATCCAGGTGGCCAACGCCAACAAGGTGCGCGAAATCGGCACCCGCGAGGCCCGGCGCGAGCAGGCCGTTCGCGTGGCCGAACTCGACAAGGAGCAGATGGTTGGCGAGCAGCAGGCGGCCTTCGAGCAGGAAATCCAGGTGAAGGACGCCGAACGCGAGATGCGCATTCGCCTGGCCGAGGCGAATGCCCGGGCGATCGAGGGCGAGAACGAGTCGGAGGCGGCCGTCGCGGCCAGCCAGGCCACGTTGCAGGTGAAGCAGGCCGAGTCGTACCAGTTGGGCGAGACGCGCAAGCGCGAGTCGGAGGCGGCCGTGCTCGCCGCGCAGCACCTGGCCATGGCCAAGGCGGCCCTGGCCGAGGCCGAGCGGGTCGAAGCCCAGCGCCGCGCCGAACTGGAGGCCCCGGCCAAGGCCGAGAAAGCCCGCATCGTCGTCGAAGCCGAAGCCGAGGCCGACAAGCGCCGCATCGAGGCCGAGGGGCAGGCGTCGGCCATCTTCGCCGAACTCGAAGCCCAGGCCCGGGGCCAGTACGAAATCCTGGCCAAGAAGGGGGAGGGTCTCAAGCAAATCGTCGCGGCGTGCGGCGGCGCCGAGGAGGCGTTCAAGATGCTCATGCTCGAACACTTCGACCACCTGGTCGACGCCTCGGCGAAAGCCATCTCGAACATCAAGTTCGACAAGGTGGTCGTGTGGGAGGGCAACGGCCAGAACGGCACCAGCTCGACCGCCAACTGGCTTCACAATATGGCCCGAACCCTGCCGCCCATGATGCAGGTGATGAAGGACATCGGCGGCGTGGAGATTCCCGAAGTGCTCGCCTCCCTGGGCGAAACCGACGGCAAGGCGCCCAAGGCCCCGGCCGCAGAAACAAAGGATGAACCGGTGGAAACCGTTGTGGAGCGGTAGGCTCGCCGTTCAACGTGCCCGAATCTCAGGCTGTCTGAACGGACATATTGCCCGCGGCGTCCGCCAGTTGCTTGAAGGCATCGCGCGCGTCGTCGTCCAGGCCGCCGCGAAACGACCAGAAGACCATGGAGAGTGTCGTCCCCTGATGATCTACGCAAAGGAAGTTCGGCAAGTCTTCGAGGATGCCTGCGATTCCCTTGATCCGGCACCCCACGATTTCGTTCGACTCGATGGAACGATACAACGTGACGTGGTCGGTGAGGCGTTGCGAATAGTCCGCATCGGGCTTAAAATATGCGGTAAGGGTATCGGCCTGGGGGCTGATATCAACATAGGGCTGGAACGGAATGTCCCCGATCTGAGCCGCAAGAGTACCCTTCAGATCCGTGGCCATATTCTCCTCCCCTCAATGCCTTCCGGCTTGGTTGGGTCGTCGCACCTCACGGGTCGCCAGTTCCAGTCGTCGATGGTTCCATCCGGTAGGACGAACACAAGGAACACCATACCCGGCGGTGGCGGAACCTCAATGGTCGGTCCGCGATAGTCGTGCGCCGGCCGTCCAACGTAAACGAAGCAATCGTCCGTGTCAGGTCGCGACCAGCCTTGAAAAATGTCGTGCGTGTCTTCGAGGACTTCTCGCACCAGGAGAATTCGGGTTTGCCGGACGGCGTGCCCCCTCTTCTGCAGCAAATCCAGCAAGCGGGGGGCGATTCCGACGGTCCAAAGCTCCCCCTCAGGGTTGCTTGGCTTCCGGGCGTCGAATTGAATTCTCCACCGAGTCCCCATAAGACGCAAGTGTACTTGCCGATCCCCCTGCTGTCAAGGGAGTTAGAATCGATAAGCCACTTGGATAACCGCCCGTCCCACGGATACCGCGACTATGCGCCCACCTGAGGGGGGTGCTGCAGGCTGGGCATTGTCCGCGAGCGCTACGTTCGCCGCCGTGAAAATTGGGACAGCCCCCGAAACGGTTGCCAGTCCTCGTTCAGAAGTCATTCCCGGAGCCACGTCATGCCTTGTACTCTCGCCCGAATCGTTAGTGCCCTGGTTCTCTGTGCGGCAGCGGCGGCCGGGTGTTTTCTGCCAAGCTTGCGCGGCGAGGCCGCGGCGCCGGGGGATGTTCCGAGCATGCTGGGCGGGGGCAATATCCGTCTTCCGCCGCGGGCGGAGCAGTTCGAAACGCTCGGCCGCATCGGG
>CAYPWB010000389.1:0-5725 GCA_964414315.1 uncultured Planctomycetaceae bacterium | reverse complement strand
GCGGCTGGCGTTCGCCGTCGACAACGAGCGATTTCAACTCCATGCCAACGACCTGACCATCACCCGGCCCTGGCAAGCGCATCGTGTGGGCAGCCCGTACGTGGGCGCGAGCCGCCTGCACTTCCTGCTCCTCGATGTGGGGGTCCGCCGCCCACACCAACCGTGGCGCTGGCCCGGCTGGCTGATTCTGACGAAACCCGACCGCGAGGAACTGACCGGCTATCTGCGCCAGAACGAGAAGCCGGTGTGGCCGGCAACGCCCGAGGTGGGGCAGTGCTTCCGGAGGATCGCCCACGCGGTCGAAACCGACGTCGCCGGCAGCTGCGTTTCGCAGTCGGCTGTGCTGCTCAATGAGTTGTTCCTCTTGTTGCTCGGCATGTTCCGCTCGCAAGGGGTGGCGCTCGACCGATCGCTCACCAGCACCCAACGGACGGTGCGGCTGTTCTGGCAGACGATGCACGGAAACGCCGAACAACTGGCCCTCGACTGGACCGTCGGCCGGATGGCGCGGCGTTGCGGCCTTGGCGTCACGCGGTTTACCCACTGCACCAAGGAACTCGTGAACATGACGCCGGGGCAGTACTTGACCCAATGTCGCGTGCACGTTGCCGCCGAGATGCTCACAAGCCGTTCGGACCTGAGCATCACGCAGGTGGCGGCCGCCTGCGGGTTCTGTTCCGGGCAGTATTTCGCAACGCTCTTCCGCCAGTTTCACGGCATGTCGCCCAAGCGGTACCGGGTGGAGCATCGGGCCGGAGAACCGCCCAAGTAGGCCGTCGGGTACGCGTAGCAGGCGGACTGGCTCCGAAACGGCGTATGCTTATGCCTCGTGGGGGGGGGCATTGAGAGTTTGTGCGTTCTTTTTCGGTGAAAGATTTCGAACGACCGGTCCGACGCGGCGGGTTAGAATGAAACTCGGCTTTTTCCGTTTGCGTCCCATGAAGTGTTCACTTCGAAGCGGGAAAGCTGCCCTAACGACAGTGAGGAAGAAGATGAAAACCACGACGCTGTCCGCCATTATCGGTGCCGTCCTGGCGTCCACCGCCGCGGCACCGGCGCAAACGGTTACTCTGAACCCCACCGACGATGCCCGCGTGCTGTCCACCGAGCCGAACAACGCTGCCGGCGGCCAGCACTGGCTTTCGCTGTACCATAGCGGCGGCAACGTGCAACGCATCTTCCTCAACTTCGACCTCGCCACTTACGCGGGCAGGGCCCTTACTACGGACGCCACCCTGACGTTGAGAGGACATAGCGCTTGGGGCGACTATTTGACCGGCGTCGGTCTCGGCACGGCCAACGCCGCCTGGACGGAAGGCACCATCACGTGGAACAACCAGCCGGGAATTACCGTAGTGCCCGGAGCTACCAATCCGGCCGGCAATTTCCCGGGCAACCCGGACGTTCCCTGGACCATTCCCTGGTACGTCGTCGAGAAGTGGGCCACGGACGGCTACCAGGGCATCGGGCTGACGAGCGGGTCGGGCTCGCGCCTGCATTTCCAGTCGAAGGAGCATCCCGACAACAACCCGCCCAGGCTGGAGTTCACGCACACCGACAGCGCCGACGGAGTTTGGACCAGCGGCGCCGGCAACTGGACCGACGCCGGCAACTGGCAGGGCGGCAATGTTGCCCGCGGGATCGACCGGTCGGCCACCTTCCACGGCTTCACCGCGGCCACTGCGACGCTGGACGCCGACCACACGGTCGGGTCGCTCTCCTTCGACAATGCCGACCATGCCATCGCCGCCGGCGGAGGACGTTTGGCGTTGAGCACCACGGCAGGAACTCCAAGCGTCTTCGTCGGCACCGGACGCACCGCTTCCATCGCGGCGCCGATCCTCGGCCTCGACGGCGTGGCCAAGACCGGTGCGGGCACGCTCGTCCTTTCCGGCAACAACTCCTACACGGGCGGCACGACCATTAGCGACGGTGTGCTGCAAATTGGCGCGGGGGGCAACTCCGGCTCGCTGGGCGCCGGAAACGTCGCGAACAACGCCTCGCTGGTGTTCAACCGCAGCGACGGCATCACCGCGAGCAACCTCATTTCGGGCACCGGCACTGTGACGAAGGACGGCACCGGCGACCTCTTCCTGACCGCGGCCAACACGTACAGCGGCGGCACTACCATCAATGCGGGGCGGGTCGTTCTCCAGGGCAGCGGCAGCCTGGGAACCGGCTCCGTGCATGTTGCTTCAGGCGGCCAATTCTTCCTCGCCGCAGGGACGACGCACACGAATGCCTTCTCGATCTCAGGCGACGGAAACAACGGGCTTGACACGGCTCCGCGCGGCGCCCTGCGGCTGGAAAGCAACGGCGTGCTCGGCAGTTCCGGCTCGGTTACGCTACTCGGTGATGCGTCCATTGGGTCGTACACCAACGGGACGGGCACCATCAACGCCCCGATCTCCGGCGGATACAAGGTGACGATCAACAAGGCGACCTCCGCCAGCCCGGGCACGATTATCTTCGGCGGGACCAACAGCTATACCGGGGGCACGGAGGTCAACTCCGGCACGCTACGAATCAACGCTCCCGGCAGCCTGCCCACGGCCGGTACGACGACCGTCAACGCACCCGGTACGCTCAACCTGCTTAGCGGCGGCACCAATACGTACAGCAACAACTTCGACGGCAACGGCCGCATCCTCGTGACCTTCTCCGGCGGAACCAACAACACGTACCTCAGCGGCAATTCGACCGGCTTCACCGGCACACTGGAACTAGCCGGCAGCGGGGGCAACAAGCTCAACACCAGCGGGCTGAACATCAGCCCGTCGGCGGCGATCAAAATCAACAGCGGCGCCCAAATGTTCCTCAGCGGCGGCGTGAACCTGGCCAACCCGATCGAGGTGACGGGCACCGGCAACACCGAGAACCGTGGCGCCATCCGCCTGACCTCCGGCACCCTTTCCGGCACGGTCACCCTGCTGGGCAACGCGACCATCGGGCCCGAAGGCGGAAGCATTACCGGCAACATCACCAGCGGTGCCGCCGGAACTCAGGTGCTCACGCTGGGAACGACTAGTTCGCTCGACAGCAGCACCTACAGCGGGGTAATCGGCGGCGGCACGGGCGCCATCGCCGTGCGGGTGCTCAACAGCAATAGCGGGCACACGATTATTCCCGGCGGCAGCCTCAACACCTACACCGGTGGAACCACGCTGTTGCACGGTCCCGGTTCGGGCACGCGGCTGCGGATCGACGGCATCTTGGGTACGCCATACGGCTCCGGGCCCATTACGATCGGGCTGGCGCCGACCGACCGGGCCGGCATCTTCTTCACCACGGCTGGTCAGACCTTGGCCAATGATCTGGTCGTGAACACAGCCCGGGGAACCGACCGGCCCGGCATCCGTTCCGACCGAACCGACATCACCCTTTCCGGCACCGTCGACGCCAACCTGGCGCCCGCCACGTTCAGCACGAACGGCACGGGCTCGTTCCGGCTGACCGGGCAGGTGACCGGTGCTTCGGGAATTACGCTCCACAACCAGTACGGGTCGAGCATTTCGGTCACGCTGGCCAACACGACAGGCAACCCGAATAACTACCAGGGCGACACCGTCATTCAAGGCACCAAGGGGAGCGTGAACCTCGGCGCGGCCGAGCAGATTCCCCACGGACCCGGCGCCGGCAACCTGGTCAACCACGGGGCGCTGAACATGAACGGGTTCACCGAGACGATCAACGGCCTGACCGGTACCGGCACGATTCGCGGCAACAGCGGCACGTCCCTGCTTACCGTGGGAGCAGGCAACACTTCAAGTGACTTCAGCGGCACCCTTCAGGACGCCGGCGGCACGTTGTCGCTCGCCAAGACCGGCTCCGGCACACTGACCCTTGCAGGGAACGGCACCTACACCGGTGCCACCACCGTCGACGCCGGCACGCTCATGTTGACCGGCTCGCTCGGCAATACGGCGGTGGCCGTCAACAGCGGCGGCACGCTGGGCGGCACAGGCAGTATCGGCGGTGTGGTGACGGTGAACGCCGGCGGCACGCATGCGCCGGGAGCGAGCGTAGGCAGCCAACCCGTGGGCGGCGAAACGTGGATGCCCGGCGGCCGGTTCGAGTTCGAAATCAACGACGCGCTCGGCCAGCCCGGCGGTCCCATCGGTTGGGACGAACTGCTCGTGGGCGGCACACTCGACCTGACGAACCTTTCCGCGCAGGACCCGTTCCACGTCGACATCGTGTCGCTTTCCGGCGCCGCGCCGGGCGACATCGACAACTTTGTGGCCACCGTACCCGACGAGTGGCCGTTCCTGCGGTACGAAACGCTAGCCGGCGACTTCAGCGGAGACCTATTCTCGGTCGACAGTTCCCAGTTTAGCAACCCCACGGGCCAGGGCCACTTCCGGGTCGTGCAAATGGAGTACGAGGGGGCCGACTGGCTGGCCATCGGCTACGTGCCCGAGCCGGGCGCATGCCTGCTGCTGCTTTCCGCGCTGGCTTGCGGCCTGCTGGTGCGAAGACGGAAGTGATTTTGGAGGGTGGATGGTCGACTATACCGATACTGAACAGCACCGTGCTTCAGAAAACGTCGTAGCGAGTTAAGGAGGACCAATGCCGGCGAAGAGTCAGAAATCATCCATCATCCATCCTAAGGTGCAAGCATTTACGCTCGTGGAACTGCTTGTGGTCATCACGATCATCGGCATCCTCATTTCGCTCTTGCTGCCGGCGGTGCAGAGCGCGCGGGAGGCGGCGCGGCGGCTGCAATGCTCGAACAACCTGAAACAGTTCGGGCTGGCGGCGCTGAACCACGAGGAGGCGAACGGGTTCCTGCCCTCTTCCGGCTGGGGCTGGACGTGGGTGGGCGATCCGGACCGCGGCTTCGGGGCGCGCCAGCCCGGCGGATGGATTTATAACCTCCTCCCGTATTTGGAACAGGAGACGCTGCACAGCCTGGGGGCAGGCAAGTCGGCGTCGGAGAAGCACTAGGCCGCCGCCATTGTGTGCGGCACGCCCCTGTCGATGTTCAACTGCCCCAGCCGGCGGCGCGCCAAAGCGTACACGGCTTCCTATTCCGGCGGCTCCTTCCACGCCCGCAACGCCGACGCGATTCCCCTGCACGCCCGGAGCGACTACGCCGGCAACGGCGGTCATGAGGTGCGTACCTTCGGCGGACCGGCCAGCGAGGCAGACGGCGACAACCCCAATTGGTCGGGCTGGCCCAGTTGGCGGTTGACGGCCACCGGCGTTACTTATGTCCGTAGCGAGGTCATGATCGCCCACATCCGCGATGGCACAAGCAACACCTACTTCGCCGCCGAAAAGTACATGCGGCCGGAGGACTACAATACGGGCACCTGCCCGGCCGACAACACCAGCATGTACCAGGGGCACGACTGGGACGTGATGCGCTGGGCCAACCAGAGTCTCGACCCGCGCCAGGACAGGCCGGGCATGCTCCACTTTCAGGCATTCGGCAGCGTCCATGCAGGGGGCTTTCAGGCGGTCTTCTGCGACGGTTCGGTCCGAAACATCAGCTATTCGGTCGATCCGGTCATCCACGAGCGTCTCGCGAATCGCCAGGATGGCCAACCGATCGATGCCAGCCAGTTTTGAATCCGCACCGCCCCTGCGGCCGCGGGGCCGGTGGGGGCGAGCGGCGGTTTGAGGTAGAATGAGTGTAAACACAATTGGGTCGATGAACCTTCCCCGGGATTGGAGGAACGCCATGAGGATCGTGACGATTTCATTGTTGGCCGCAGCCGTT
>CAYPWB010000388.1:0-5728 GCA_964414315.1 uncultured Planctomycetaceae bacterium | reverse complement strand
CGGTCGGCCCGTCGAGCGGCCAGTGGTGGTCGGCCGGCGTCGCGAACGCCGGGCACAGTAGCAATAAGAAACAAGTACCCATGACGGGGTTCATTTTCACGGCACGGAACGTCGAAACCCGCATCGGTTCTCTCCTGAAGGACATGGGGACGGAAAGCGGGGCAAACCCAGGCGCGGGCGAACACCGCTTTGCCGGAAGACGGCGGCAGGGGCCGCGCAGTGGCGCCCCCGGCTCCATCCTATATTCGAACAGAAAAAGATTGCAAGGAGGTTCCGACTTGAGCCTGGTTTTGCGCGCGATACGGCACATTGCAGCCGTATTCCACGCCGGGGGCGTGCCGCGAAGCCGCAGGGCGGGTGGGCTTCTCCGGCGGGTACGTCGGTTCTTGATCGGCGCCCGGCCGCCAAGTATACTCGACATTGCGGCACCGCTTCGATAACTTCCACGCCACCGTTCCCCAGGAGATCTTTCCCGTGAAACCGAATTGCAGCCGACGACGTTTCCTGCATTGGACCACCCTCGGAGCCGCCTCGGTTGCCGCCGGCCCGACCCTCGCCTCCCTCGCGGCCGAATCTGAAGGCAATGCCGAGGGCAAGGTGAAGTTTCCACTCGGGCTGGCCTCCTACACGCTGCGGAAGTTCGATCTCGATCAGACGCTGGCCATGACCGCCCGGGTCGGGTTGACCCACATTGCGCTGAAGGATTTCCACCTGCCGATGGACGCCTCGCCGCAGCAGATCGAAGACGTTGTGAAGAAGGTCGAAGACGCCGGGCTGGTGCTGTACGGCGGAGGCGTCATCTACATGCGCACCGACGAGCAAGTGCGCCGCGCGTTCGCCTACGCCAAGGCGGCCGGCATGGGCACGATCATTGGCGTGACGCCGTACGAACTGCTCCCGCTGGTCGAGGAAATGGTCAAGCAGTACGATATCCGCGTGGCCATCCACAACCACGGCCCCGGCGACAAGCTGTACCCCGTGCCGGAAACGGCGTACGAGAAGATCAAGAGCCTCGACCCGCGCATCGGGTTGTGCAACGACATCGGGCACACGATGCGCGCCGGGGTTGACCCGTCCGTTTCGGCCGAGAAACTGGCCGACCGCCTGCTCGACGTGCACATCAAAGACGTCTCGGCCGCCGAGGCCCAAGGCCGCACGGTCGAAGTGGGTCGCGGCGTGATCGACATCCCGAAGTTCCTCGCAACGCTCGTCCGTATCGACTATGCCGGCGTGGTGGCGTTCGAGTACGAGAAGGACGCCGACGACCCGCTGCCCGGCCTGGCCGAGTCGGTCGGCTACGTGCGCGGCGTGCTGGCCGCGATGGGTTAGTGAATGCGTTTCCCCGGGCAAGGGTTGCCGGGGAAACGCGTCCTATTCGTCCTCGGCCACCCGGCACTCGGCCACTTTCGCGTGGTAGAACTCGTCGGTCAGCAGCCAGTTTTCGTACAGGTGGTCGAGTTGCCGCAGGCGGCCGATCACCTGCCGTTTGGAGAACATGGGCTGCCCGGCCTCCTTGGCCGCTTTCTTCGCGGCGGCGAGCACTTCGTCGGGCACGGGCGGCGCCACGCGGTCGGGCGTGACCTCCTCCGACGGATCGTACACCCGCGCCAGAAGATCGCTCACCGGCACCAGGTGCCGCCAGAGGAACGCTTGCATGTGGTCGTCGGCGGGCACGGCCTCGCGCACGACCTCTTTCCCGTCGATGGTGGCGCGCCCCTCGACGGTAAGCGCCACCGGCCCGTCGGTCCGTTTCCGATCGGTCTTCACGGCGCCGCGGATCATCTCCTGGCCGGCTTTCAGCGTCGCGGTACTGGACGAGAAGCCTTCGGTCGAGTCTTGGAGGCTCACGCGGATGTCGCCGGCGAACCCGTCGCGGCGGATCACGTACACGCTCACCGCCGCCGCGCCCTTCGCCCGGAAGGAAAGGGCGGAGGGCCCCACGCGCAGCTCGAAGTCGGGCCGCGGCTCGCTAAGGCGCAAGCGGTAGGCGTATGCCTCGCCGCCCTTGAACGTCGTGTCGCCCAGGTGCACGTAATACGTTCCGTCGGAGGGCAATTCGACCATCACGTAGGAATCGGCGTGGTGGGTGTTCAGCCCCGTGCCCGGGTCTTCGAAATCGTCGTTGACGGCCAACAGGTTGCCGTCGGCGTCGGTGAGTTTCAGAATGGAATCGAGGGGCGAATCGAGCCGGCGTGCGTTGACCTCGGCCACGATCGTTTGCCCGGCCTTGCCCTCGAACCGGAACACGTCCCAGTCGCCCGGCCGGTCGACGCGTCCGTTGACGATGACCGGCATTTCCACCGTCTGCGCCTGCGACCGGTCATTATTCGCTTCCTCGTCGAGCGCCTCGGGGAGCGTATCGAGGGCAAAGGGCATCCGGTTCGAAACGACGCCGCCCTTCGCGGCCGTCACGTAATGCATGCCCGGCTCGGCATCGGTGGGGGGCAAGTTTGTTTGGGCGCCGTCGAGGTGCCAGCCTTTCAACTCGACCTCTGCCGGCTCCCCCACCCGGCCGCCCAGCGGGAACACGCTCGTGATGAACGGCCTCTCGGCAATCGAAACACGGTAGACGAAATCTTCGCGCCCGCGGAACAAGGCGTCGGAAATCGTCAGCACGTACTCGCCGTTTTCGGGTACTTCGTAGTGGATGACCGGATCGGGTTTGAAGCGGAACACGTCGCCGTAGGCCACTTCCCGGCCCTGGGCGTCGTACAAGGTAATTACCGGCTGGAACCAGCCGGGCACCGCGTCGGCAATGTAGGGGATCAACTCCCGGGCGTGCGCGGCCATGACCAGCCGCTGCCCCTTCTTCGCCTCGAACCGGTAATGGTTCACCTCGCCGGCAGCCACCTGGCCGTTGGCCACGCAGGGAACGGTCACCTGCACTTCCTGCTCCTCCGGCGGCCGTTTGCGTTCGGCGGCGGCTTCGTTGCCGAGCACCGGAACCTCGGCCGTCTTCATCGGCGGCCGGGCGAACTCCAAATACTGGCCCACGTAGAACACCATGGGGTTGGTCACGCCGGTACGCAAGACGAGGCGGATTTCGCGAGGGCCGGGCTTGGCGTCGGGCGCTACGGTCACCTCGACGAACGCAATGTTTACCACCGACCGGTTCGCCGGCCGGTTCTCCCACAGAGCGATTCGCTCCTCGATGTTCGCGATGATCTTCGCGGCCGTCGCATCCGGTTCTTTCTTTGCCTTCTTCCGCGCATTGGCCGCGCGTCGCAGGTCGCGCAGGTTCTCGCGCATCAGGCGGATTTCCTGGTTGTTCAGCCACTTGTGGTAGTCGACCAGTTTGGCTTCGACACCGTCGCCGGAGACGATGGCCCCCTCCACCCCGTCGATGCGCTGGCCGCCCAGGCGGATGAGGGTCGTGGTGCCCTGCTGCGCGCCGGCCGGGTAGACGAATCCGATGTACTGGCCGCTCGCGACGGAACTCGTCGCCAGGGCGTAGGCCAGCACGACAACGGGCAGCGAAAGGAGTTTGCGCATGATCCGCTCCAAAATATCCATGGGTCAATGTTACATGATTTCCGTCAGCAGCCCCTCCGACTTCACCCGATCGCCCGGTTCGGGCAACACGCGGGCGGGGAGGCCTTCGGGGTGGGGCAAATCGGCCGTGTAGTCGATGCCCGCCAGCGTGTAAATGCTGCCCAACAGGTCGACCGGGTACACGGGCCGCTCGGCCACCACGGCGCCCGTCTCGTCGGAAGCGCCGACCACCTTGCCGCCTTGGAATCCGCCGCCGGCCACCAGGACGGTGAACACCTTGCCGTAATGGTTGCGTCCGCCGTTCCACGGCGGCTGCCAGTCGACCTTCGGCCCGCGGCCGAACTCGCCGGTGCACCAAACCAGCGTGCTGTCGAGCAGTTTCCGGTCGTCGAGGTCGGCCAGCAGCGCGGCGAGGCCTTCGTCGAGTTGCGGGCACTGGGTTCGCATGCGCGGGAAGTGGTTGCTATGGGTATCCCATCCGCCGGGGAAGTTGATCGTAATGTACGGCACTCCCGCCTCGACCATCCGCCGGGCGGCCACGCACATCTGCCCGAACGTGTGGCGGCCGTAACGGTCGCGCAGCTTATCGTCTTCCTGGTTCAGATCGAACACCTCGCGGCCGGAGCCGAGGATCAGTTCGTAAGCGACGTCCTTGGTCTCCTCGGCCAGGGCGACCTCCGGGCTGGCGGCCATGAGGTTGCCCAGGGTGTTCATCTTGCCGAGCAGTTCCCGCCGTGCCTCCTGGCGCTCGTCGGTAATACCGCGGGCGATGACGCCTTCGACTTCGAACCGTGCGGCGTTCGGGTTTCCGCCGGTGGCGAAGGGTTTGTAGTTCGGCCCCAGGAAGCCCTCCTCCGAGAACCGCCCCTGCGCGCGGGTGAGCACGACGTACGGCGGAATGATGCCCTTGTACTCGTTCTTTTGGAACAGGGCGAAGACGGCGCCGACGCTGGGGAAGGCCAGCCGGCCGCCGGGCATGTGCCCGGTTTGCATGATGTAGGCCGCCGTCTCGTGGCCGTTGTTGCCGTGGGTCATGCTGCGAATGAGCGAGTACTTGTCGGCCTGTTGGGCCAGCTTGGGGAACAGGCCGCCCAGTTGAATGCCCGGCACGTTCGTGTCGATCACTTCCGTGAACTCGCCCAGGTACTCTCTGCCGAGGCCGGGCTTGGGGTCCCACGTGTCGTTGTGCGACATGCCGCCCCAAAGGAAGATTTGGATGACCGACTTGGCCTTGCGTTCGGGCTTCTTCGGGGCCGATTCGTTCGCCGCCGCTCCCGGCGCCAACCGGCTTGCGAGCACGGCGCCGCCCGCTCCGCACAGGCCTCGACGCAACGCTTCGCGCCTCGAAATAGTCGGCCGAGGGTCCACAGCGTTTTTTGTATCCATGGTTTCCGTCTCCTTTCGGGAATGTTAGTGGTTGTCCGAAAGAATTCCCTCTCCCTCCGGGAGAGGGTTAGGGTGAGGGCAATCTACCGAGAGACTTTGCGTTTGTATTACTCAGATCCCTCACCCCCAGCCCCTCTCCCAAAGGGAGAGGGGAGTTCTCGGACAGGCTCTTAATGGCGGTACAAGAACTCGGTCGTATTGATCAGCGCCCAGGCGATGTCGACGCCTCCTTCGCGCTTCGATTTCGACTGGCCGACGTACTCCAGCGCGGCTTCCACTTCCTCGTCCGTCGGCCGGCGCGACAGGATGGTGAGGTACAACGCCTCGAGCGTTTCCTTCGGAGGCCGGTCGGCCTCGAGCAGGGCCTTGATCTTCGGCCCTCCGGCCAGCTTGCCCTGAATGTGGCTCGAATTGAGCATGTGCAGCCACTGGGCGGGCACCGGCTCGTTCGTGCGTTCGCCGGCCATGCCCGTCGCCCGCGCCGAACGCCCGAACAACGCCAGAAACTGGCTCGTCACGCTGCCGTCGGCCAGGGCCACGGCGGGCATGTCGCGCGGAATATAGGTGTACGGCTCCGGGATGGCGCTCGTGTACAGGTCGGTCGTGCCGGTAATCTGATTGATCGCGTCGATGAGCACCTCGGCGTCCAACCGGCGCGGCGGATAACTGGCGAACTGCGCCCCGGCCTCCGGCGCGTCGCTTCGCGGAATGGACGAGAACTGGTACGTGCTGGAATTGAGGATCAAGCGGTACAGGTGCTTCAGGTCGTAATCGTTCTCAATCAATTCCTTTTCCAGGTAGGCGAGCAGTTTTGGGTTGCTCGGCGGGTTGTCGTCGCGGATGTCGTCGG
>CAYPWB010000387.1:1663-5745 GCA_964414315.1 uncultured Planctomycetaceae bacterium | reverse complement strand
CGTGCCCCGCCCCCCGCATCCGACCAGGGCCAGCTTGATGGCCGATTCGCCCTGGGCATGGCAGTTCGGCACCACGGCGCCCGCCAGCGCCGAAGCGGCCGCCGCCCGGCCGGTGTGCTTGAGGAAATCGCGTCGCGACTGGCCGGGGGAGGAAACCTGGGGTTTGTCGGTTTGGATCGGCTTCATGTTCGTCTCCTGCGGATGTGTGCGGTGGTGGGAATTGGGGCGCGGTTGTCCGGCGGGCACACGCCGCCGAGCCGGCCGACAGTTTAGCATGAAACACGGCCGACTCCCAGGGCGTTGCCCTGGGCTGGCCGAACGGCGCCCCTTCGGGGCACACGGCGCGCGGCCGATTCGCCGGTATCCGCCGACGACACATCGTATTCGAACCACATGCGCCGCGCGCCGGGCTCGACGACCAGCTTCGGCAACATCTTCCGGCCGGTTTGATACGCGGCCGGCAGATAGCTTTCCGGCGGCGGGCCGCCCGTCGACGCCGAAGGCGAGTTGTCCGCTTTCGAGAAACGTCAACTCGATGCCTTCATTCTGATGCCAATCGAGCCCCCACGTTTGGCCCGCGGCATCGTCCCAGAACCCGACCATCTTCACGCCGGGCAGGGCGCCGCGAGGCAACGGCCTGCCGGGATAGTGCCCGTGCATCAGCGCCTCCAGCCGAACCCGGCCGGCCGCCGCCGCTTCGACAATCGGCCGGCACGTATCGGCCTGGTAGGTTCGGCTTTCGTCGTGGTAGATAGGGCGACGCATGATATGCCACCTCGTTGTGGTCGAGCCCTCAACTCCTGCCGAGGCACCTCGACGAGTTCCGAAGCCCATACGATCTCACCGGACAACGCTCTTACGGCAAAGCGAGTTGCTCATCCGCACGGGGTCTCGGAGTATACCAGAAATCTCCGGCTGGGTAACCAATCACGGGTCGGCGGCGCGGGCAGTTTTCGCCGCTGTATGCGAGGGGGCAGTCCCGTTTTCGCGGCCTCGGCAGGCGGCCGATGAGGCACATCGCCCTTTGTGCCGCGAAAATCGGGACAGTCCCCTGCGAACGGTTGCCCGGCTTGACCCACCCAGCCGGCCAACGTAAACTAATCGGGAGTCCTTGGGTCATCGCCACGCGAACGGATTTCTCCTGTTTTGAGGTGTGGGCACGAATGTAGTTCAGTGAATTGGTGAGGAGACTTGAGAAGAACGACTTCCGCATCGTCAAAGAGAAGGGATCTATCCGATACTACGGCAAGCCCGGTTGGCCACGGCTGGTTCGCGTGGACTTTCACGGCTCTCGGGAAGTGCCGACAGGCACGTGCCACGCGATCCTCAAGGCCGCCGGCCTCAAACAGCAGGATGAAAGGAATGATTGAACTACCCTACTCGCTGGTTATCGAAGCGACCGATGAACCCGATTATTTCGGGTTCTTCTCGCACGATCTGGAGGGATTCACCGGCATCGGGCACTCTGTGGAAGACTGCCTGTACAAGGCCAAATGGGGGATGAAAGAGCACGTCGAGTTACTCCGGGAACGCGGCCTCCCCGTCCCTGCGCGAAACATGGAGCCGACCATCGTGATCCAGAACGCGAAGGAGCACAGTCCGGCGTGAGCCGATACCGGCAATGCCCAATCGTGCCAATCGGTCTGCCGCGGCAGCCCCAGGGTGAGCACGCGGTTGCGCACCGCCCGCATCACTGCAGCACGATCTGCCGCGAGGCCTCGTCGAACAGCGCGACCTTGTTCTCGCGGTGCGAAAGGATGCCCATAATCAGCGGCGTCTGCACGCGCAGGCCCAGGTCCACCGGGCAGTAGGGCTCCCGGCGGCTGGCCACGCAATCGAGCAGGTTGGTCCACAGCTTGCCGGTATCGCCCATGCCGCGCCACGGCAGGAAGATTTCCTCCTTGTTGTTCTTGCTGAACGGGACGATGCGGATGCCTTTGCTGCCCCGGTCGCCCGCCTCGAACTCGATGATGCCGTCGGTGCCGCGCAGCACGTGCTTCGTGCCCACGTGGTTCGAAAGCGAGTTCATCAGCACGACACTGGGCCCGCCGGCGTAGTCGACCAGGATGTTGCACTGGTCGGGCACTTCGCGTTCGTAGTGGAAGGTGCCGCCGCCGCCCATCACGCGCTGCGGGAAGCCCAGGTCGAGCATACAGAAGACGGGCGTGAACGTGTGCACCAGCAGGTCGGTCGACGGCCCGCCGGAGTAGTCCCAGTACATTCGCCACTGGAAGAACCGGGAGACGGAGAAATCGACCTTCGGCGCGTCGCCGAGGAACTGCTCCCAATCCAGCTCGGGGCCGGGCGTTGCGTTGGGGTCGGGAATGTGCATGCGCTCGCCCCAGTCGCCGCGGCGGAAGAACGCGGCCTGCACGTGCATCACCTTGCCGATGATCCCCTCGCCAATCAGCCGGCGTACCTCGGCGTAGTTGTCGTCGGCCACGAACTGCGTTCCCACCTGGACGATGCGCTTGTGCTTCTCGGCCTCGTCGCTCAGTTGCTTGGCCAGGTCGAACTGGGACCAGTGCGTCAGCGGTTTCTCGACATACACGTCTTTGCCCGCCTTCACGGCATCGATGGCCTGCTGCGCGTGGTGCCGGTCGGGCGTGGCGATGCAAACGACGTCGACCCGCGGGTCGGCCAGCAGGTCCTTGTAGTTCCGGTAAATCTTGCCACCCGTCTTTTCCGCTGCGGCCTGCACGCGGGGCGCGTACACGTCGCACACGGCCACCGTCTCGCACCGGCCCTGCTTCTTGAGTTCCAGGCAGATGTTCATGTGCGCGCCGGCTCGGCCGCCCGTGCCGATGAACCCGACGCCCACGCGGTCGTTCGCGCCGGCCGCCGTATCGGCCATCACGCAGGGGGCGGCTGCCAGCGACGCCGCCGCGGTGGCCGCCGAGGCCGATTGCTTCAGGAAACGGCGCCGATTGGGAAGGTTTGCATTTTCGTTCGTCATGAGGGAGTCTCCATGGGTTTGGGTTCTGGGCCGTGGGATAGGCTTCCAGCCTGTCATTCTTTTACCTGACACCTGACACCCGACAGGCTGGAAGCCTATCCCACGGTGTTATGGTCCGGGGGCAATGTCCCACTCCAGGGTGATGCTGCGTTGGTCGGGCTGCACATCGACTTCCCAACCGCCGCCTTCCACGTCGCCGTATTGTGGCGGCAGATAGCTCTTGCCGTGCGGCCGGCCCATCTCTGGCGCCACCTCCCAGCAATACACCTGGGCCTGGTATCGGCCGGGCATGAGGCCGTCGCCCGGCACGAAGGTTTGTGCGCTGAAGCGGCCGTCGGTGCCGAACTCGGCCGTGCCCGGCCGGGCGGGGAACCCCTCGGCCGCGTTCGTCGGATTCGACCGCGTGGGCAATTTCACGGAAACATGCGGCCAGCTTCGGCGTTGCCGGCCACACGGGCTCCTCGTTGTGGCGCAGGAAGCGGGTCAACTCGTCGCGGTCGGCCGGCGTCAGCACCAGCCACGCGGGCCACCGCCACGGTTGGTGCGGCCGGCGAACATTCACGTCGAGAATCAGCCAGTGCAGGCGGCCGGCGGTCACGTGCGGGTCGCCCACGCGGTGCGCCTGCCAGGGGCGGGTGACGGTCAGGTCGTGGGGCTGAAGCTCGACGTGCCTCCGGTCCACGGCGAACTCGATCCGTCCGCTTTCGAGGAACGTCAACTCGATGCCCTCGTTGCGGTGCCAGTCGAGGCCCCAGTCCTGATCGGCAACGGCGTCCCAGAAGCCGACGGATTTCACGCCGGGCAGCGTGCCCCGCGGCAGAGGGTGGCCGGGATAGTGTCCGTGCACGAGTGCTTCCACTCGCACCCGCCCGGCCGCAACGCCCTCGATCAGCCCCCGGCACGTATCGGCCTGGTAGGTTTCGCATTCGTCTTGGTAGATAGGGCGACGCATGGAAAGCTCCGCGCATCGGCAGGGACTGCCGATTCAGGATCGATTCATCGCTCGGTCATCAACTGCGGCGGGAAGGTGGGCACTTTGTCGGCGGTGATGGGGGCACGCTGCCGCGGCGGAAGTCGGTCCACTTCGGCGGCGGCGTGATGCCAGAGGTCGGACAGTTCCTCGACC
>CAYPWB010000387.1:0-1563 GCA_964414315.1 uncultured Planctomycetaceae bacterium | reverse complement strand
ATGTCGATCAGGTGCGCCGGCTGATGGGTGATGGCGCCGGGCGCGGTCTTCAGGCCCTTCGGCCAGTGGGCAATCAGCGGCGACGAGATTCCGCCCTCGTGCTGGTTCTGCTTATACCAGCGGAACGGCGTGTTGCCCGCGTGCGCCCAGCCGACGTCGTACGTCCAGTACGACCGGGGGTCCCAGGGCATGAACTGCCGGCCGCGGGTGCGTTCGAAGGGGCAGGCCCCGTTGTCGGAGAACAGAAGGATGAGCGTATCGTCGAGCACCCCCCGAGCCTTCAAGTGCTCCACGAGCCGGCCCATGTTCTGATCAATCCGGTCGACCATGCCCGCGAACGTCGCCATGCGAAAGTCCTCCCAGTCTTGTTGCTCGTCGGTGAGTGAGTCCCAGGAGGGGATGTAGTCGGGCCGGGGGCTGAGCGGCCACTTCGCGTCGATCAGCCCCATGGCCACCTGCCGCTTGTAGCGGGCTTGCCGCAACTCGTCCCAGCCGATGCGGTAGCGGCCGCGGTACTTCATCACGTCGGCCTCGGGTGCTTGCAGCGGATAGTGCGGCGCGTTGTGCGCGACGTAGACGAGGAAGGGCTGCTCCCGCTCAAGGGCCTCGTCGATGAAGCGGAGGGCGTAGTCGGTGTTGGCGTCGGTCGTGTAGAAGTCGTCGCCGAATTCGGACCACGGCTCGCCGTTAAGCCGGAAGGTGTTGTCGCCGGTGAAGAAGTTGGTCGCGCCGGACAGATGGCCGAAGTATCGCTGGAATCCGCGGTCGGTCGGCTCATTTTCCATGTGCCACTTGCCGGTCATGGCGGTGAAGTAGCCGGCCTCGCGGAGCACTTCAGCGAAGGTGACCGCCCGGTCCAGGTTTCGGCCCCCCGCCTGGTTCGTGTACAGCCCGCTCAGCAGGCACACGCGCGAGGGCTCGCACTTCGCCGTATTGTAGAACTGCGTGAACCGCAGCCCCTGCTCGGCAAGGCGGTCGATGTGCGGGGTTTCGATCTCGGCGCCGTAGCAGCCGAGGTCGGAGAAACCCAGATCGTCGACCATGACCACGACCAGGTTCGGCCGCGGGGGGGCGGCCGCAAGCGTCGCTGCGGGAACGGCGGCCGTCGCGGCGAAGCACGTCGTCAGCAGCAGAATCGAGCGGTGGGCGATTGAGGAAGCGGCGTTCATCGGTTGCTCCTTGGTACAAAGCGGGTCATCGTTCACGGAAGCGTTTACAGGTCGGCAGGCTGTCTTCTCCGCTGCATGCGAAGGGTACGGGTCCCCTTCGCGTCCATCTGCGTTTGCACTATACTCTACTAACCTCAAACATCGTTAAGATTTTCACGATGTTGTCGGCGAAGCGCGGCGTAACCTCTTCCAGAATAATAGGTTGCGTCTCTGGAGACGGCGTGGCGAATCGGGGTCACTTTGGCTGCGGCTACCGTATTCCACGATGCTTGACGTTAGTCGTTGGGAGGCACTGGCCGAGCCAGTGGCACACAGCACTGGCCGAGCCAGTGGCACACAGCACTGGCCGAGCCAGTGGCACCCATCCGTTCCCTGACCCACGGCAGAATCGTAC
>CAYPWB010000386.1:0-5746 GCA_964414315.1 uncultured Planctomycetaceae bacterium | reverse complement strand
ACTCCTCACGCTCCGCGTGAGGATACGCCGTGCCGTTGCCGACAACGGCCGGTGGACGCAAGAGCCCCTGCATGTTCGACAGCCGGTTTGCTCCTGAGACCGGGCATGATGGAAGACCGAGGCGAGACTTCACGCGAAGCGTGAAGAGCACATGTACTCCTCACGCTCCGCGTGAGGCTACGCCGTGCCGTTGCCGACAACGGCCGGTTTGTGCGAGAGGGCGTATACGTTCGACAGCCGGAAGGCGCCCATCGTCGGAGCGAACGAGAGACCCATGCCAAGCCTTCACGCGAAGCGTGAAGAGCACGGTGAGGCGGAGTGCCGGGCAACAAGTTTCAGTAGGCGATGGCGATCGATCGGTTTGGTAGCGTAGTCGTCGCAACCGGCGTCGAGGCATTTCGCGCGGTCTTCGGGCATGGCATGTGCGGTCAGGGCGATAATCGGGCGTCGGTAACCGCGGGCACGCAACTCGCGCGTGGCCAGGTAACCGTCCAGCACCGGCATCTGCATGTCCATCAGGATCAGATCGAACGGTTCGGCCCGGTCGTCGGCCGCTAGGGCTTCGTCGACCGCAACCCGCCCGTTCTCGGCCACGGTCACGTGCGCGCCGGCCTTGGTAAGAATCCACGCGATGAGCCGCTGGTTATCCGGCCCGTCCTCGGCCAGCAGGGTTCGGCAGCCGGGGGTCACGTTGGCCGGCGGGTCGGGTTTGGGGGGCGCATCGGTCGCCATCGTTCGAAGCAATTCGGCCTGTTTCGTCTTTCCGCCGAGAGCAACGCCGTCCAGCGGGCCTGTTTCGACGACGAGACTGAAGGTGCTGCCCTTGCCGGGCACGCTGTCGACGACAATATCGCCGCCGAGCATCTGGGCGAAACGCTTGCTGATGGTCAGCCCCAGACCGGTGCCGCCGAACTTGCGCGTCATGGACGAATCGGCCTGCGTGAACGGCTGGAACAGCCCGGCGCGGTGTTCCTCGGTAAGGCCGATGCCCGTGTCGATTACGTCGAACCGCAGGCGGGGCGCGCCGTCGGTTACCTGCACGAGGCGAACGACAATTCGTACGCGCCCGGTTTCGGTGAACTTGACGGCGTTGCCCACCAGGTTAATCAGAATCTGCCGAAGGCGGAGTGGGTCGGTTCGAATGGTGTTCGGGATCGACCCGTCGTACTCGACGTGCAACGCGAGGCCCTTCTCTTCGGCCCGCAGCCGCATGAGCGCGGCCACCTCGGCTACGACGGCGGCTGGTGAGCAGGTGGTGGACTCGACGTCGAGCTTGCCCGCCTCGATCTTCGACAGGTCGAGAATGTCGTTGATGACCCCCAGGAGGTGTTCCCCGTTCCGGCGGATCGTTTCGACGGCCTCGCGCCGCTCGGGCGGGGCCTCCTCCTGGCCCGGTTCGTCGAGAAGCGCCTCGGCGAAGCCGAGAATGGCCGTCATGGGCGTTCGGATTTCGTGACTCATGTTGGCCAAGAACTCGCTCTTGGAGCGGTTGGCCGCTTCGGCGCGCACGGCCAGTTCTCTACACCGCTGCGACTCGTCCAGGAGCATTTCATTGGTCGCCATCGCCTCCTGCCGCAGCGCCTCGGCTTGATGCCGAGCAGCGACCAGTTCGGAAACATCGATGACGTTCAGTAGCACGCCGCAATAAGCGCCGTCGTTGTAAATGGGCTGCATGCGCATTATAACGTGCGCATGGCGCACGCGGCGCTGGACTTCCATCGCGGGAGCGTTCCATTCGCTTTGGAACCGCGCCACGGCCTGGAGAATTCGATCGCGAACTTTGCCCCGGTGCAATGCGACCAGGGATCGGCCGATCAATTCGCTTCGTTCCCGGCCGGCGAACTCGCAGAAGAAGTCGTTCACCTCGGTCACCACGCCCTCGACGTTGGCAAATACGACGCCCTCCTTCATGCCCGTAATCATCGCGTGCAACCGGGCCGACTCCTCGGCAGCGCGGCCGCGGGCGGTCTCGGCGTCGTCGGCCAGGCACACGGCTTCGTACCGCGCCTGTTCGGCCTCGGCCAGCGCCTTCTGGACGGCCTGCGCAGCCTCCTTCCGCTCGGTCACGTCCTGCAGGGTTTCCATGGCGCCCACAACGCGGCCGTCGGCACCGTGAACGGCGGCGGCGGTGAAGTGCAGCCACCGCCCGTCCTCGCCTAGCGCGGGAAAGAAATCGCTCCCTTCGTAGGCTCGGTCGAGCAAAGTCGACTTGCGGCAATTCGCGGTGTACCATTCATGGAGCTTTGGGGTCGCCTCGTCGACGAGGAAGTCGACCAGGCACGGTCGCTCGTTGTCGTAGAACGCCCGCCAATGCTGTTTCGTGCCGATGATTTCAGCGGCCGCAATTCCCGTAAGCCGCTCCAGCGCCTGGTTCCAGTGCCGCACACGGTGTTCGTCGTCGATGACAAAGGTCGGGATGGGCGATCCTTCGATGATACTGGATAGCTTCTGTTCGCCGTCGCACAGCGTTTGCTCCGCCAGCCTGCGGTCGGTGATGTCGGTGTCGGAACCGCGGTAGCCGAGCAGAGCGCCGTCGGGAGCCAGGATGGGAAAGCCGTTGGTCGCCACCCAAACAATCCGCCCGTCCGCCGTCTCAATGGCATTCTCCACGTTGCGGAACGACTCTTTGCGCGCCATGATATCGAAGCACGCCGCCCGAAACGCCTCGCGGCCTTCCTCGGGGTGAAACTCGTGGAAGTATTTCTTCCCCACGATCGCCTCGGCCGGGTGTCCCCACACCATCAGCGAGGCCGGGCTCACGTAGGTGAATCGTCCGGTGGCATCGACCTCCCAGGCGACCGTGCGGCTGTGTTCCGCGATTTGGTTGAACCGTTCATTGGAGCGTTCCAGTTGTTGCCTCGCTGTGTTGCGGACGCGGATGTCGAGCACGACCAGTCCGGCGATGCCGCCGAGGAATATCAGGCAAGCGACCACGGCACCGATCATTTGCCGCCGAAACTGGGCGGCGGCCGCTGTCTGATACTGGGCGAGCGGCAACGCGACCATCTCAATCGACACGTCGCCAACCTTTCGGCCGAAGCCGGCCGTCGGTCCGTAGCGCTCCACGAGCGACTCGGGCGCGTCTTCGGGGCGGCCGTGGCAGTCCATGCACGCGGCCTCGAAGCGGTAGGGAACCGCCCGAACCAGGTGCTGTTCGCCCCCTTCGGTCAGGGCCATGTTGCCCGTCCATGTGTCCGCCTCGGGGTTCTGCTCGAAGTATCGAATGATCGGCAATTCCGCAGGCTTCGCACGATTGATCGGGTTCCGCGGATTCGTTGAGGGGAACCGTAGCAGGCCGTCGGGGAGGGCCTCGCTGGCGCCCTCGAAGACCCTGCGGGAGATGAACGAAGTCGACATCGCCTCCGGGATGAACTCGCCGGGGCCGACTCGCTTCGACATTTCCGGACGGATGTACTTGCGCGCATACGACCGAACCGATCGGTCGAACTCCACGGCCAGTCGGGCCTGCTGGTCGGCCGTGAACCGCGTTTGCTCGCGGGTCCAACGCCATGTGTGCGCGAGCACGGCGGCAAGAAACACGACCGCCAAGAGCCCCATGCCCATGAGCAGGCGAACACTTGGGCTGCGAAACGCCGCTGCCAAGCCTCCCCTTCGCTTCGGATCATTCGACATAATCAATCTATTCGTTGCCACGTACCCAAGAGTTGCCAGTTCAGCCGAGTGTCCTCGCGCAGCATGGGCAAGGTACCAGGAAAACATAGGTTGCGGGAACATGCGGTGCGCAGGGTTTCTGCCGCAGATGTCGGCAGGAGCGGGGACGCTCAGGCGATGCACACAACGAACCGGGAGCGGAAGAAGTGGGATCGGCTTTCAGGCAAGTCGGTGGGAAAGAGAGGCTGGAAGCCTGTCCCACGAAAAATGGGCCGCGGGCATCGAAATGCCCCCGGCCCGGCGGAAATGACGAAAGCGGCGAACGCACGTTACGCGTGAGCCAATTCGGCTTGGTCGCGGCTGGGCGAATCGCTCGTGCGAAATTGGCCCACCAGGTCCTTCGTCGCGCCGGCCTGGGCACCAATATCTTCGCTGCCGGCGGCCGACTGCTCGGTCACCTGCGCCACGCCCTGGATGGCCTTCAGTACTTCCTCGTCTAAGGCAAAACGGCCTGCCCGTCGGCGATGGTGAGCAGTGCCTTGAAAATCTCGGGATCCAGCGAATCAGCCAGAAACCGCACGCTGCCGTCGGCGAACGCCGCGCTGAAGCCGCCCGGGTGAGCGCTGCCCAACCCTGCCATGGGACGACTCGGATCATATTGCCAATCGTCGGGCCTGGTCCAGACGACGGCCTCGCTGTCGTTCGCCTCCAGGAGCATGATCGTATTGGAGGTGCCGTCGCGGATTTCGGCAAAGGACTTCCCCTTCGAACCGTCGAACAGCGTGCCCTCGCCGACCGGCGCCAGGTACACGGTCTTGCCCGGCTCGGCCGTGCTGCTGGGATTGTGGAACGCCGCCGGCATGCGGTCGATCAGCTTCCGGTTGTGCTCGCTGTCCCAGGGCTCGTCCATGCGGAACTCCTCGAAGAGCTGCTGCTCCTCCAGGTAGGGCAGCATCAGCACGCGCCAACTCAGCAGCGGCTTGCCGTCGTCGTCGAACACGGCCCGGGCCGGAAAACGCCGGTTGACATCATGGTAGTTGTGCATGGCCAAGCCGAGTTGCTTGAGATTGTTTATCGACTGCGCGCGGCGCGCTGCCTCGCGGGCCGCTTGCACGGCCGGCAGCAGCAGGGCCACCAGCACGCCCATGGTGGCCACCTGCGTGGGCGAGCCGGGCTGATCGTCGATCGCGATCCGGAGCCGCCGCCCGGCCCGGTCGGGCCGGAGCATCTCGACCAGTTTGCCGCTGATTCGCTGCGAGTACTGCGCGGCGGCCTGCTCGACCGGGTCATCGCTCTGTGTCTGCTCGGCAAGCTGCATTAAGGCCATTTGACGGCCGACGTCGAGCAACGCGTTGACGAGCCGCTCAAGTTGCTCCGCGGCTTCTTCATCGACGGCCAGGACCGTCAGCGCCAGCATCGTGCCGCGGGCGACCCCGACGTCGAGTTTGACGGCATCGACCAGGTCGGGCACGTTCTTCAGCCCGGCGAAGGGCGGCGGAAGCGGGGCGTCGGCCAGTTCGGCGGCGAGCATCGGACGGACCGGCTCGAGCACCGCCAGCGCCATCAGGTCGCCCTCGATGCGCGTGCGCGCCATCAGCTTTGCCAGCGGTCCCTCGCTCGGCTTCGCGTGGTTATCCATCATCTGCTGCAGCACCGGCTGCTGGCCGACCATCAAGGTGTGGTCGTCGGGCATGAGGAGGTCGGGCGCGCCGGGATGCATCCCGTCGCGGTACGGCCGGCCTTCCCATTTCAGGTCGTCGAGTGAATACGGCTTGGCCAACCGCAGCACCGCGCCGAACCCGGGTTCGGTCTCGCCCGGCGGCAATACGACGAACAGAACGCTTTCGATATCGACCGGGTCGATCCCGAACTGCTGCTTGCCGGCCGCCGAGAGAATTTCGATGGGCATCATCTCGGCCTCCGGGGCGGTGAGCGACCTGCGCGGATACGCCACCACGGCCGCCATGGCCCGGGGCGGGAGGTAAGAGAGATCCGCCTCCTCGGCCGCCGTACCTGACGCCGACGCCGCCACCGGGTTCGCGTACACCAGCACCGGCGAGTAGAACATCGTCAACGCCAGCAGCACACACCAGAACCTCCGCACTCGCGACTTCAGTTTCATCGCATTGCTCCT
>CAYPWB010000385.1:0-5746 GCA_964414315.1 uncultured Planctomycetaceae bacterium | reverse complement strand
ACGAAGGGTCCGCTCCGGCAAAAACGGAGCGACCACCGAGGTGGGATGCCCGGGTCGCCCGCAACAACATTCCCTGCCCGTCGCCCGAACGAACCGGGCCGACCAGTACATCAGCAAGGCCGAACGCTCATTTTAGCATGGGCGAGGGTCCTTGACAAGAAGGCGCCACGGCCGAAAGGGGCGAATCGGACAAAAACGGCGAAATTATCCTCCCCCTTGAAATGGGTGCAACGCTGGTAGGGGACTGTCCCGATTTTCGCGGCACAAAAGGGGATTTGCCCAATCGCCCTGCTGATGGAGCCGCGAAAATGGGACTGTCCCCCTCGCATGCAGCAGAGAAAACAGCCCGCGCCGCCGACCTGTGAACGGCTACGGGTGAGGCATTCGCAGCCGCGGTCTTCACTGGGGAATTGGCCGGCGTTGCTCCGGCGAGCGGAAGTAGCCTTCTTCGAGGAACCGGAGGGTGTAGCCGAACACGCGCGGGTCGTTGGCGATGAGTTCGTGGATGTTGGGCACGCGGAGGAAATCGGCCGCGCCGGCCAACCGGGTGGTTTCGACCGTGATGCGGCCGTCGTCGTCGCCGGGCTGGAAGGGGTTCAGCCCACCCCAGCCCGTGCCCCCAGCGATGATGCCGAACTCGACCCCCGGTACGGCGAGCCGCGTCTTCAGATCGTCCCACTCGGGGCCAAGCTGCTGGCCCGCCTCGCCGAATACCTTACGGAACAACTCGACATCAGCCAGCCGCTCGGCCGCCAGCGCGCCGTGGTTGGGCGGGGCGATCATGACAATACGTCGAATGCGTGGGTCGGGTTGCCACGTGTCGGCGGTTTCTTCCGAGGCCCCGAAATAGCGCCGTATGACCACATTGCCCATGCTGTGGCCTACCAGGTGAATCTGCTCGATGCCTTCGAGGCCGGCCAGCACCTTCGCGAGGCTTTCCGCGTGGTCGTCAATGCTGCGCCGCGTGCTGGCGTACTCGACGTTGAAGATCGTGTATCCGGCTTTTTTCCGCAAGTGCTCGCCCAGCAGGTGCATGGACCATCGCGGTGCGCCAAGCCCGTGCAGCAGGACCACGGCTTTCCCCGACATGGGCGGCAAGTTGCGCTCGTGCCGTATCTGTTGCAGCCTGGCGAGGCACTCGTCGAACGTGCCGGAGGCATGTTGCCACGCATGCGCGTCCAACAGGCGACATTCGCCCGATTCGCTGTGCCGCTGGATTCGCCATTGGTGGAAGAAGTGCTCGTCGGTCCAAAACTGCGTTCCGCCGAGCGTGGGCCGGGGGAACGAGGGTCCGACGCTGCCTGCCATGTTGCCGCTCGCGCCTTGGGAGGTGAGTTGCAGTTGCGAGCAGCCCGAACAGGCAACGATCGTTGCGAGCAACCCGACTGCGAGAATTGCGATGAGAAGCGTTTTCATGGAAGCGACCGGCCGCGAAATTCAGATTCACCGCCCGAAGCGACGCTGTACGTGGCTCTTTGGCTGCGGCTACTCTCTGCTACGAACCCCAAAGGCCCCTAATCATACGGAAACCGGGACGTGGGGCAACAGCAAGATTGTCGCCGCGCGGCGGAGGGGCGCACGACGTACCTTGCGTTCGTGCCAGGCGGGGTGGAGTGCCAACGGGGAGTGGCCGTTCCGAGTGTGCCACTGGCTCCGCCAGTGCTTTGTGCCACTGGCTCCGCCAGTGCTTTGTGCCACTGGCTCCGCCAGTGCTTTGTCCCACTGGCGCGGCCAGTGCCAAAGGGAGGGTGGACATCGGCCCGTCAAGGGACCGACCGTCCGAGCCTTCGGAGCCGTCCAGCACAAAGGGACTCAAGCACTGGCAATGCCAGTGGCACACACTTCATGCCAGCCTTAGGCAACGGTACCGCCAGCATGCCGGACAAAGTGCGTCGTGCGCCGCGCGGCTGAGAGCGGCGGATGCGCCGCCCCCCTCAGCCCCCCCCAGCGGAGGGATTGGTTTACGGCGGTTCGCCCCGGGCGTGCAGGAGCACGAACGCGGGCATCTGCCCGTAACTCGCTGTTATTCCACGACTTGCGCGCCGGGCGCTTGAGTTTCCGCCGCTCCCTAACTATCATGGAAGATAGTGCCTCGACCTCACGGACGTACCCAAACCACGGCAGGAACCCATTGTGCTTGTCCTAGTTACCAACGACGACGGCATCTACGCTCCCGGGCTGGCGGCCTTGCGCCGAGCGCTTGCGCGCCTGGGCGACGTGTACCTGGTGGCCCCGGCCACCGAGCAAAGCGGCGTGAGCCACGCCATCACGTACCTGACCCCGCTGATCATGAAGGAGGTCTTCCATGGCGACGAACCGTGGGGTTGGGCCGTCCAGGGCAGCCCGGCCGATTGCGTGAAAATCGGCGCCACCGAAATCTGCCCGCGCATGCCCGACCTGGTCGTCAGCGGCATCAACAGCGGGTTCAACGCGGGAATCAACGTGCTGTATTCCGGCACGGTGGCCGCGGCCATCGAAGGGGCGTTTTACGGCGTTACGAGCTTTGCGGTCTCCCTGGAGTTCGACGAGCATGCCGACTACGACCGGGCGGCCGCGTTGGCCTGCGGCGTGATCGAGCAGGCGGTGGCCCAGAAGGGTCCCGAGCCGCAGCTTTACAACATGAACATCCCCCAGGCGGCCCTGCGCGGCAAGCCGCAAGTGAGCACCGTGCCGATGGACGTGGTCCTTCACCACGACCGGTTCGAGAAACGGTTCGACCCCTGGGGACGCGAATACTTCTGGCTGACCGGCAGCCCGACGGCTTCCACCGCCGGGCAGAGGACCGACCTGACCGAACTTGCCGCAGGAAACATCACCCTCACGCCGCTCGACTACAATTTGACGCGGGCGGCCGTCCTGGCTCGGATGGAGCAGTGGCGTTTCGAGCTGGGCGGGACCGACGCCGAAACGGAACCCCCGGCGCTGGGGCCGACCGTGATCCGCACCCAACGCAAGGTGCTGCAGAACCCGAAGGCCGGGGGCACTTGAATGAGTATGGAAGTGAACATGAGGTAGTTGACAAGCTGGAAGCTTATCCCACGAAGATTGACAAGCTGGAAGCATGTCCCACGAAGTTGACAAGCTGGAAGCTTATCCCACGGGGATGCCAAGCTGGAAGCTTATCCCACGGGGATGGAACCGACCCCGCAAACAGGAACCGAACGTCATGCGATGGATTCCGATTGCCCTGTGTGTTTGCGTCGTGCTGCTCGGCTGCGGCGGCGAGCCCGGCCCGGCGCCGCCGGCGCGTGATGCCGAGACGGCGCCGCCCGCTCCGCCGGCGCCGCCCGCCCCGCCCACAGGCGCGGCGGTCGACGCCTCGGAGCCCGACGATACCGAGGCAACGCGGCCGGCCGAGGTGGGCGTGGGCCGGAAAGGGCACGGCTACGGCACGGGCCCGGTGGCCACGCCGCTGGCCGCGCGCTGGCGCGCCGCCGAACGCCTCATATTCGACGTGCAAATCCCGCAGGCCATGAACCTGTTCAAGGCCACCCACGGCCGTGCGCCGGACTCGCACGAGGAGTTCATGAAGGAAATCATCACCACAAACCAAATCGACTTGCCGGAGCTGCGCGAGGGAGAGCGCTACCAGTACGATCCGGCCGCAGAGCAGTTGACGGTGGTCGGCCCGCGCGAGCCGTAAGCGCGGCGATTGCCCGATGGAAACGGCCGGCCGGGGACCTGTCCCCTTACCGGCCGAACGGGGAAAGTCCCCTCGACGCCCCTTTGTTTGCACCCTGACGACACAACCCTGAAACGAGCTTCCCCAATCCGTAGGTTTCAACTCCCATGATTCGGCACCCGGCTGCGGCGATCGCGGGGACGGCGATTGCCTTGATGCTTGCAACGGCAGCGGAAGCCGACTGGTTCTTTCAGCCCTCGCGTTATACGCACGAGCCTGTCCGTGGGCAGCGCGTGGCCCAGTACGCGCCGAAGGCAACACCGTACGCGCGCGACGTGCCCAACTTCGTCGAGAGCGGCTACCGGCACACCCGTTCGAGCATCCGCGGCGCCGACCGCACGGCCGACAACACGCACGTGGTGCAAACGTGGGGCGCGGGCGAGCAGATTCGGCCTTACGGCGAATGGCAGCGGCCTTACCGCGCCGGCGCCACGCCCTACGGCCCGTGGGGCAACCCGCAGGGCCCGTGGACCCTGCCGTTCGACTCGTGGATCAATCCCTACGGTCAGTGGAACCAGTGGCCCAACTGGTGGCCGCCCTATCCGCCGCCTCCGCCCACTCCAACGCCCTGAGCGGGGAAGGGACGATCGCCGTTACGGATCGGGGGTTTCGCCCAGCGCCTCCTGGAGCTTGTTCACCGCGCGCATCCAAAGCATCTGCACGGCGGGGCGCGAACGGCCCATCCGCTCGGCCACCTCGCCGAACGGGAGCCGCTCCAGATTCCGCAGGACGATCACTTCCTGGTGGTCGGGCGAAAGCCGGGCGAGCGCCAACGACACGCGCAGTTCGTCTTCCAGCCGGGCAAACTCCTGGCTGGGCGTCGGCTCGCGGCCGGCCGGCTCGGGCGCGCCCGCGGCGCAGGTGTCGGCCGGATCGCGGAAGGGCACCTCGCGCTGGGCCCGCCGCTTCTGCGTCACGCGGTAGCGGCGTACGAAGTCGGCCGCGTTGTGCCGTACGATGGCGCGCAACCAGGCGAGCCACTCTTTCTCGGTGTCGCCCTGAAACTGCTCGAAGCCCTGGTGCGCCTCCATGAGCGCCTGCTGCACCAGGTCGGAGGCATCGACCTTCCGCCGCATCCATGTTTCCACCTGCGCCCGGGCCACAAACCCCAGGTAGCTCCGGCACAGCCCGAACAACGCATCGCGGCTCGCGGCATCGCCCTGCCGGGCTCGGCGCAGCAGTTCGGAAACGTCCGGGTTGGCGGGTTCGCGATCCATGGTGCCGGCGCCGGGCTTCGCGCTACTCTCCCAAAGCGAACTTGCGCACGTGGCCGAGGAAGTTCGGCCGCGCGGGCCCGCTCGGGCTGTGCAACTGCTGCCCGCTACGACGGTCGACCAGGCGATACGAGCCCTTCGGCGGCGGCGGAATGGTGCCGACCGAGGCCGACCTCCACACGCGAGGAAGCTCGTCGACAGCCGCCGCCGCGGCCGCATCGCCGCAAAGTACGACCCGGCCGCTCGAAAGTCGAAGCCCGGTACGCACCGATTCCTGCTCGCCGCGCGGCTGCCCGTGCCGGACAGCGCGGATTTGCGGGTAGTTGCGTTTAAGGTCCTCCGCCACTTCGCTGGTGGCGTCGGTGGAGCCGTCGTCGATGATAATCAGTTCGAAACGATCGGTCAAATCGGAGGCGACCTCAAGAATGCGATGAACGGTTTCCGAGAGCGTTGCCTGCGCATCCCGGACCGGGAGCAGTAAACTCAGCGAGCGTTCCACGGCACGGACCTTTCAGGAGGGAGGGGGGGAGTGCACCGCGCTGCCGTTATTTTTCGGCCGTTCGCACGGCGCCCCATGAGCGAACCGGCCCGCTGTGGATTTACGCAAGTTGTTCCGGCTAGGACGTTCGTGCCGCCGCCTGCTGCAGTTCGCAGGGGACTGTCCCGATTTTCGCGGCACAAAGGGCGATTTGTCCAATCGGCCAGCCGCTGCGGCCGCGAAAATGGGACTGTCCCCCTCGCGTGCACGGCAGGTGAGCGGGCAGCCTTGATCGCAACCTTGCCAAATGCTAGCAAAGCTATACTTCGCGCCGTGTGGACAGTCCAGATGCCCCCGGCTTGCCCGGGGGAG
>CAYPWB010000384.1:0-5748 GCA_964414315.1 uncultured Planctomycetaceae bacterium | reverse complement strand
GTAAGCGGCTGCAAGAAAAGAATAAACGTAACCCCTTATTATCGAAGGGGTTACGTCAGTGAGGCTGTTGGGGCTCGAACCCAAGACCTACGGATTAAAAGTCCGTTGCTCTACCAACTGAGCTACAGCCTCGAAAGCGTTTCCCAGCAAAAGGTTGCGAACGCGCGAGACAGGCGCGGCAACGGAAGATGCTTGGAGAATCGGGCGGGGGCAACATCTACCATTATGGCAGCGCGGCGGACGCATGCCAAGGGCCCGCAGGCGGTTGGCATCCATGCGATGCCGACAGTGACTCGGAGCACGGGGCAGGTTCGCCCGATCCGGCCCATATTGTTCCTCGGGGTATGTTCACTTAGCCGCGCGGGTATTGGCGACAGTGTTCGTAGAGGGCCATGGCGGCGGCCGTTGCGGCGTTGAAACTGAACGGGCGGCCGAAGACGGGAATCTCGACCGTGCGGTCGAGCAAGGCGAGCACGTCGGGCTCGATACCCAGCCGCTCGTTGCCCACCACCAGCACGGTGCGGCGGTCGAAACGGAAGTCGTACAGGCACTCCGAGCCGTTCGTCTGCTCCAGCCCGACCAGTTGGTAACCTTCGGCCCGCAGCCGCTTGAGCACCGGGGGCAGCGTACGGTGGCGCTCAATTTGGAGCGACGTTTCGGCGTCGCGGGCGATCTTGTCGATGAGCTTGGCCGTGCCGCAGCACACCACGCGTTCGACGCCGCAGCAACCGGCTGCTCGCACAATGCGGGAAAGGTTCACGTTGCTGCGCATCGGCGGACAGGCGACGACCAGTTCGCGCGGCCGGTCGAGCGGGGCGGGGGGTTCGTGCCTCTTCTGGATGAACGCGTACATTCCGACGGATTCCAAAGCGGCTTGGAGTGCGGCCCGAGTATAACCACCGGCCGATTCGGGCGGAACTGCCGCCTCGGGCAGGTTCGGCCATGGCACCGATTGCAGGCGGCGCCTCCCGGAGCGTCGTGTGGCTATTTGCGGGTATTCTGCCCAATAGAAAATCTGCAACCGCCTACTTGCGGGCTTTGTGCCCAAATGGTAGATTCACTTCAGAGCCGTACGATTTGTGCGGGCGCGGGACCGGAACCCCAGCTCCGAGCGGCCGATTCATGGCAGACGAAACGCAACTCATTCTGGGCGAGTTTCGCGCGGCGATCGACGACCGCCATCGGTTGTCGATTCCGGAGAAGCTGGTCCAGCGTTTTGCCGCCCCCCCGACCGAGTGTATTCTAGCCAAGGAACGCGCCGGGTGCCTCAGTTTGTGGGAGGCCGCACGCTGGCAGCAGAAGCTTGAGGCTCGGGTCGCCGTGGTGGAGCAGAAACTGCGGGCGGGCGTGCTGGCCGAGCAGCGGATCGGGCAGGTTCAGTTGCTCGGGCGGCTGCTGTCGACGCGCCACAGCGAGGTCACCCTGGCCGAGCGCGGGCGACTGGTCGTACCGAAGGGGTTCCGTGAGTTCTTAGGCACCGAACCGGGGGGGGAGGTGCTCGTGGTGGGCGCGGCGGTGTGCATTGAAATATGGCAGCCCGACGCGTGGGGGAAGTACCTCGAAAGGCGGATGCCCCGTTTCCGCAAACTATTTGAAAGGCTGTCGCAATAGAGCAGATTTTCCGTATGTTGCCATGCCCGGTCCGGACTGTCATTGGTTCTTCCCCGGCGATTCAGCCGGTTGGACCTGCAAGTCGCCCGGATGGGAGTTTCCTTGGGTGTACGATGCACCCGCCCGTCCCCCTTCCGGATCGGGCATGGCTTCTCTTATGAGTTCGACTCGGCCGCGACGAACGCCATGCGCAGCTCGTGCAGGATGGTGTCGAGTTCGCGGGTTTCCTCGGGCGTGCGGTTGCCCTCGGTCTTCTCGCGCAGCATGTCGAGCGTGTCGATGGTGTGCCGCGCCAACGCGAGGTTGCGTTCCGGCTTGTCGCTGGCCGGGTTGGGCAGCATGCCCACGGCAACCATTCCCTGCAGGTACATGCCGCCGAACAGGAATGCCAGGCTCGGCTCCGGCAGCGGGCCCAACTCGTCCTGCTGCTCGGAAGCCGGCTCCGACTTCTCGGCGGCCGATTCCGGCGACGCACCCTCTCGGGCGGCTTCCCGTTCGGCCTCCACCTGGGTCTTCCAGTCCTCGTCGACGATGATCTTTTTGTCCGTACGATTTGGGTCGTCGGTCATGGTCTTTCTCCCTGTGCATGCGAGGGGGACAGTCCCATTTTCGCGGCCCCTGCGGCCGGCCGATTGGGCGAATCGCCCTTTGTGCCGCGAAAATCGGGACAGTCCCCTGGGATCGATTGCGCGGCTTCGACCTCGGTTTCCGCCTGCGCCCGGGCGGCGCGGCAACTGACCGCGGCCCCCACAAACCCGGCGAACAGCGGCTGGGGGTGCGTCGGCTGCGATTTGAACTCGGGGTGGAACTGGACGGCCACGAACCAGGGGTGGTCGGGCAGTTCGACGATTTCGACAAGCTGGCCGTCCGGGCTGGTGCCGGCGATGTGCAAGCCGTGCGCTTCAAGTTGCTTCCGGTACGTGTTGTTGAACTCGAAACGGTGCCGGTGGCGCTCCGAGACGGCTTCCTCGCCGTAGGCTTCGGCCGAACGGCTTTCTGGCAGGAGCACGGCCGGCTGCGCGCCCAGCCGCATGGTGCCGCCCTTGTCGATCACGTTCCGCTGCTCATCGAGCAGGCAGATGACCGGGTGGGGCGTGTCTTTGTTGAACTCGGTCGAGTTCGCCCCGGCCAGCCCGGCCACGTTGCGGGCGAACTCCACCACGGCGCACTGCATGCCCAGGCAGATTCCGAAGAACGGCAGCCCCCGCTCGCGCGCGAACCGCACCGCCTCGAGCTTCCCTTCGATGCCGCGTTCACCGAACCCGCCGGGTACGAGCACGCCGTCGGCGCCGCAGAGGAGTTTCTCCGGGCCTTCGCGCTCAATGGCCTCGCTGTGCACCCGCAATACGCGCACCTGCGCCTGATGCGCCACGCCGGCATGGTCGATCGCCTCGTAAATCGACTTGTACGCGTCGCGATGCTCAACGTACTTGCCCACCACGGCGATGGTCACTTCGCGTTCCGGGTTGCGCATCCGGTGGAGCAGGTCGCGCCAGCCGTCGAGCTGTGGCTCGCCCGCCCGCAGGCCGAGCTTCCGCACAATCAGCGCGTCGAGCCCGTGGTCGAGCAGGCTGATGGGCACCTCGTACACCGAGAAGTCTTTGTCGCGTTCCTCGATGACCGCTTCGATCGGCACGTTGCAGAACAGGGCGATCTTTGCGCATTCGTCGCGGCCGAGGGAGCGCTCGGTGCGGCAGATGAGGACGTCGGGCTGGATGCCGATTTGCCGCAACTGCCCGACCGAATGCTGCGTGGGCTTGGTCTTCAATTCGCCCGCGGCCTTCAGGTACGGAATGAGCGTCAGGTGGATGTACAGGCAGTTTTCCTTGCCCGCGTCGAGCGCGAACTGCCGGATGGCTTCGAGGAAGGGCTGGCTTTCGATATCGCCCACCGTGCCGCCGATTTCGGTGATGACCACGTCGACGTCGTCGCCGGCCACCTTGGCAACGGCGCTCTTGATCTCATTGGTCACGTGTGGGATGACCTGCACGGTTTGGCCGAGGAACTCGCCGCGCCGCTCCTTGTTGATGACCGACTGGTAGATTTGTCCGGTGGTGTAGTTCGAGTCGCGCGTGAGCGGGCTGGAAGTGAACCGCTCGTAGTGGCCCAGGTCGAGGTCGGTTTCACTGCCGTCGTCGAGCACGTACACTTCGCCGTGCTGGTAGGGGCTCATGGTGCCCGGGTCGACGTTCAGATACGGGTCGAGCTTCTGCATGCGGACCTTTAGCCCGCGGCTTTCCAGAAGTAGCCCGATGGACGCGCTCGTGAGCCCCTTGCCGAGGGAACTGACCACGCCGCCGGTCACGAAGATGTGTTTGCTCATTCGAATACCGTCCTGGTTGGGGGGGAAGATGCCTCGTGCCGACCGAAACCGTCATTTTACGCCGCAACCGCCGTCGCCGGGAGTAGGGCGCTGGAAGAAAACCGGGAACTGGCGTATGTATTGACGAAGATGGGAGGGCTCGGTAAGATTTCGCGCTTGCCTCGAACTGCCAGGATCGCGCCGTGAGGGATGGTGTTCCGCTTGTTGAAACGGGGCGTGAGACGAATGCAGCTTTTCGGCGCGCTGGAGGACTACGACGCCTTCCTTCGCGTGGTGGAAGATACGTTGCGTGTTGCGCCCACGCGCATCGACGCCTGTCCCCTTTCTCCCGCCCAGGGCAAGGAAGAGATGGCACGGTGGATGATTACAAACTGCTAATCGACCTGCACAAGCAAGGCCGCCGGCAGGGACCGGGCGGCGATGCCGAGACGGAATTGGCGCTCAATCTTGCCATGGTCGACCGGGCTGCGCCGCTGAGGGTCGCGGATATCGGCTGTGGGACGGGGGCATCCACCATCCTGCTTGCCCGGCTTCTGAATGCGCGGATCACAGCGGTGGACTTCCTTCAGGACTTTCTGGACGTGCTGGCGGAACGTGCTGAATGCACGGGGGTGGCGGATAGGATCTCGACACTTGCATGCTCCATGGACAACCTGCCTTTCGCCGACGAGGAATTGGATGTCATCTGGTCCGAGGGTGCAATTTATAACATCGGATTCGAAAAGGGCGTAGCCGACTGGCGCCGCTACTTGAAGGCGGGCGGACTCCTGGTGGCTTCCGAGATCACATGGATCACGGATTCCCGGCCGGCGGAACTCCAGAATCACTGGGATGGCGAGTATCCTGAAATCGATGTGGCCTCGGCCAAGATCAGGATTTTGGAGAAGCACGGTTACTCGCCGGTCGGGTACTTTGTGTTGCCGGAGCATTGTTGGCTGGATCAGTATTACCGGCCCATGCAGGCCCGGTTTGAGGACTTTCTGAACCGGAATGAGAACAGCGAAGAAGCACGCGCAATCGTAAACGCGGAACAACGGGAAATCGATCTCTACGAAACGTACAAGGCGCACATCAGCTACGGGGTGTATGTCGCGAGGAAACTGAAGTAGAAGGGCAATCGGAGGTAGCCGAGAAATCAGAGCGATCGATCGTGATTGGCTCGGTCTTCTCCTGTTCCCGATTTTCTGAGGCGTCGGGTGGTTGAACGGGGAACGGCGAACTTCCACCATCCACCATCCACCATTCGCCATCCACTAGCCGCCATCCTGTCGGTTTACGGCGTTTGGCTGCAGGGGGAGGGGGGCCCGCTTCTGCCGGCGGGGGGAAAGTGGTAAGCTGCAGCGCGCTTTGCGGCTTGCGGTAGAGAATTTCGACACGCCGGCAGGGACCTATCTCATGGCGAAGGACTCCTCGAAGAAGAAATCAAAACCGGTGGAAACGCAATCGGCACCGGACGCTCCCCGATCAGCGGCGTACCTGGAGCCCCCGAAGGCGCGAGATCGGCCGAAGCTGAAGCGCAAGCGGTACGAGCGAGAGCTGGAGAAGCTGCAAGTCGAGCTGGTCAAGCTCCAGTATTGGATCAAGACCCAGGGCATGAAGGTGGTGGTTGTATTCGAAGGCCGCGACGCGGCGGGCAAGGGGGGCGTCATCAAGCGGATTACCTACCGGCTGAACCCACGCATCGCGCACGTGGTGGCCCTCGCCACGCCGACCGAACGGGAAAAGACTCAGTGGTACTTCCAACGGTACGCGGCGCACCTGCCGGCGGCGGGCGAAATGGCCCTGTTCGACCGGTCGTGGTACAACCGGGCGGG
>CAYPWB010000383.1:0-5750 GCA_964414315.1 uncultured Planctomycetaceae bacterium | reverse complement strand
GCATAATCGTGCTTCCTCAGATGATTGCAGGTACGACGCGATCTGACTCTTCCAGCCTACGATTCTACCACGAGCGAGGGAAAGGGACAGGAAGTGTCTGTCCGAAAAAGCGTGTCTGGGCGGGTTGCTTGGGGCAAACGGGTCCGGCCGGGGGGTAAAGATCAGCAGGGCGCGAGGGGGCGTATTATGGCACCGAACAAGAAACGGCGTTGCGAATATAGAGAAAGGCCCCCAGAGTAACGCCGAGGCAAGTATCAAGTGAGACCCTCAAACGCCACGCACGATCGAAAGACGTCGCGGGAGGAGACGATCCGAGGGGGATTCCCACCCGATCTCACGCGGCGGATTTGCGCCGAGAATTGCCGGCGGCCGAGTCGGGCGATTCGCGGGCGATCAGCAGCTTGCCCAAGACGTGAAGATTCCGCCCCAACATCCCCAAGCCAGTGTAACGCTCACACCCTCGTTCCGACCGGTCGCGGCAACGCTTCAACCCGTTGCCCGACTGCAGGGCGTGGATGGCCGACTCGACCCCCGGATGCGATTGCCGTCGCCGGGCGTTCTGGATCGGTATCCGACGTCGCACGAGCCAGCCCTTCAGCGCACAGATACCCCCCCTGTTTGGGGCACCTGCGCACTGAAGGGCCAATTCAGTCGGGACCTCCTTGCCCAAGGACGCCTTTGGCACGCCCGGTCTGCAGCCGGTCGGTTCGCTCCTACCTGCGCGACGTGCTGGCGTTGAATTCCTTCATGACGAAGCTCTATCTCACACGATGCATCGCCCCGCTCGAAGAGGACGCGACAGTCGAGCAGCCCAGGTAGTTGCCCTTGCCTCAGGTCGCTTGGGCATACCTCGATGAAGGGGCGTGGCTTGCTGACTCGGCTCTGTATTCCATACTGCGGCAACTGGCGGATTGCTCAGACGGAGACCACCGGTCTTCCAATATATTTAACTCCGCTCGCCTACGACGCGTCCAAGCACGCAAGTTCGCGCTGCGCGCCTCTTCCTCTGTTCTTATTGGCCTCGGAGAAAGAACATGAGACTCATGAAGCTGTTGCTGGTAATCGGACTGGCGGGAACCTTGATCGGCTGTGATCCGGGTGAAGATGCTCCGTCGCCGGGAGTAGGAACCAACGTCGATTCGGGGTCGAACACAACGGACCCGACCGCCGTGCAGGAACCCGCGACCAACTCGACGACAAAGCCCGAGACTCCCACTCCGCCAGTCACCGACCCGCCCGTTGCCCCGACCGCAACGAGCCAACCGGCGCCGACAATCATGCCCGAGCCGGTCGTCTGTCCGCCGATGGAACCGCCGGTTTCCGTGACACCGCAGGAACCTTTGCCCGAACCGGTCGTGTTCCCGACCGCGACAGGCGAAACAACTCCTCCCGCCGAGGAGGCCGAGGCTTCGGCGTCAACGGGCGGCAGGGCCCACAATCTCACCAGTGCCGATAGCGGCAAGACGGTCCGGGTCGGCATCGGCGATACCATCCTGATCGAACTCGACGCCAATCCGACCACCGGCTATTCCTGGGAAACCAAGTCGGCCGACGATGCCGTCCTCAAGCAGAAGTCGAAGCAGTTCCTAACCTGGTCACAGATGAATCCCGAGATGCAGCCGGCCGTAGGGCAAGGGGGGCGGACCACCTTCACCTACCAGGTGACCGGCCCGGGCAAGTCGACCATCTCGCTGGCCTATCGTCGTCCCCGGGAAGAGGACGTGGAGCCGGCTGAGACGTTTGAACTCGCCGTCGAGGCGGCCCAGGTGACCAGCCCGACGGTTACAGGCACAATCATCTTTAGCGCCCCGCCGGACGTCGAGAACATCAGCAGCATCGTCGTGTCGATCCGCAACACGGCCCTGGCCGACGGCCCGGCGCCGCTCATCGGGACGGTGGAACTCACGCCGCCCTTCGCGTTGCCGATCACGTTCGCCGTTCCGTACGACCCGGCGAAGGTTCGACCCAATCCGATGTTCTATTCGATCTCCGCGCGGGTCAACACGGTGGTAGACGGAAGCGAGAAGCTGTACTACATCAACGATACACGCCACCATATCTTCACGAGGGAGGATGACACGAAGTGTGACATCAAGGTGAAGAAGATTCGCTAAGTTGGAGCTACCACTGCTTCACTTCGGAGAACGCCTGCATGGCCCGCTCGAGGTCCTCCGAGGTATGCACGGCGGAAACTTGCACACGGATGCGGGCTTTGCCTTTGGGTACCACAGGATAGGAAAAGGGAATGACGTAAATTCCCCGTTCCAAAAGGGCGTCGGCCATGCGGCCGGCCAACGCAGCATCGCCCAACATGATAGGGATGATGGGGTGGTCACCCGGTACGATGTCGAACCCCCGCTCGGTCATGCCGCGGCGGAACAGGCGGGTGTTCTCCTGCAGTCGCTTGCGCAGCTCGGCCGATTGGGCCAGAAGGTCGATGGCCTTCAGCGACGCGCCGACGATGGGCGGGGCCACGGTGTTGGAGAACAGGTACGGGCGGGAGCGCTGGCGTAGCATGTCGATGATCGGCTGCCGGCCGGAGGTGTAGCCGCCGCTAGCGCCACCCAGGGCTTTGCCCAGCGTGCCGGTCAAGATATCGATACGGTCCATCACACCGTGATAGTCGGGTGTGCCGCGGCCACCAGGGCCCATGAACCCCACGGCGTGCGAGTCGTCGACCATGACCATGGCATCGTACTTGTCGGCCAGCTCGCAAATGCCCGGCAGGTTGGCGATGATCCCGTCCATCGAGAAGACGCCGTCGGTGGCGATCAGGCGAAATCGGGCGCCGGCCGCCTCTTTGAGTTTCGCCTCGAGACCGGCCATGTCGTTGTTCCGGTAGCGAAACCGTTGGGCCTTGCACAGCCGGATGCCGTCGATGATGCTGGCGTGGTTGAGCTCGTCGGAGAGTACGGCGTCCTCCGCCGAGAGGAGCGTCTCGAACAGTCCGCCGTTGGCGTCGAAGCACGAGGTGTAGAGGATCGTATCGTCGGTTTCCAGAAACCGGCTGAGTCGGTTTTCGAGTTGCTTGTGCACCTCTTGGGTGCCGCAGATGAAGCGGACCGAGGCCATGCCGTATCCCCAGCGGTCCAGCGCCTCGTGGGCGGCGGCGACGATCTCCGGGTGGTCGGCCAGGCCCAGGTAATTGTTCGCGCACAGGTTGAGCACTTCGCCCCCCTGAAGCACGCCGATTCTCGCCCGCTGGGGGCTGGTAATCACCCGCTCGCCCTTGTGCAACCCGCTCTCACGGATCTGTGTAAGTTCGCGCGTCAAATGTTCTTCGATGGCGGTCGACATGGCCCTATTCCTCCTCTTTCCAGGTCAGGATCACTTTGCCGGAGTTACCCGAGAGCATGGCCTCGAACCCCTGCTCGAAGTGCGTGTAGTGGAAGCGGTGGGTGATGACAGGATCGATGTTCAGCCCACTATGGATGAGCACGGTCATCTTGTACCAGGTTTCGTACATCTCGCGGCCGTAAATGCCCTTGATCGTAAGCATGTTGAAGATGACCTTCTTCCAGTCGATGGCCACCTGCTCGCCCGGGATGCCCAGCATGGCGATCTTGCCGCCGTGGCACATGTTGTCCAGCATTTCGCGAAACGCGTCCGGGTTGCCGGACATCTCCAGGCCGACGTCGAATCCCTCTTTCATGCCGAGCCGCTCCTGGGCATCGGCAATACGCTTGGTCCGGGCGTCGAGCACAAATGAGGGATTCATCTTCTTGGCCAGCTCCAGCCGCCGCGGGTTCACGTCGGTAATGACCACGTACCGGGCGCCGGCCTGCCGCACGACGGCGGCCGCCATGATCCCGATCGGCCCGGCGCCCGTAATGAGCACGTCCTCGCCCAGCACGGGGAACGAGAGAGCCGTATGCACGGCATTGCCCAGCGGGTCAAAGATGGCCTGCACATCGCGGGGGATGGTCGGGTCGTGATGCCAGACATTGGTGACCGGCAGCGAAAGCAGCTCCGCGAACGCGCCGGGCCGGTTCACGCCCACGCCCGAGGTGTCCATACACAGGTGCCGTCGCCCGGCCATGCAGTTGCGGCACCGCCCGCACACGACGTGCCCTTCCCCGCTAACGATATCGCCGAGCTGGAAGTCGCGCACGTTGCTGCCGAGCTCGACAATCCGCCCGACGAACTCATGGCCTACCACCAGCGGGACGGGCACGGTTTTCTGGGCCCAGTCGTCCCACTGGTAGATGTGCACGTCGGTCCCGCAGATGCCGGTCCGCAGGATTTCGATCAATACGTCGTTGATACCGATCTCCGGCTCCGGCACGTCTTCGAGCCACAGGCCTCGAGCACCTTCGCGTTTGACAAGGGCTTTCATGGTTGAGAGTCCAGGGTTGATGGGCAAGGGTCTAGCGTCACGCGGCAGCGGGAGCCGCCAAGCTTTCGCCGGTCGAAGGTCTAGGGGCGAGGGTTGAGGGCGGTTCTTGCGGTGGGCCGTCGGTTGCGAGTGATCGATGCTCGGGGACGGTCACTTTAGCGGGTTCATTGCCCCTATCCAGCACTCCCCTACTCCCCCGTTGCCGAATCGGCTTCCTGCGGCCTTGTTCGCCTTGATAGTGGAGGCCACGTCCGGTATGTTAGAATCGATGGCTCCTCTTTGCAAGAGGGGGTGTGCAATATATTGGAGACTCATTGGATGTGCCCTGTTCCTAAGAATTTGCCGCCGGAGTTGGCATCGCCGGCGGTCGGGGAAATAGCCGAAAACGTGTGTCGACGGGTGCGCGAGCTACGTACCGAGCGGGGGTGGTCGCTGGAGGATCTGGCCGCCCGCTGCGGTGTGAGTCGCTCCATGCTAAGCCAGATTGAGCGCGGCCGGGCGAACCCGACGCTCGCCGTCGCGCTACGCATCGCCCACGCGTTCGAGCTGTCGCTTGGCGACCTGGTCGCGGCAACCACCCCGGCGCCGGCCATCGAAGTGATCCGGGCCAACGACCCGACGTTCCACTACCGCTCGGACCCGGACTGCCGGGTGCGGACGCTCTCGCCGTTGCATTTGGAGAAGGACGTCGAGTTCTACGAGGTGCGGCTGCGGGCCGGCGGAGAGCTGCGCAGCGCGCCCCATTTCCAGGGCACTCGCGAGTTCTTGACGGTGGAGAAGGGTCGCGTGCGGGTGGAATCGGCAGAGCGCAAAGTCGAACTCACCAGCGGCGATTCGGCCAGCTATCGCGCCGACGTCGCCCACGCCGTCCTTAACGCCGGCCGCGGTCAAGCCGTGGTGTTCCTCGTGGTGACGTACCCTTGACCGCGGGTACCGACAGGCACGTCGTTGGCCTGTTTGGGGCCGGGTGTGCTTCGCCCGGTGGCGATGAGCCGCTGCATCAGACCGTTGAGCTTCTCGACCGTCTCCGGTTCCTCCGCGTACAGATTGCGGCTCTCCGCCAAGTCGTTGCCCAGGTGATAGAGTTGCGCCGGGTACTCGTCTTTGCCCCCTGTCCACCCGCGGGAGCCTTTGCCGAAGATATCGCCGAGCTGGGTTTGCAGCGGCTTTGGGACAACGTGGAGGAGGCCCCCGAACCGTCATGGGTTGAATCGCCGGCCGTCGATAAACAGGAGCAGTCCGAAGCGGATGCGCTACCCGGATGCCCGCTTCCCGACCGATGACTTCGGCACGTTCGAGGCAAACTATCCCTATGTCAGCCGTGCAGGCAGAAGCTACTCGGACCCGGTTATTGCGCTGTTGGACATGGTCGGTCCGGCGACGCTGGTGGCGCATTCGGCCGGCGCGTCGACGG
>CAYPWB010000382.1:3755-5757 GCA_964414315.1 uncultured Planctomycetaceae bacterium | reverse complement strand
GGGCTGGCTTCCGTATGTTGTGGCCCGTGCTGAACGCAGATACCAGAGGCAAGGTGCCTGCTACCCCTTCGGGCAGGCTCTCAGAGCAGTTCGTCGCAGCCGAGCGTCAGGAGTTTCCGGGAATGGGTTCACTTGAAGCTGAAATCGACGCCAGTTTCTACAATCTTGTGCATCAGCTTTCTGCGGCGGCGGGTGGTCCGGCCGGCGATCGACGCAGGCAGCGTCGGTCCCGATTCGTCGCCACCCAGCGGATTGCATTGCGCCGAGCCCCGGGAATCCCCGACGAATCGGAGTTCTTTGAGGTGCAATGCCACGATTTGAACCGCCAGGGCTTCTCCTTCCTCATGGCCCGCGAACCGAGCTTCCATTTCCTGGTGGCGGCTTTCGGCACCCCTCCGCACGTCATCTGCCTGTCGGCCCGCGTTACCTACTCCGAGCCGGTCGTGGTGCATGAATCGGGGCTCATCGAGCGACAGAACGACTCGGGCGGCGCGAACGCGAGCAAATCGGCTACCCCCCGACGCATGGTCCTCGTCGGGTGCGAGTTTGTTGAACGGCTCCAAGCTTCTCGTAAGCCGTCGGCGGTGGTAGAATAGGCACATCGGAACAGTCTACGTGCCAATTCACCCCCCGGATACGCCATGTCGCCGCGGAGTCTGATCGTCTGGATACTGCTTATCACCGCGTGGACTGGTGGTTCTCGCGCGGTGGGCCAATCGGCACCGGCCCGTAATTCGGGGCCACTTGGTGGGGGCGGCTGGCCGTTGGAGTCGGTCGAGACCCACGATGGACGCCGGTTCGAAGGTCTGGTCGAATCGGAGGACGACTATTGGCTGCGGATGATCCGCATTCTTCGCCCGGCGGGTCGTCCCATGTATTTGGTTATCCAGCCGTTGGAAAAGGCTCAAATTGCCAAGGTCGACCGGCTTCAACCGGAACAGCGCGAGAAGCTTCGAACGCGCATCCACGAGTTCCGCCACCGTGCGGTGATTGAGTCGGGCCGCATGGACGCCGTCAAGCTGTCGCTCCTCGAACGCGACGGCCTGCACTTCCACCGTTACCGGGGCCGATGGTTCGACCTGGAAAGCACGGCCGATGAAACGACCACCAGGCGAATGATCGTTCGCGCCGACCAGGTGTTTACGGCGTATCGGCAACTGCTGCCGGCGCGGGTCGAGCCGTCGCGGCCGCTTCGGCTGGTCATTCTGAAATCGATGGACGAGTACCGGAGCTTCCTTGCCCGCCTGGGGCTTCGCTTCGACAATCCCGCTTGCTACCTTTCGGAACCGAACCTGGTGGTAGTCGGCAGCGACTTGGCCCGGCACGCCACGATGCTTGCCCAAATCGATGCCCGGCACGGGACGATCCGCAAAGAGTTGGAGCAGCTCGAACAGGACCTTCCGGAGCGGTTGGCTGCGTTGGGAGCCCAGTTGCGGCAGCAGCGCTACCCGCGCGCCCAAATCTCGCGGCTGCTGCTCATCGAACGCCGGAAGATCGAGGACCAGCTTGCCGAAAAGCAGCGGGAACTCGAGCGGTGCGATCGCGAGAACGCGGAAGCGTTCCGGCAAATCAGCCGGCGCCTCTTCGCCCGGCTGTACCATGAAGCGTTCCACGCCTATCTGGAAAACTACGTCTATCCGGCGAGTCGACATGATTTTCCCGTTTGGCTGAACGAGGGACTCGCCGTGCTGTTCTCGGGCGGATTGCTCGAGTCGGATACGCTGCGGGTCGACGCGCCGAACCGCGAAGCCCTGGACCGGCTTCGGGCCGACCTGCGAAGCGACTCGCCGCTACCGCTTGCCCGGCTGCTCGAGGCCGACCGGCAGGCCTTCCTCCTGGTCGACAGTTTGACGGCCGCGGCGCAACGCAACTACGTGTACGCTTGGGGGCTGGCTTACTATTTGGCGTTCGAGCGGCGGCTGCTCGACGATCCCGCACTGACGGCCTTCGTCGTCCCGTCGGGCGACGGCTCGCCGATCGAGCGTTTCGAGAAGCTTGTGGG
>CAYPWB010000382.1:0-3655 GCA_964414315.1 uncultured Planctomycetaceae bacterium | reverse complement strand
GGCATGCCGCTTCCCGAGTTCGAAGGGGATTGGCGGGAGTACATGATGAAAATGCGTTGATCCGCCCCCTGGCCCACCTCGGCCGAACGTCATAGTATTGAGGTGCCCTGCGGGGTGGAGCCCCCATGCCGCTCACCGGCCGGACAAGCCGGCCCGGGTCGAATTGACACGAATTCCAACAGGAGCTACTCAATGCCCAAGCGGAGAGTCTTGGTCGTAGGCGGCGTTGCCGGCGGGGCCTCGTGCGCCGCTCGACTGCGCCGCATGGATGAACATGCGGAAATCTTTGTTTTCGAGCGCAGCGGATACGTTTCGTTCGCCAACTGCGGGCTGCCGTATTACCTGGGCGGCGTCATCGCCGAACGCGGCAAGCTGCTCGTGGCCACTCCGGAACGATTCCGCGACGTGCTGAACATCGAAGTGCGCACCCGGCACGAGGTCCGAGCGATCGACCGGGAAGCGAAGACCATCGAGGTGGCGAACGTCGAGACGGGCCGTACCGCAACCGAGCCGTACGACGTGCTCGTGCTGGCCCCCGGCGCGGCCCCCATCCGGCCGCCGCTGCCGGGGATCGACCTGCCCGGCGTGTTTACGCTCCGTAACCTGGAAGATACCGACGCCATCCACGGCTGGGTCGAGCACCGGGAGGCCGAGCGGGCCGTCGTGGTGGGCGGCGGATACATCGGCCTGGAGATGACCGAAAACCTCGCGCGGCGCGGGCTTGAAGTGACGCTGCTCGAAGCGATCGACCAGGTCATGGCGCCGTTCGACCCGGAAATGGTCACCCCGGTTCACAAGGAACTGCGGCGCCACGGCGTCGAGCTGTACCTGGGCAAGCCGGCCGCCGGGTTTGAGGCCGGGCCGGCAAACACGCTCACCGTACTGACCCACGGCAGCGAGCGCTTCTCGGCCGACCTGATCGTCCTGGCCGCCGGCGTGCGCCCCGACGTGGAACTGGCTCGCGCGGCCGGCATCGAACTGGGGATAACCGGCGGCATTCGTGTGGACGACCAAATGCGCACGAGCGACCCCAGCATCTTTGCCGTGGGCGACGCCGTCGAGGTGCGCGATTTCGTTACCGGCGGGCCGGCACTCATTCCGCTGGCCGGGCCGGCCAGCCGGCAGGGGCGCGTCGCCGCCGACGTGATCGCGGGCCGCGACGCCCGGTTCCGCGGCGTGCAGGGCACTGCCGTGGTCGGCGTGTTCGACCTGACGCTCGCCATGACGGGCGCCGGCGAAAAAGCGTTGCGCCGCGCCGGAATCGAGTACCGAAAGAGCTACAATCATGCGGCGCATCATGCCGGTTACTACCCGGGCGCCGAGGACATGACCCTGAAACTGCTGTACGCTCCGGACGACGGCCGGCTGCTCGGCGCGCAGGCCGTGGGCAAGGAGGGCGTCGATAAGCGCATCGACGTCGTTGCCATGGCCATTCAACAAGGCGGCACCGTCTTCGACCTGGAGGAGGCCGAACTGTGCTACGCGCCGCAGTACGGCAGCGCCAAGGACCCGGTGAACCTGGCCGGCTTCGTGGCCGGCAATACGCTGCGGGGCGACGTGACCACGGTGGGCTGGGACGACTGGCTCGTCCGACAACGCGACGGCGCCCCCATGCCGCTGGTGCTCGACGTGCGGCCCGCGGCCATGGCGGCCGTCGCGAGCGTGCCCGGCACGGTGAGCATTCCCTTGGGCGAATTGCGGGCGCGCCTCGACGAATTGCCCCGCGACCGTGAAATTTGGGTCCACTGCGGCATCGGCCAAACGTCCTACTTCGCCAACCGCATCCTGCGGCAGCACGGCTTCGACAACGTCTGCAACCTCTCCGGCGGCATCACCTCGTACCAGATGCTTCCGGAGGAGTAAACGCGGCGACCCCCGAGCATCTGCAAGAGGCCTGCTCCATGCCCGTCGAAGCCAAGCCGCTGTTCCGTCCCGACGTGCTCCGCGCCCGCCTGGCCGGGTTTTCGCTGCCCGGCCACGTGGAAGCGTTGCGCCCGAAACTGGCGCACTGGGCCGAACTGCTCGCTTCTGGCAAGGCGAATACGTTCACCGAACAGGAAATCCTGCCCGACTTTCTCACCGACTTCTTCTGTGAGCTGCTCGGCTACACCCGCCCTGCCGACGGCGGCCCGCGTTACACCATCTCGCGCGAGAAGCACGTGCAGGTCGAGGGCGAGTTCGCCGACGCCGTGCTGGGCGACTTCGGCCGTGGGCCGGAGCAGTTCATCGTCGCCCTCGAAGGCAAGGGGCCGCGGGACCCGCTCGACCGGCCCTTCGGCGGACGGCGTATGTCGGCCGTCGACCAGGGCTACCGCTACGCCATTAACCTGCCGTGCGACTGGATTATCGTCACCTCCGTTCGGCAAACGCGGCTGTACGGCAAGGGCACCGACCAGCAAACCTACGAGCGGTTCGACACCGAAGACCTGGCGGCCGACGACGAGCTGCTTCGCCGCTTCGTCTTCCTGCTGGCCGCCGAGCGCGTCGTGCCGGAAACGGGCCGCTGCCACTTCGACGCACTGCGGGCCGAGTCGGAGCAGGTGGGCAAGGACCTCACCAAGGAGTTTTACCTCCGCTACGCCGAGATGCGGCAGGATGCCTTCGCCCGCCTCTGCCGCGACAACCCCGGCGTGCCCCGCCACGACGTGCTCACCTGCGCCCAGAAGCTGCTCGACCGTGTACTGTTCTGCGCCTTCTGCGAGGACCGCGGCCTGCTGCCCGCCGAATCGCTCCGCAAAGCCTACGAGCACCGCGACCCGTACCACCCGCGGCCCATCTGGGACAACTTCCGCGGCCTGTTCGGCGCCGTGAACCGGGGCAACGCGGGCCTGGGTATCCACGCCTACAACGGCGGGCTGTTCGCTGACGATCCCGTGCTCGACCACCTGACCGTGGCCGACGAGGTGTGCGCCTACTTTCGCGACCTGGGCGACTTCGACTACCGCCCCGCCCATCAGGCCACGGCCTACGCCCCGGCCGCCGGCAACCGCAGCCTCATCGACGTCGACATCCTGGGCCATATTTTCGAGCAGTCGATCACCGACCTGGAGAACCTGCGCAACGAGCTGGACGCGCTGGCCGAGCCGGCTGTGGCCGAGAAGCGCAAGACGCGACGCAAGAAGGAGGGCGCGTTCTACACGCCCGCGTTCATTACGCGGTATATCATCGAGCAGGCCCTTGGCGGCGTGCTGAGCGGCCGGTTGGAGCGGCTTCGGCAGGCGCACCAGCAGGAAGCCCGGGGCTCGGCTCGCACGGCGCTCATGGACCCGCAGGTGTACACACTCGACAAATTGAAGAAGCCGGAGCGTGCGGCCCTGGTGCGCTTCTGGGAGGCGTGGCAGGACGAACTGGCCTCGGTGCGGCTCTTGGACCCGGCCTGCGGCAGCGGCGCGTTTCTCATCGAAGCGTTCGACCAGTTGCACGCCGCCTACCAGGCCTCGAACGACCGCTTGGCCGAGTTGCGCGGGCACCGCACGCTGTTCGACCTTGACAAGCGCATCCTGGAGAACAACCTGTACGGGGTCGACCTGAACGAGGAGGCGGTCGAAATCTGCCGCTTGAGCTTGTGGATCAAGACAGCCCAGCGCGGGAAGGTGCTCACCAGCCTCGACCACACCATCCGCGTGGGCAACAGCATCGTCGCCGACCCCGCGTA
>CAYPWB010000381.1:0-5782 GCA_964414315.1 uncultured Planctomycetaceae bacterium | reverse complement strand
CGCGCTAGGGAACGGAATTGCCAGTTCTCCGACGGCTCATGCGCCTCGGCGAAGATTTCCTTCACCCGCTCGACCACTGCGGGGTGATCGGCCGCAACGTCGTGCTGCTCGGCCGGATCGTCTTCGATGTTATGCAGTGCGATGGGCGAATTGGCATTTTGATGTACGTTGAGTTGAATCGCTTTCCACTGCCCCATCCGCACGGCCCGCTTGCCGCCCCGCTCGAAGAACTCCCAGTACAAGTACTCGTGCGGCTTCTGCCGGTCGGACTTGCCCAGCAGGGTGGGCAACATGCTGATGCCGTCCAGCTCGTCGGGCGGGTCGACGCCGGCGATGTCGCACGCGGTGGGCAGGAAGTCCCAGTGGGCCGAAATCAGATCGCTCTCCGTGCCGGCCGCCACCTTGCCCGGCCAGCGAACGATCAGCGGCACCCGAATGCCGCCCTCGGTCAGGTCGCGCTTGTAGCCGGTCAGCGGTCCGTTGGAGTTAAAGAAATCGGGATCGTGCCCGCCTTCGTGGTGCGGGCCGTTGTCGGAGGTGAACATCACCACGGTGTTCTCGTCGAGGCCGAGCTCCTCAAGCAGCGCCATGACCTCCCCCACCCCCTCGTCCATCTTGACCATCATGCCGGCGAACGCGGCAACTGGATTCTTCACCTGCGTGCCGGCGTAGCGCCCGATCTTGTCGTTGAATTGCGGCCATTTCTCGCGGAACGGCGCCGCATACTCGTCCGGTACCTGCATCGCCGCATGCGGGATCGTCACGGGCAGGTAGCAGAAGAAGGCGCGATCCCTGTTCTCGCGGATGAACCGCAGCGCGCGGTCCATGATCAGGTCGTGCGAATAGGTCTTGCCGTCCAGCTTGACCTGCTCGGCGTTATCGTACAGCCAGGTGGGGTAATAGGTGTGCGCGTTGCGCTGGCAGTTGTAACCGTAGAAAACATCGAAGCCCTTGTTCAGGGGGGCGCCGTGTGAACCCGGGTAACCCAGTCCCCATTTGCCGAACGCCCCGGTCGCGTAACCGGCCTTCTTGAGCAACTCGGCGACAGTCGTTTCTTCGGCGGCCATCGGTTCTTGGCCGACGGGCCGGTGCTCTCGGTTGCCGCGCACCGAGGTGTGGCCGGTGTGTTTCCCGGTCATCAACGAGCATCGCGTCGGCGCGCACACCGTCGACCCCGAATAGTGTTGGGTAAACCGCATTCCCTCTTCCGCCAGGCGGTCGACGTGGGGCGTCGTGAACCTCTCCTGGCCGTAGCAACTGAAGTCGCCGTATCCGGCGTCGTCGACCATGATGTAGATGATGTTCGGCGGGCGGTCGGCGGCGGCGACGCAATGGCTTGCCGTCGCGATAAGCGTGCCGACAACGATTGCGAGGAAACGCGGAAGATGTCGCATGACTGGAACCTCCGTAGTCGATGATGGGCGGGCTTTGCGCCAGCGGGACACCTCGGATGAGTTCCGAGAGTCCGCTGGGCACGACGTTGCTGAGTGCCATGATAGGGACGGGGAGTACGACTGTCAAACGACCGGAGACGGGAGGTGGTAGGCATCGCGATGGGAAAGCTCTAGAATAACCGAGGTTCCCCGCATCGGCCGAGGGAGATGGCAGACGGGTCTTCTGATCTCGAAGGAGGTACATCATGGAAAGTTGCCGGAGTCTGTTCCGTGTGATTCCCACGGCCGTTTTGATCGCGGGAATCCTTCCGGTTCGCGGCGGGGGCGTTTGCCGCGCAGCCGAGGCCGAGGCCGAGCCCGCCGCTCGCGCACGGCAAATTCTCGCCGCAACCGGTGTGCAGGGGGGACTGGTCGTCCATTTGGGCTGCGGCGACGGCCGTCTCACCGCGGCGCTGCGAACCGGCGATGCCTATCTCGTCCACGGGCTGGAGGTCGACGCGGAACAGGTCCGCGCGGCGCGCCGGCACGTGCAGTCGCTCGGCGTCTACGGGCCCGTGGCGATCGACCGCATCGCGGGCAGCCGTCTGCCGTATATCGACAACCACGTAAACCTTCTGCTGGCCGAGGATCCGAACCGATACGGCATCGGCATGGCCGAGGTTCTTCGGGCGCTGTGCCCCGGCGGGGTGGCCTACGTGAAGCAGGACGGCCGATGGACCAAGACGGTCAAGCCACGACCGGACGAAATGGACGAGTGGACCCACGCCCTCTACGACGCGACGAACAACGCAGTGGCGCACGACACGGTCGGGCCTCCACGGCGGCTTCAGTGGGTGACCGGCCCGCGATGGTCGCGGCATCACGATCACATGTCGAGCGTCAGCGCCGTGGTGTCGTCCGGCGGGCGCGTCTTCACGATTTTCGACGAGGGAAGCCCCGCCTCGATCTTCCTTCCGTCGAAATGGGTGCTCATTGCACGCGACGCTTTCAACGGTCGCACGCTGTGGAAGCGGCCCATTCCGAACTGGCATACCCAGCTTTGGCCCCTGAAGAGCGGCCCGGCGCAGCTCGCCCGCCGCCTGGTGGCCGTCGGCGACAGGGTGTATGCCTCGCTCGACGTCGACGCACCGCTGGTGGCCCTCGACGCCGCCACCGGGGCGACGCTGCATACCTATTCCGGCACGAAGGCCACCGAAGAAATCCTTTACTCCGACGGCATGCTCTTCGCGGTGGTGCGACCCGAGCCCGTCGAGTCGGAAATGCACCGGACCGGCTACGAAAGCCTCGCCCAAGTGCGCAACCACCGTCGCGGTTGGCAATGGCGGGAAGAGGAAGCCCGGACCATTATGGCGTTCGACGCGGCCGACGGCGAATCGCTATGGCGGGCTCGAACGCCTGTCGCGCAGTCGACCCTCGCAGTCGATTCACGCGGCGCGTACCTGTACGACGGCCGGCGGATCGTCTGCCTAGACCGGGAGGATGGAACGCTCCGGTGGAAATCGGAACCGGTGGCCAGCCGGCCTCTCAGCCACACCGGATACACGCCCAACCTCGTGCTCCACGACGACGTCGTTCTGTTCGCCGGCGGCGATCGGCAAATGACCGCGCTGGCGGCCGATACCGGGGAAACCCTCTGGACCGCCGAGCACCATCGTGGCGGGCACAACTCGCCGGAGGACCTGCTGGTGGTCGGCGGGCTGGTGTGGTCGGCCGCGATTGCCGGCGGCGGCGACTCCGGCGTATGGACCGGTCGCGACCTGAAGACGGGCGAGGTGAAGAACGAGTTCCCGCCCGACGTCGAAACCTATTGGTTCCACCACCGGTGCTACCGGGCCAAGGCGACGGATCAGTACCTGCTCCCATCGCGGACGGGTATCGAGTTTGTCGATTTCAACAAGCAGAGTTGGGAAATCCATCACTGGGTACGCGGTGCGTGCCTCTACGGGATCATGCCCTGCAATGGGCTGATCTATGCCCCGCAGCACCCCTGCGCCTGCTACCCGGAGGCGAAGCTCGACGGGTTCAACGCCGTGGCGCCGGCTTCGGCGGGTCCGCGGATTCCTGAAGCGGCGGCAGCCGAGGAGCGTCTGGAGCGCGGGCCGGCCTACGGCGAAGCGGCAGTCGACGCTCCTGCTTCCAATGCTTCCCAGGATTGGTCCACCTATCGCCACGACTCCGCACGCAGCGGGCGGACCGCTACGTCGGTGGCCGCCGAACTCGACACGGCATGGCAGACGGAACTTGGTGGGCCGCTGACCAGCGTCGTAGTGGCCGACGGCCGGCTGCTGGTTGCCGCTCCCGAGGCGCATTCCGTCCACGCACTCGACGCGGCCGATGGAAAGCTGCTTTGGAGCTACACGGCGGGTGGGCCCGTCGATTCGCCGCCGACTCTCTACCGGGGCCTGGCGCTGTTCGGTTCGGCCGACGGCTACGTCTACTGCCTGCGCGCTGCGGACGGCGCGCTGGTGTGGCGGTTCCGGGCCGCCCCGATGGACCAGCGCCTGGTGGCATTCGATCGGATCGAAAGTGTTTGGCCGGTGCACGGAAGCGTCCTGGTGGAAAACGACATGCTCTACTTCGTCGCGGGACGAAATATGTTTCTTGACGGGGGCATCTGGCTGTACCGGCTGGAACCGGCCACCGGCAAGGTGTTGTCGGTCACCCACATGGACGACCGCCATCCGCAGGCCGATGAGAACTTGCAGGTGAACGTGCAGGTCCTCAACATGCCGGTTGCCAAGCCCGACATCCTCTCCAGCGACGGGCAGCGCGTGTACATGAAGTCGCAGGTGTTCGATCGGGAGGGCCGGCGGCAGGCGATCGGTCCCCACTCCGGCGATCCGGTCGGGCAGGGCTCGGTCCAACGGAGCGAGGAGGCCCATGTGTTCTGCCCCTCGGGCTTCCTCGACAATGAGTTTTGGCACCGCACCTACTGGGTGTTCGGGAGGAGTTTCGCCGGCGGACACGCGGGCTACTGGCAGGCCGGCCGATTCGCTCCTTCCGGCCGCATCCTGGTGTTCGACGACCAGAAGGTGTACGGCTACGGCCGCAAGCCGCGCTACTACCGTTGGACCTCGCCGGTGGAGCACCACCTTTGGGCCGCCGACAAGGAAGCTCCGCAAGTGCCTGCGCAACTCCGGCGCCGAGGGGCTGCCGGGGGCCGCCCGCCCGCCGCCGGGGCGCGCGTGTGCGTCGAAAACTCGCCCAGCCTGAACCCGACCGGCAAGCCCTTGGCGGTCCTCGCCTGGGTCAAGCCGGAGCGGCCCGACGGCGTGGTCCTGGGCCGGGGCGGCGCCCGTTACGGATACGCCCTGCTGCTGCAAGACGGCAAGCCGGCATTCGCCGTGCGTAACGAGGGCCGATTGGGCACGGTCCGCGCGGAACAGAAACTGCCGGACGGTTGGGCGCATCTGGCCGGGGTCCTCACCAAGGACCAGCGGCTGCAGATCTTCGTCAACGGCGAACTGGCGGGAACCGGCAAGGCGCCGGGGCTGATCACAGACGATCCGAACAACCCGATGGAACTCGGCGAGAACGCCGGCAGTCCCGTCGGCGAGTACCCGGCGCCGTTCCCCTTTACCGGCTCGATCGACGAGGTCGCAATTTACTATGGCTCGCTTGACGCCCAGGAGATTGCCCGCCATCATGCAGGCACCGCAAACAGTGGCAAGCAGGACCCGCGGCTGGTGCTGTCCATGTCGTTCGATGCGGACGACGCGCGGGACGAATCGGGCCGGGGGAACCATGGCCGGATCGAGGGCGCCGAGTCGGTCGAAGGCCGCCAGGGCCGGGCCCTGGCGTTCGCCGCCCCGAAACGCGCCGCGAAGCCCCCCGCCCCGAACCGCCCGGCCGGTTACCACGTGAGGCACGACTGGTCGCATGACGTGCCGTTGGTGGTCCGCGCGATGGTCCTGGCCGGCGATACGCTATTCCTTGCAGGGCCGCCGGAAGTGATCGGCGATGAAACCGCCGCCGAGCGTTACGGCTTCCCCGATGTGCAGGCCAAGCTGGCCGAGCAGGATGCGGCGCTGCGAGGAGAACGGGGCGGATTGCTCCGGGCGGTTTCAGCCGAGGATGGCGCCGAGCTTGGCCAATGGGAACTTGCCGCCCCGCCCGTCTGGGACGGTATGGCGGCGGCCGGCGGCCGAGTGTACCTGGCCACCACCGACGGCAAGGTGCTGTGCCTCGGCGGCCGGGAGTGACAACCAGAACACTCGCACTACTCGTGACGACACTCTGCGTGGCAACGGACGGTTCGACGCCCTGCGTCGCAAAGGGTGCGTGCGCCCGCCGGGCCGCACCACCTGGATTGGAGGAATCCTGATGCGTTCCGCGCAAAGAAGCATGGCGTTCCCACGCGATTTTCCGAAGCCGCCGCACATGGGGCT
>CAYPWB010000380.1:0-5806 GCA_964414315.1 uncultured Planctomycetaceae bacterium | reverse complement strand
GCTGCGACGAACTGCTCTGAGAGCCTGCCGAAGGGGGAGCAGGCCCTTGCCTCTGGTATCTGCGTTCAGCACGGGCCACAACATACGGAAGCCAGCCCCCGTTTTCGGACAGGCTCTCAGTTCAGGGAGGCGGGCCCTCTTGGGCAAATGGCGCAGGCCACCGCCCACAATAGAATTATGGCACACAGATTCTTCGTTCCTTCGGGGGACGTGACGCAACCCGGAAAAGTGTTGCTTGACTGCTTGCCGTTTTCTGTTCAGAATAGGATGCTTGCTCCGGCCCGGCCCCGAACCACCACCGAACTCTCCAAATGCCCGCTCTCCCTGACGTTTCCGGCCGATTTGGCACTTTTGGCGGCCGTTACGTGCCCGAAACGCTCGTCGGTGCACTCGATGAACTGGCCGAGCAGTACGCCAAGGCGTGCACCGACCCGTCCTTCCAGGTCGAACTAGACAGCCTGCTGAAGCATTACGTGGGCCGTCCCTCGCCGCTGTATTACGCCGAGCGGCTGTCGGAACTGTGCGGAGGGGCCCGCATTTACCTCAAACGCGAGGACCTCAACCACACCGGGGCCCACAAGATCAACAACACCCTCGGGCAGGCGTTGCTCACCCGCCGGATGGGTAAGCACCGGGTCATCGCCGAGACCGGCGCCGGCCAGCACGGAGTGGCCACCGCCACGGCCTGTGCCCGGTTCGGACTGGAATGCATTGTGTACATGGGCGAAGAGGACATCCGCCGCCAGCGGCCCAACGTGTTCAGCATGGAGTTGCTCGGGGCCGAGGTCCGGCCCGTCACGAGCGGCTCGCGCACGCTGCGCGACGCCATCAACGAGGCGATGCGCGACTGGATGGCGTCGGTCGTTACGACGCACTACTGCCTTGGGTCGGTCGTCGGGCCGCACCCATTCCCGCAAATCGTTCGCGATTTCCAGGCGGTCATCGGCCGCGAGGCCCGGCGGCAGTGCCTCGACCAGCTCGGCCGGCTGCCCGACGTGGTCGTCGCCTGCGTGGGCGGCGGCAGCAACGCGGCCGGCATCTTCTACCCATTCCTCGACGATGCCGCGGTGAAGCTGCTGGGCGTGGAGGCCGGCGGCCGTTCCGGCGCCCCCGGCGACCACGCCGCGCCGCTGTGCTTCGGTTCGCCCGGCGTGCTGCACGGCAGCTTCAGCTACGTGATGCAGGACGACGACGGGCAGACGGCCGACGTACACAGCATTTCGGCCGGGCTCGACTATCCCGGCACCGGCCCCGAGCACAGCTACTGGAAAGATATCGGCCGGGTCGAATACACCCAGGCCACCGATGCCGAGGTACTGGCGGCGTTCGATCAACTCGCCCGCAGCGAGGGCATCCTGCCGGCCCTGGAAAGCTCGCACGCGGTGGCGAAGGCGATGGAACTGGCGGCGAAGCTCCCGGCGGAGCAGGTGGTCGTGGTGAATCTTTCCGGTCGGGGCGACAAAGACGCCGCAGAGATCGCCCGGCTGCGCGGCGAAGAAGCCTAGCCATTTTCCACGGCTGTTGGAGTTCACGCTGTAGCGTACGAACCAGAAATGTTGGAGTTCACGCTTTAGCGTGCCAAGCAAGAATGGGTAGTAACCGGCACGCTGAAGCGTGAACGCCAACGAAGATACGCTAAAGCGTGAACTCCAACATCGTTGATCCAGTCCGCCCTTTCACCCACCTTCCGCATCATGTCTGCCATCGACCAGCTTTTCACGGAACTGCGCGCCGCCGGCCGCAAGGCGTTCATGCCCTTCATTACCGCGGGCGATCCCGACCTCGATTTCACGGCCGACGTACTGCGCACGCTGGTCGAGCGCGGCAGCAGCATGTGCGAGTTGGGTATCCCGTACAGCGACCCCATCGCCGACGGACCGGTGATCCAAGCGTCGTACACGCGAGCGCTGGGGCGGGGAATCAAGCTGCACGAAATTCTCGGCACGCTCGAGCGTCTGACCCCGGAACTGCCCGCGCCGGTCGTCACGATGGTCAGCTACGCAATCGTGTACCGCCACGGGCCGGAGCGATACGTTGCCGAGGCGAAGGCGGCTGGCATCGCCGGCGCGATTGTGCCCGACCTGCCCGCCGACGAAGCGCAGGCCCTGGCCGAGGCCTGCCGCCGCGAGGACCTCAGCCTCATCCAACTCATCACGCCGAACACGCCCCGCGACCGCGCGCTGCGGATTGCCGAACAGACCACGGGATTCATCTATTACGTTTCGGTGGCGGGCATCACGGGCGAGCGGACCGAACTGCCGCCCGAAATCGCCGAGAACGTCGCCTGGCTGCGCGAGCAGACGCCGCTGCCGGTGTGCATCGGGTTCGGCATCAGCCGGCCGGAGCACGTGCAGGCACTGGCCCCAGTGGCCGACGGGCTAATCGTCGGCTCGGCCATCGTCCGCCGCATCGCCGAAGCCGCCCACAAGCCCCGCGAGCAGGTGCTGCGCGACATCGCCGAATACGTCGACACCCTGCTGACGGCGATGGGGTAAGGCCACCGGGGAATATTCCGGTCGCGGGCCTGCGAACTGTTTGGGCGAGTGGCGGAAGGCAATTTGCCCGAATTGGTCCGTTCCCCAAGGGGGCCGAAGAATGGATACAAAGGAAGCTCGGGTGCGGCCGCATAGCATCGGCCGGATCGTCGCCCCGGTGCTGCTGCTTGCGGCCGTGGCGCACGCGACTGGCGTTGCCGCCGATGAGACAAGCCCGAAGGCAGAGCCGCGCGGGGCGAAAGAGTTGTACCAGGACGGTATCCGATTCACCGAGGCTCAACAGCTCGAGAAAGCGATTGCGAGCTTCGAGGAGCTTGTGGCCGAGCATCCCCGCAGCGCATGGACCGGAGCCGGGTACGTGTGGCTGATCGACGTGAAACTCGAACGCCGGTACGACCTTCCCGGCGCGGCTGCGCAGGTCGCCGCCGCGATGGCCTGGTATGAGACCACTCTGGACGCCCCTCCCGCGCCGGCCGATGATGGAGAAAGCTCGCCTCTCCCTTCGCACCGCGAAATCGGTCGTGCCATCTACCTTCGTGCAGGTCTGGTAGAGTCGCTGCTGGACCGGCCGTCGGAGGCGGCGGGTTTCTTCGAGAAGGCCAAGTCGCTGGAGCCGGGCACTTTTTTCCAGGATCCGATGTACGGCGCCCACTGGGGCGTCAAGAGCCTCATTGCCTCCGCGCGGGCGAACAAGCCGTTCACGCCGGCGATGGTTCGCCAGGGGGCGTCCGAAGTTGGGCTCATCCTCCTGTTTGCCGACACATACTGCCGCAGCGGCAACCATGAGAAGTCTCTCGAACTGTGCAACCGACTACTCCACGAAGATGCGATCGAAGGCATGACGGCGGAGCAGCGTTCGTATGCGCACTTTCGTCGGGGGAGGAACTACTTCCGCGTTGCGCAATCGCCAAGGAATGTCGATCTGGCGTACGGTGAATTCGTCCAGTCCAGTCGCCTTGCACCCGGCGCGCCTTGGGGGGCTCAGGCGAAATTTCAGGCCGCCAACATTCTTTGGAACAAGAAGCAGGACCATGAGGGCGCCATCGCCGGCTGGCGGGAAGTCATTCGAACTTACCCGGACAGCCCGGAGGCCCAGAGCAGCGTCTGGTTCATCGGCGCCACTTACCAGGCAATGGGTCGCCTCGAAGACGCCAAACGGGCGTTCGAAGAGTTCTTGTATGAATATCCGACCTCACGGGGACTCCGAGGGGTTCGAGCCGACCTTGCGCAGGTGGAACGAGCCATCGAAGCGCGCGACAGGAAGACGCAACTTGCCGATTCCGACGCCACACCTGCCGCCCCGCCCTCGGCCCCGACGGACGACGATGCGGAGTACGCCGGCCCCCTGCCGCCGGCGATTCGTTTTCACGGCAGTTGGATCGCGAGCAGTCTGATGGACCGCTTGGGCCATACGTGGGAAGGTGCGCAGCGGTTTGGCCATTTCGACTTCGAGCCCGAAGAGACCGATCAATTGCTGGAGCACATGGCCAGTGGGAAGATCGAGTTCGCCATCGTTCAAGAATCGCTGCTTCCCGACAAGCAGCGAAAGGAAGCTGCGCAGTACGAATCGATTCCCGTCGCAAGGATCGTCCTTTGCGTCGTCGTCCATGAAGGCAACAGCGTACGTGAGATGACGCTCAGGGAGTTGATTCGCGTCTTCCTGGAAGGGCCTCCGGACCAGACATGGGAGGGGAGCCTGGACGGCCGGTGGATCAAGGTGTTTGTGCCACACTTATGGTCGAACACGACCTACATCTTTCAGAAGAAGGTATTCGAAGCAGTCCACCAACTTCCGTGCGCGGTACTTGTTCCACCGCAGGCCCGAGTCCCAGTGACCGAGATGGACATCCACGCGGCCACGGGGGCGGTCGCCAAGGAACCCGACGGCATCGCCTTCGGCCCGTTCTGCCCTGACGAACGGCTCGATGTTCGAGCGCGAATTCTCGGCGTTGCCAAGGACCTGGAATCGGAGGCCGTGGTGCCGACGCCTGAATCCATCGCCGACGGCTCGTATCCGATCCAGGATAGGCTCGTTTTCTACGTTTCGCCCGACGCATCGGAAGCCGTGCGGCGGTTCGTGGCTTTCGCCACCGGACCCAAGGCGGCACCACTGATCCGCCGCGTTGGCATGTGGCCTGAGTACGAACTCAAGCAAATACGGAGCGAGCAGCAACCGGCCGACGCGGCAGGGGATGCGCCGGCTGCGCACGGGGCGAAGTAGGATAGGGAATTGCAAAAAGGACCCCGTCGCACACACCATGGCGAGCACGCGCTGTCAGGCCCCCGCTTGCCCACGGAATCGCGACTTACGCAACTGTCGCCGCTATGCCCCAAACTTCTCGAGCCGGCCGGCGTGGGCGAGCAGCAGGGGCATGAGGTAGATGGCTTCGAACTGGCCGAGTTCGCCGCATCGGGCTTCCCGCTCGCTGAACGCCTGACAGTGGTCGAACCGGCAGGTGTCCGAGGCGATGAGCGCGGGCACGGCGTGCCAGCTATGGCTTGCCAGCTTGGCCGGCGTGCTGTGGTCGCCGGTGACGGCCAGCACGGCGGGCCCCAGGGCCTCGACGCGGGGTACGATGCGGTCGAAGTCCTCGGTGGCCTTCACCTTGGCGTCGAAGTTGCCGTCCTCACCGCGGCTGTCGGTGTACTTGAAGTGCACGAAGAAGAAGTCGTAATCGTCCCAAACCTTTTCCAGCACGTCGATCTCCTCGTCGAGCGACTTCGCCTCGCCCACCACGTCCATGCCCACAAGCTGGGCGAGGCCCTTGTACATCGGGTACACGGCAATCGCGGCCGCCCGGAGGCCGTACGTTTCCTCGTACGTGGCCAGGCCGGGCTTCTTTGAGAAGCCGCGCATGGTCAAACCGTTCGCCTTAGGTTGGTCGGACAAAAGTTTCATTGCCTGGGCCACGAACTTCTCGGCCACTTCGGCGGTCTTCTGACTTTCCGGGTCGGAGGCCTTCGGCGCGAGCGGCGGCACGCCGGTCTTCTGCGGATCGGTATCGGCCACGCGGTCGCCAAGCCCCTCGCCGCGGAAGACGACCACGAACCGGTGCTCCTGGACCGGCTCGACGAATACCTCGACGCCGGGGATTTTCACTTCGCGGAGTTTTCGGGCCAGCGGGGCGCTCTGGTCGGTGGGAATGCGGCCGGCGCGGCGGTCGGCGATGTTGCCCTGCGCGTCGAGCGTGCAGAAGTTGCAGCGGATGGCCACGTCGTTCGCTTCGAGCTTGAACCCGACGCCGGTCGCCTCCAGCGCCCCGCGGCCGATCAGGTACTTCACCGGCTCATACCCGAACAGCCCGAGGTGT
>CAYPWB010000379.1:0-5890 GCA_964414315.1 uncultured Planctomycetaceae bacterium | reverse complement strand
ACGGGCACCTGCTCATGGTCACCGACCGGCCGATCGAGGGCGTGCGTATCGCCGCGCCCGAGCAGGCAAAGCCGGGCGAGAGCATCCGCATTGAAGTAGCGGTAGTCGATGCCGACGGCCGTCCGCTCGACGCCGTCGTTCCGGTGCGCATCGACCTGCTCGACCCGCACGGACGACCGGCCGAGTGGAGCGGGTTCTACGGCGCGAAGGACGGGAAGCTCGAAATCACCGCCGATCTTGCCGCCAACGACACGCCCGGCCTCTGGCGCATCACCGCCCGCGAGCTGGCCTCCGGGTTGGAAGGCAATGCGTACGTGGAGGTGGGGCAAGAGCGGGTGTTGCGCACTCAAGGGGCCATCAGCGACCGGTCTCAGGGGTTTGTCAGAACCGGCGATATGTGGTATTCTTGGTTATTATTGGAGAACCACTTGCATGAGCTTGATGCTGAACTTGCCTCCCGAACTCGAAACGGAACTTAGCGCCGAAGCGTCGCGGATGGGCCTTGCATTGCCGGAATACGTCGAGCGGTTGCTGTTGGCTGGGCGGCCACTCGTGCCCATGCCGTGTAACGGCGCCGAGCTGGTATCGTATTGGCAAAGCGAAGGTCTGGTTGGCAGCCGGGCCGACATCGCCGACAGCCAAGACCACGCGCGCACACTGCGCCAGAGAGCCGAACTGAGAGAGCAGCCGTAGTCTATGGATTTGGTGGATACCGATATTCTCATCGACAGCCAACGGGGGACATCCTCCCGCATTGGCTTGGTTTGCCGGGCTCACCGAGTTGCCCGCCGTACCCGGTTTTGTAGCGATGGAGTTGCTGCAAGATGCCAGAAATGCGCACGAGACACGCCAGTCGTTGAAACTGGTAGCTCCGTTGCAGATTGTCTGGCCCACGAAAGTGGACTGTAACCGCGCATTGTCTGATTTCGCGGCGTATCATCGATCGCGTGGTTTGGGACTGCTCGACGCGTTGATCGCTGCATGTGCCGTCGGGCTTTCCGCCACCCTGTACACGTTCAACGCAAAGCACTATCAAATTGTGCCGGATTTGGCCACTGCGGCGCCTTATACACGGTGAAGCGTCGAACGGTGCGTGCACAGTCGTGTTATCTAAGCGGCGAATAATCCGTCGCCTTGAGGAACTCCGAACGAACGCCGCCGGGGGCCGTCAGGGAACCGCCGGCTTCTTCCTCGGAGGCGGCGCGGGCGGCGATCCACGCGGGATCGGCTCGGAACGCGTCGAACGAGGCCTTCGCCGCGTCGACGCTCTTGTGTGCGATCAAGTAGATGAGCTTCTCGCCGGCGCCGGGCTGGCCCTCCAGCGGGCACCAGTACACCACGTTCGTAATGCCGTGCTTCTTGAACAGCTCGACCGTGTGGTTGCGGAACCGCGCGTTGAGGTTCCCCAGGTTGCCCGGCGAGGCAAGGTACGTGCGCAACTCGAATACCCGGTCGCCCACGACCTCCGGTTCCACGATCGGCGAGTAGTCGGTCGCGCCGAGCAGGACCGATTCGACCTTGCTCACAAGCGGCCCGTCGGCCTCGGTGCGCTTCTTCGCCTCCTGCCACACCGGGTCGGCGAAGAACGCCTTCCAGGCCTTTTCGCGGGCCTCGCGATCAGGAAAGACCAACACATAAACCAACTTGTTCTCGGTATTCTCGATGGGGGTCCAGTAGCCGATGCTCTTCAGACCGTGCTTCTCGAACAGTTCGAGGGTGTGGTCGCGGAACCGCGCGTGCAGGTCGTCCAGCCGGCCCGGGGGCGAGTAGTACGTCCGCATTTCGAACACGCGCGTGTCCTGCTCGGCGGCCGCCGCCGCGCCCGCCAACCCCAAAACCACCGCCGCCGCCAGAATGCTCTTGCTTGCCATCATCGTGCTCCCAAAAGAACGTGTGAATGCCAGGTAACCGTTCACAGGGGACTGTCCCGATTTTCGCGGCACAAAGGGCGATTTACCCAATCGTCCAGCCGCAAGGGCCGCGAAAATGGGACTGTCCCCCTCGCATACAGCGGAGAAAACAGCCCGCGCCGCCTCCCGTAAACGGTTACGCAGGGACCGTCCCACTTCCCGCAGACGACCTTAGTGTAAACACGCGGAACCCGGCTTGTCAACTTTCCGCTTACGCCTCCACAACATACGGCTTGCGCTGCTCGCGCCGCAGCCAGCCGTCGGCCTCGGCGTCGCCGACGATCTGCTCGGTTTCCGGGTTCCAGCGAATCGGACGGCCGAGGCGGAGCGAGATGTTCGTCAGGTGGCAAACGGTGATGGTGCGGTGCTGGAGCCGCACCGACGAGACGGGCTCCTCGCGCGTCTTGACGCATTCGAAGAAGTTGCCCATGTGGTTCGCGCTCGGCCGCACGCGCCAAGCGTCGGGCGGCAGCGGGTTCTCCGCCAATTCCTCGGCCGGTTTGCCGTACACGCCGCCCCGGTTGACGAAAACCCGCCCCTTCTCGCCGACGAACATGATGCCGTTGCGTGCGAACGAACGGATCTCCTCCGGCACGTCGTTGCCGAAGAGCCGGTCGATGGCCTCCTGCCCGACGGGCGGACCGCCTCGCATCACGTCGTTCGGCGCGACGAAGAACAGCAGTTCCACCCCGCCGGGATATCCGATGCGGGCGAAGAACCGGTCGGCCGTGTTGTAGTAATCCGGCCCCTCGGGGTTGGGGAACAGCGCGCGGGCGTCGACCGATTCCGGGCCTGTTTCATCCCGTCCCATGCCCCACTGCGCGATGTCGACGTGGTGGTTGCCCCAGTCGGTGGCGATTCCCCCGGCGTACTCGTACCACCAGCGGAAGTTGAAGTGCGTGCGCGTGGGCGTGTACTCGTGTTCGGGCGCCTGGCCCTGGTACAGGTCCCAGTCGAGCCCGTCGGGCACGGGTTTGGGGGCGAACGGCCCGCCGGCGGCCGAGTAGTACGGCAAGGCGACCCACACCTGCCGCAGCGGCCCGATGCGTCCGTTGCGCACCAGTTCGACGGCGGTTTGGAACTGCCGCTCGCTCCGCTGCTGGTTACCCACCTGCACGACGCGGCCGGTTTCCTCGACCACGCGGCGGAGGACCTTGCCCTCGTCGATGGTAAGCGTGACCGGTTTCTCGGTGTACACGTCCTTGCCCGCCCGGCAAGCGGCCACGTTGACGGCCGTGTGCCAGTGGTCGGGCGTGCCGTTGATGATGACGTCGACGTCGTTGCGATCGAGCAACCGGCGGTAGTCCTGGTATACGGCGGCGTCGGGCGCGAAGCCGGCCTTGGCGGCTTCGGCGCGGTTGAGGTCGGCGTCGCACACGGCCACGATATCGCCGAACTGCGCCGCCTGCCGCGAAATGCCGCTCCCCCGCCCTCCCACGCCCACGCATCCGACCCGCGGCCGATCGTTCTTCGACTCCGCCGCGCGCGATCCTCCCGACACCGCCGCAACCGCAACGGCCGACTGCGCTAAAAACCGACGACGACTGAGTGACATGGTGGGGACTCCTTGGAATTGAATGCCGTTTGGGCCGGTTCGGGGCGTTTCGCAGGTAGTTCAGCGGTCCCGCCAGTGTAGTCGGTTTGCGCAGGCCGTGTCAACGCCCGGAACTGCGGGGAGCGCACCCGAACAGTACCACGAACGGTGCAAACCGACAGGCGAGCGGGGGCCGTGAGGCCCGTGTTTTTGCCAAGAACTTCAGGTCGGATGCTGTCCTCGCGACCGGCGCGCACAAGGCGATCCAGAAGTCCAAGGGCCCCCGTCAGCGGTGCCCGCATTGTGGTGAGGAACTCCCGTAAGGGGAGCCCAGGGACAGTCAGTCTTCACTCGCGGAGCTTCCGTCGCTCATGAATGGCTCCAAAGTGCGTTCGATGAACTCATAATCATCTTCTTTCATGCTCAAGCTTTCGCGATACTCGAACGCCTCAGGCTCCGCTACGTAGTCTACCACGCCGTGGTTGGCTTCGACGATCTTTCGGATGGAGTCCAAATCGGCGCGAAAAAACTCCTTCCGAAAGTTGACCTTGTTGAGTCGCTGTTTGTGGAGTTCTCGGTGAATGGCGTTTTCCAGTGACGGCGCATCGTCGCATGAGATCATCATGTGGACATCAAAGGCGAACGGGACCGAGGCATCGCCGAGTTCCCGGACACGATCCAACGGCTCCAGTCTCCTTGTCATCCCGACCTTGTACACGCCTTCGCCGAAGGAACCGATATTCGAGATCACGTATACGTGGCCGGCCTTGGTCAACTGTGCCATCGACTTTGCGCGCTCAGCCCGCTCTTCGGCTTCTGCCAACTTAGCCCGCAGAGCTTCGACCTCAACACTATGCTCGTCCTGGACCTGGGCCAAGGTCTTTTCCAAGGCTGCCTGGATTGCTGCTTTCTCGCGTTCGGCGTCCTGAACCTGCTTGTCGATCTCCCGAGCCAATCGCTCCTCCTCACGAATTTGAGCACGAATGCGTGCCTGCTCCTCCCTGGCGAACTGTGCCCTTACAAGCTCCTCGAATCTGTTCTTCAAATCGTCGACAAGCTCTTCCTCCCGCTCATTCGGAACGTCGAAGCCAATTCCTCGGCATGCCTCGATGACGTTGATCAGACGTTGTTTCGAACTCGCGAAATTGTTAGCCGTCAGCTTGCTGGCGATCCAAGACACGTTTTCCTTGAGGTAGCGGCTGGCGACTTCATTTGTCTTCTGGTCAATTTCCTCTTGACTTCGCTGCAATGCAGCATGGTCTCGCTCCATCTTACGTAACTGCACCGACAAGTTGAACAAGTCTTGTTTCAAACCATCGTTTTCCTGCCGCAGATCGTCATATTGGACCTTCCTAGCCTCGAACGCCCCGATAGAGTCATTGAGCTGACATCTTGTGTTCTCTAATTCGGCTGCGTATTGGTGATGGCTCCGTGCCTCCTCGCTGAGTCGTTGGGCGAGGTCCTTCAGTTCACGTTTCTGTTTTGTAAGGAGCCTGATTTCGGCGTAGTACCAAATGCCCAGTGCCGATGCTGCTGCTAACGCACCTGCCAGAAACACGACGAAGTACACCATGATATCCTCCCTTAATGCAGGCCGTCATCGGGCCTCGTCGAACAAAATATGGTAGTAGTCAACAACCGTACACTTCCCGCACTTGATGCGTTGCAAAAACAATTCTTTGCGGCCTCTGCCTTTGGTGCCGCAGTGCTGACATACTCCCACAATGTCAACGTCCAGGCGAGTGCCCAGGAACAACTGCGGATCCTTGCCATGAGTTCCACAACAGACCAGCCCCACTTCCTTCCATACGTCGATTATCTCGGCCACAGTACGTTCCGGAACGTTGAATCGCTCGCTAAGTTCACGGCGCGTTAGACCCGGCCGGTACTCGAGGTGATTCCAGAATGTTCGGGCCAACTCCTCGTGTTCCAATGCCGTCTCACTAGCCGACCGGTACTCGTTCTCATGGCGTGCAAGCTGCCGAGTGCCGCCAATGAACTCGTTTAGGGACTTCAAGACGCCATGTTCAAAGAGCGGAGGACCATACCTGCAAATGACGCTGAAGCACAAGAATTCCGGCACTTCCGGCGTAATTCCTGCCTGCCTCCGATACTTCATGGCTGGAACAACGTGGGCAAACGAGTCGCCGCAAGCGGCAAATGCCCTTGGGAAGTCGCATTGCTGCACCATATCGCGAATATGGGCCTCTTTGGCAAGGTATTGGTTGTGGTGGTCTGCAAGCTCAGCCTTTCGCATCGAAAGCCCCCCCTTCGTAGGATCCCCGGCCGCAATAACAGCCACGTTGAGGCTATGACTTGCAGCAGCCGCTGTTAACACCCCCCGGAAGTGGCTATGCCGCTTCGCGCGAGCATCGCTCCTTGTGAAGCGCCGCCGGCAGCACGTATACTGGGTGGCTGCGGATTGGGCGGGAAGGAAGGAATGGTT
>CAYPWB010000378.1:0-5905 GCA_964414315.1 uncultured Planctomycetaceae bacterium | reverse complement strand
CTGCCCTCCCCGGCCGCTACCGCGTCCGACCCTCCCGCTGCGCGGGAGGGTGAAGCTACTGAAACCGGAAGCTATTCGTTCGGCGATCCTTAGCGTGCCGGAATTGGCTCATGCCTTGTTTACACGCTAAAGCGTGAACTCCAACTGCTGCACCCCTGCGGTTGATGGATTCTACCCGGCGAACTCAAACGACTCGACCCCCGCCACACCGGGCCGCACGCGGAACAGGCTTCCGGCGTGGGGTTGATCTTGGAGTTCCTCGTCGGTCAGTTCAACCCGGGCGGTGGTAACGTACAGCTCGTCGAGGTTCGGGCCGCCGAACGCGCAGGCGCTGACCTTCCTGACCGGCAGGTCGACGGCCTGGAGCATCGCACCGACGGCCGGGTCCCAGCAGCTTACCCGTCCGCCGCGGAAGTGGGCAATCCACAGCATGCCGCGAGCGTCGATGGCCATGCCGTCGGGGCTTCCGGCGCCCTCGGGAAAGGCGATGACAACCCGGCGATTGGCAATGCAGCCCGTTTCGGCGTCGTAATCGAACGCGGCCACCTCGCGGGTAGGCGTGTCGATGTAATACATGGTGCGGTGGTCGAGGCTCCACACCAGCCCGTTCGAGGTCGTCACCCCGCCGAGCACGTGGTGGACGGTCAGATCGGGGTCGAGGCGCCACAGGTTGGCCGTGCCCGGCTTTCGGGTCAGGCTCATGGTACCCGCCCAGAATCGGCCCGCCGGATCGCACTTGCCGTCGTTGAAGCGGTTTTCGGACAGATCGGCCTCCGGGTCGCTCAGCATGGAGACCTGCTCTGTATCGAGGTTGAGCGTCGCGAAGCCGTGGTGCAAGGCCAGCACCAGCCCGCCGGAGCGCCGGACGACAACCGTGCTTACCTTCTGCCCGACGTCGATCGCCCGGTCGTTGCCGGTGGCCGGATCGAACACGTGGACTTCATGGCTTTCGATATCGACCCAGTAGAGCCGCTGCGAGGGCGCATGCCACAAAGGCCCTTCGCCCAGCACGGCCTTCGCGTCGAGGACCAGTTCAACTTGCATAAACCACCTGTTGGATACACTACTGAAGGGATCCGCCGTCAGTAACGAAAGGCGTGGGGTGGATGGTTCCGGATGTCTCAGCATCCTTACTTCACCCACGCGTCGGTCAACTCTGCACCTGGAAACGTAAGAGTCCGGGAAATTTGCGGTACACCCCACTTCAAACCGCGGCATACATCGGTCGGCTTCAACCGACCCCTCGTTTGCCACCAGTTTTAACTGGTGGCAGCCGGGCAGGCAACCACTCTTCTCTTGAGCCGGCTTCAGCCGGGCTTCTCGACCCATCGCTTCGGCTGCTCCTGAAGGACCACAGGCTGTCTACCCCCAGTTGAAACTGGTGGCAAACAGGAGTCGGCTGAAGCCGACAGAAAAGAGTTGCAGGAAGAGTCTTCCGGGTACTGCGAGTCCTCCGCGTGCTTCGCCCCAACGACCCAACATTACCTGCCCAGCCCAGGATCGGGTACAATTCCAATAGACGGACCCGCGTATTTTCTCCCTATGACTGAACCCTCCGAACCAACCGACAACTCGCAGGCTGCGCAGAAGGTTCGCAGTTTTCCGCAATCGCCCGGCGTGTACCTGATGAAGGACAATGCCGGCCGAGTCATCTACGTGGGGAAGGCGAAGAACCTTCGCAGCCGGGCGGGCAGCTATTTTCTCAAGGCGGCGGCCGAGGACCCCCGCACGGCCACACTCGTGCGCGAAATCCGCGACATCGAGTGCCTCGAAACCGAAACGGAAATCGACGCCCTGCTCGTCGAGGCCCGGCTCATCAAGGACATCCAGCCGAAGTTCAACAAGGACCTCCGCGACGGCAAGTCGTTCCCCTACCTCGAAATCACTACTCGCGAGCCCTTCCCCCGCGTGGCCTTCACCCGCGAACCCAAGGCCCGAGGTACGAAGCTGTACGGGCCGTTCACCAATCCGCGGGCGTTGCGGGGCGCCATTCAGGTGCTCCAGCGCATTTTCAAGTTCCGCACGTGCATGCTCGACATCGACGAGGCCGACCCCCGCTGGCGATGGTTCCGCCCTTGCCTGCTGGCGTCGATTCGGCAGTGCACGGCCCCGTGCAACCTGCGCATCTCGCGGGAGGATTACCGGAAGGACATTCGCCGGCTGATGCGGTTCCTGGACGGCAAGCGGCAGGCGGTGCTGAAGGAACTGCGCGACGAGATGGCCGCGGCGTCGAAGGAACTTCGCTTTGAAGACGCCGCCCGGTTGCGTGATGAAATCGCCATGCTCGAAACGCTCGACGACCGGGGCGCGTTGGAAACCCACGTGCAGCCGGAGGTGTTCCCGATCGACCCGAAGCGGGGGCTGGCCGGGCTCAGAAAGGTGCTGCACCTGCCCGAGCGACCGCGAGTTGTCGAAGGTGTCGACATCGCCCACACCGGCGGCACCGACACGGTGGCCGGCGTGGTGCAGTTCATCGACGGGCTGCCGTTCAAGCCAGGTTACCGGCGGCTGCGCATCCGCGGCGTGGCCGGGCCCGACGACACGGCCAGCATTCGCGAGGCCGTCTTCCGCCGCTTCGAGCATCGCGACCGCGAGAACGAGCCCATGCCCGATCTGCTGCTGATCGACGGAGGGCGCGGGCAGCTTAATGCGGCGCTGGCCGCGCTAAGCACCCTGGGGACGGCCATGCCCACGGTCATCTCGCTGGCCAAGCGCGAGGAACTCGTCTTCCGGCCCGACGAAGATGAACCGCTCCGGCTGGGCCGCCACAGCTATGCCTTGCGGCTGCTGCAATACGTGCGCGACGAGGCCCACCGGTTCGCGCAGCACTACCACCACCTGCTCCGCCGCCGCTCGCAGCTTCCGGGGAAGCCCTCCGGACGCAAGTGACCGAACGTCGAGCACGACCGTGGCTAGCCGACAGGTTCCGCGAGCCGAGCGGAAACCGGCCGATTCGTGAACTGGACCGTCGTAATCCTGTTCTGTTCGGCACGATTGCTGCCGGGGTGGGCGGGGCTGTCCGGCTCGTACGGCGGGTTGTGCCCGCTGCGGGGCATAGGGCAACAGAAAGGCCACATAGGTTAGAGTGGTAGGCTTCCGTTTCGTCCGTCCCGCCATGTGCCCAACTTGCCATGGGACGCGTCCTGCATCGACCAGCAAATGGGAAATGTGCGCTTCAACGGCGTCCTAAGTGCTTGCCGGGAAGCAGTTTAGGGAAGCTTGCGGCCGGCGAAACCCGGCTTGCACCGAAGCGGCGGGAGACGCTACAATCGGCGACCCTTTTCGTGTTTCCGCAGGTTCTCGTCGTGGGAGATTTGGTATGCGCCGACACGCTTTGAGCCTCCTGGCGTTCGCAGGCATGGTAACGGCCTTCAGTCCCGTTGTGGTCCGGGCACAAGTTCAAGCCATGCCGGCGTACACGCCGGCCCAAGTTTCGCCACCCTCCGGAGCCATGCCGCTGCCGTCCCCCGATCTCAACGTAGCGCCGTCAGGGATGGTGTATGGGGCGAGAAACGGCGATTCTGCATTCGGGACGTTGCACGATATGCCGCCGTGGGACGACTCGACTGCCGCCGGCTCCGCTGCGTTCTCGCCCGAGGCCACTGCGTCTGCCTCCCAACCCGCGTTCGTCGCCCCAAGCGGCAACTACCCCGCCAGCCCCTTCTGGACCTGGCAGGTCGTGCCCGACGGGATCATCTACAAATCGTACTTGGCCGGAGGGCGCGAGCCACGGATGGGCTCCCAGTGGTTCCACGACCGCAACCTGGGTTGGCTGTGGGATTCGGCGCTGGGCGGCCGCGTCGGCCTGATTCGCTACGGCACGACCGATCCCGCCTGGCCGGAAGGTTGGCAGTTGGATTTCGAAGGCGCCGCATTCCCGCGCCTCGACCTCGACGACGACCGCGATCTGGTCTCCGTCGACTTCCGCTTCGGCTTCCCGCTGACGTTCCGTCGGGGACCCTGGGAATGGAAGTTCAGCTACTATCACCTGTGTTCTCACATCGGCGACGAGTATCTGCAGCGATTCCCGGACGCCGACCGGCTGAATTTCGTTCGCGATGCCCTGGTGCTGGGCGTTGCGCTGCGGCCGAACCCTGACTGGCGGCTGTACGTCGAGGCCGGCTACGCGCCATGGGTCGACGGGGGCAGCGAGCCGTGGGAGTTCCAGTTCGGTGTCGATTTCAGCCCCATGGAGCCCACCGGGTTCCGCGGTGCACCCTTTCTGGCCGTCAACGGCCGGCTGCGCCAGGAGGTCGACTTCGGCGGCAACTTCACCGCGCAGGTCGGCTGGCAGTGGCGCGGCCAGACGGGCAACCTGTTCCGGCTCGGCGCCCACTACTTCAACGGCATGAGCGACCAGTATCAGTTCTTCCGCTCCTTCGAGGAGCATATCGGCGTGGGCCTCTGGTACGACTTCTGAGGACGCTGCGAAGAAGCACTTCGCTGGCTTCCTCGCTCAGCAAGCGACTGCCGAAGGGTTACACAGTTCAGGCAAGCGGACAGGGCGGCAGGGCCGCCAACCAATGCGAGCTTCCGCTCGAAGCCAAGGCCACGACTGTGTGAAGAAGTTCACGATGTTTGCGGTCAGCAGTACAGGCACTCCGCATCCAGACGGGCCGGGGGGTCGAACCGAATTGCCTCGTTTCCACCCGGCCGTTACCACGCTTGATCTCCCCCGCAGGGGTGGGTGAAGGACGTGGGCCCCGACTTGTGCAACAACGAGGGGTTGCGGGCCGGGGTGCAGGAGTCCGGTTTTTCGCCGCCCGTTCCGCGAAGTTCGTATTGGAGGATCGCCGAACGTATGGTAATGTAGCGTCATCGGCGACCGGCCGGAAAGAAGCAAGGTGGCTTCGCGTGATACCGGCGGGCCGGCGGGCGCTCGGCCCCGGCGTTGAAGGCCGAGCGCATGGGTCGCAATTCACCCGCAATCGCGACGGGCCGACACGGAAGGAGGCCGAAATGCAATCGGATCAGAAGCAAGAGGTCCGCGTCCACATCCGCTGGATGATCCGGCGGGACATGCCTGAAGTCCTCGATGTCGAATCGCAAAGCTTCGAGTTTCCCTGGCTCGAAGAGGACTTCATCCGCTGCCTGAGGCAGCGCAACTGCATCGGCATGGTGGCCGAGCACGAGGACCGCGTCGTGGGGTTCATGATTTATGAACTCCACAAGACCCGCATCCACGTGCTCAATTTCGCCGTCGCCGCTGACTACTACCGGCGAGGCGTCGGGAGCCAGATGGTCGCCAAGCTCATTGCGAAGCTGTCGAACCAGCGGCGGAACCGAATTATCCTCGAAGTGCGCGAGACGAACCTGGCCGCGCAACTGTTCTTCCGCGAGAACGGGTTCCGCGCCGTTTCCGTCCTGCGCAGCTACTACGAAGACACTCCGGAAGACGCCTACCTGATGCAGTACCGTTACCGCGCCGAGCAGCCCAGCGTACTGGAGCCGGTCAACCGTATTACCCGGCTGGCAGGCTAGCGGTTTGTGACCGTTTGATTTTCGGGTGTGTGCCACTGGCGTTTCGTCAGTGCCATTGCTGGTGCCATGCGAACGAGAGCACGGACAGCATGCCAGTGGCCCCCTAGCCGGGATTATTCACGAGAAGTAGGGTGGTGACAAGCAAGCCATGGGCTTGGTGGGACTTCGGTCGCTGGGGCGGACGTGCTTCGTGCGCACGGTGCATGAATCACCCGTGTCTGGCTTGCGCAGTCCCACCAAGGACTTACGCGACCTTGGCCCACCCTACACGAATAATCCGGGCTAGTTTTTAGCTGTCGCCAAGCACGAGCGGTCTGTCGAAGCGATTGCGATCGTTGTGACGGTCTCCCCGCGTCCGCTTAGCAGGGTCGCACGAACACGCGGCTGCCGCGGAACTCGACGATCTCGATCGGAGCGCCGGCCT
>CAYPWB010000377.1:3879-5920 GCA_964414315.1 uncultured Planctomycetaceae bacterium | reverse complement strand
TGACGCCGGCGCCCGATTTCGCGGCCGAGCATCTTCCGGGACGCCTTATCGTCGAGTTCGCCGAACAGGCGGGTTTTGCGGCGGCAACGGTCGATGCGCCGGCCGGCTGGGGCGTGCAGCGGATTGAACCGCTTGCCGGACGGAACCTCGCCGTGGTCGAACTCAACCACCCGGCGGCCGACATGGCCCAGGCGGCCGCCGCCTGGCGCGCCCGGCCCGGCGTACGTTACGCCGAGCCCGACTACCGGATGCACACGCTGCAAACCTTCCCCAACGATTCGAGTTTCGGCCAGCTTTGGGGGCTTCACAACACGGGCCAGTCGGGCGGCACGGCCGATGCCGACATCGACGCCCCCGAGGCCTGGGACCTGGCCACCGGCGCCAGCGAGGTGGTGGTCGGCGTGATCGACTCGGGCGTCGACTACGCCCATCCCGACTTGTACCGGAACATCTGGGTCAATCAGGCCGAAATCCCGATCGCCCTCAGTTCGCAACTGGCCGACGTGACCGGCGACGGGCTCGTGACCTTCGACGACCTGAATCACGCGTCCAATGCGGCACTGGTCACCGACCTCAACGGCAACGGGTACATCGACGGGCACGACCTGCTGAACGATTCCGCCTGGGCCGACGGCGTCGATACGGCGGGCAACGGCTACGTCGACGACCTGCTGGGCTGGAACTTCGTCGCCGATACCAATGATCCGTTCGACGACCACTGGCACGGCACCCACGTGGCCGGAACCGTCGCCGCCATGGGCAACAACGGCGCCGGAGTGACCGGCGTCAACTGGTCCGCCCAAATCATGGGCCTGAAGTTTCTCGACGAAAACGGCGACGGCTGGTCGTCCGATGCCATCGCGGCGGTGAACTACTCCACGATGATGGCCCGCGATTACGGCGTGAATCTTGCCGCCACCAACAACAGCTACGGCGGCGGCGGCAGCTATTCCCAGGTTTTTGCCAACGCCATTTCGGCCGGCTACGACGCCGGCGCACTGTTCATCGCCGCCGCCGGCAACGACAACGAAGACAACGACACCACGCCCAACTACCCGGCCAATTTCGACCTCGACGCCGTCATTTCCGTCGCCGCGACCGATCGCAACGACCAGAAGGCCTCTTTTTCGAACTACGGGGCAACCACGGTCCATCTGGGGGCGCCGGGCGCCGGCATCCTCAGCACATCGCCGGGCGGAGCGTACGCTTCGGCGAGCGGCACGTCGATGGCCGCGCCCCACGTGGCCGGTGTGGCGGCCCTGCTGAAGGGATTCGTCTCCGACGCCACGCCCGCCATGATCAAGGCCGCGATCCTGGGCGGCGCCGACCCGGTGGCTGCCATGCAGGACGTCACCATCACCGGTACTCGGTTGAATGCGGCCGGCGCCCTGCAGTTCCAGTGGACCCCGCTCATCGACGTGCAACTGGCCGCGCTGGCCGCGCCGAGCGGTTCCGACGCCGCGGCCGCGTTGCCCGCGTCACTTACCGAAATCGCGCCCGGCGACACGTTCTACCTCGAAGTCTGGGTGCAGGATATCGACGCCGGCGTGGGCGTAACCGGCGGCTACGTCGACCTCAGCTACACCACCGCCGTCGCCGACGCTGTGGCACTGGACCACGGTGGCACCTACACAATGTTCCCCAGCGGACTGATCGACGAACCGCAGGGGCGAATTGAAGATTTCGGCGGCGGAACGCTCGACGGCGGGCTCGGGGTCAGCCCGAATTGGGCCCGACTGGGCTACGTGCAGTACACGGCCGCCGCCGGAGGGGAAATCGCCTTCGAACTGGGCCCCGGCAGCATGCAGTTCAGCTTGTACGGGTCGGGCAACGTTTCGAGTGAAGAAATCAACTTCGGCACCCGCTCGCTCACCGTGTTGCCGGAGTTGAGCATCGACAACGTAACGCAAAACGAGGGACACGCCGGGACGACCGAGTTCACGTTCACGGTAACCCTCTCCCACCCAAGCTCCCAGGTGGTTTCCGTCGCCTATGCAACGCAGGACGGCACGGCGACTCTTGCCGACAGCGACTACCAACA
>CAYPWB010000377.1:0-3779 GCA_964414315.1 uncultured Planctomycetaceae bacterium | reverse complement strand
CAACCCGGTCGACGCGGCCGTTACGGCCGACCGGCAAACGGCCGACGGCACGGCCGCCGCGGCCGACGACTACACGCCGCTGGCCCCGGCGAACACGACCTTGTTCGCGCCCGGTTCGATCGATGCGCTGACGGTTTACGTGCAGACGGCCGACGACGGCAAGGCCGAGCTGGACGAGACACTCAGCCTCGTCCTGTCGAACCTTGCAGCCGGCGGGCGGGCGGTCACGTTTGCCGGCGAAAATGCCACACTCGCCGGCACCGGCACGATCCTCAACGACGATGCGGCGGTCATTGCAATCAGCAATCCCAGCGTCCTCGAAGGCGGCGTGCTGGCGTTCGAGGTCACCCTGAGCAGCCCGATCGATGCGGCCGTCACGGCCGACCGGCAAACGGCCGACGGCACGGCCGCGGTGTCCGACGCCGACTACACGCCGCTGGCCCCGGCCAACGTGACCCTGTTCGCGCCAAACTCGACCGACACGCTGACGGTTCACGTGCAGACGTCCGAAGACGACACGGTCGAACGGGATGAGACACTGAGCCTCATCCTGTCGAACCTCTCGGCCGGCGGGCGGGCGGTGAGCTTCGACGGCGGCGGCGCCACGCTCACCGGCATCGGCACAATTCTGAACAACGATGCGGCGGTCGTCGCGATCAGCAGCCCCGGCGTCGCCGAGGGGGGTGTGCTGGCGTTCGAAGTGACGATCAGCAACCCGATCGACGTCGCGGTTACAGCCGACCGCCAAACGGCCGACGGCACGGCCGCGGCGGCCGACAATGACTACACCCCGGTGGCCCCGGCCAACGCAACCTTGTTTGCCCCTGGCGCAACCGACGCGATGACGGTGTACGTGCAAACGACCGACGACGACAAGGTCGAAGCGGATGAGACGCTGAGCCTCATCCTGTCGAACCTCTCGGCCGACGGGCGAGCGGTGAGCTTCGACGGCGGCGGCGCCACGCTCACCGGCACCGGGGCCGTCGGCAACGAGGATGCGGCCGCGGTCTCGATCGATAACGTTTCCAGCCTGGAGCAGGAAACCGGAACAACGCAGTTCGTGTTCACCGTTACCCTCTCGGCCCCGGTCGCGTTCGAAACGACCATCGACTTCCAGACGCAGGACGGCACGGCCACCCTGGCCGACGATGACTACCAGCAGACCTCCGGCACACTGACCTTCGCCGCCGAGGAACTGCAGAAGACGATTGCCGTCGACGTATACGGCGATACGAAGGTGGAGGACGACGAGACATTCTTCGTAAACCTTGCCAATGCCCGGCTCGACGACCAGACCGATGCCCGGCTGACCATCGACGTGCCGCAGGGAGCGGGCACGATCCTGAACGACGACGCGGCGGCCCTCTCGATCGACAACTTGGCCATGGGCGAGGGCGACGACGGAACGACTGCGTTCGTCTTCAGCGTCACGCTCTCAGCGCCGGCAGCGTTCGAAACCACGGTCGACTTCGCCACCGAGGACGGCACGGCCCTCGTGGCCGATGACGACTACCCGACGGCTTCCGGAACCCTCACGTTCGCCGCGGAGCAGACGGAAACGACCGTCACCGTCCTGGTCAACGGCGATACCAAGCCCGAGCTGGACGAAACGTTCTTCGTGAACCTGTCCGGCGCCCGGCTCGACGGCCTGGAGGACGTCCGGCTGTCGATCGACGCGGCGCAGGGCATTGGCACGATCCTGGGCGACGACGCGCTGGTGGGCGTGCAACTGGTGCCCGTGGCGGTGCCGACGACGGTCGGCTCCGGTGAACTACCCTCGGGCATCACGTCGGTGGCGCTCGACGGCACGTACTTCCTCGAGGTTTGGGTGCAGGACCGGCTGGCGCCGGGTGTGGGAATTGCCGGCGGCACGGTCGACCTGGGCTACGCAACCACGGTGGTCGACGCGATGGGAATCGTCCACGAAGATTACGATCTTTCGCCAAGCGGCGCCATCGACGAGCCCGCCGGCATTGTGGCGAACCTGGGCGGCGCCACATCCGACGCCGGCCGTGGCGTCGATCCGGCGTGGGCCCGGCTGGCGTACGTCGAGGTGGCTGCCGCCGGCCTGGGACCGGCGGCCTTCTCCCTCGCGCCCGGCTCAGTGCAGCTCAGCCGCTTCGATGCGGGAAGCGTCGATTGGGCCGACGTCGAGCTGGGCCGGCCCGTAACGGTCGACCAGTTCGCCGGAACGCAACTCGACCTGACGCTCGCCGCCGCGCCGAGCGAAACCGACGCGCAGGGCGAGGTCGCCGCCTTGCCCGGCAACTTGCCTTGGGTCCACGAATGGTCGCCGTTCTGGGTGGAGCTTTGGGTGAGCACGCCGCACACCGCAACGGTGGGTGTCGCCGCCGCAACGGTCGACTTGCACTACGATTCGAGCCACCTGACCGCACTGGCGATCGAACACGGGCCGGCGTTTACGCAGGCGCTTACCGGGCAGATCGACGACGGCCAAGGACTCGTCCAAGCGATCGGCGGCCAGACGACGCTTTCCGACGCCGGCGACGACGGCTACGTGTTGCTGGCCCGGGTGCAGTTCGCTCCGACCGCCGGCAGCCAGGCGCCGGTCGATCAGGACGGCTGGAGCATCGGCCCGTACGATATGCAGTTGCTCTTGGCCGAGGGGCAAGCGGAACTGGTGGGCACCGGCCCGGTGACGACCGACCTGGGCACCCCGCCGCCGACCGAGCTGTGGGCGGTCGTGTACGACGTCGACGACAGCGACCTGATCGACTTCGGCGACCTGGCCTACTTCGCCGAGGCGTTCGGCCATACGGTCGACGCAGCGGCCGCCCAGCCGCCCTACGCCTGGTGGGCCGACTTCGACAAGTCGGGCCGGGTCGACTTCGGCGATTTGGCCTTCTTCGCCCCGAACTTCGGCAGCAGCCGCGCCGGCGGCGAGCCCGTCGTGCTGGCCTCCAGCTTCCCCTACGCCTGGACCGACGACCCGGAAGGCACGCCGGTGGGCACGACGTCGCTGGCTGAGCCCGACACCGGGCTGTCGTCGCAGCAGGCGCCGCGGATCGACGTGCAACCGGTCGTAGTCGCCAGCCCAACCGGTTCCGATACGGCCGACGCCCTACCCGCGTCCATCACGCAAACGACCGCGGGCCAAAACTTCTTCCTCGAACTATGGGTCCAGGACGTCGAGGCCGGCGCCGGCGTGACCGGGGGCCGGGTCGATCTCGGCTACACCACCATTGCAAACGCTCTGGCGCTCGACCACGGCGATGCCTTCACCTTCAGCACCAGCGGAACGATCGACGACGTGCAGGGAACCATCGACGATTTCGGCGGCGGAACGCTCAGCGTCGGGCTGGGCGCCGCCCCCGGCTGGGCCCGGCTGGGCTACGTGCAGTACCTGGCCGACGCAAGCGGCGAAATCGCCTTCGAACTAACGCCCGGCACCATGGAGTTCAGCCTGGTCGGCTTGGGCAACGTGCCGTACGAAGACGTCCGCTTCGGCGCCCGTTCGCTCACGATCGCCGACCCGCCGCCTGAACCCACCAATCCCACGTACGACCTCGCCGGGCGCGTGCCTGCCAACGGCGATTGGTGGCTGGCCGCGAGCAACGGCACCGACGGCTTCGTCAACGAGCCGATGAACCGGTGGAGCGCCAACGTCGAGTGGCTCGACGTGACAGCGGCCGACTTCACCGGCAACGGGTTCGACGATATCGTGGGCCGGGTGGAAAGCAGCGGCGACTGGTGGCTGGCCGTCAACGACGGCAACGGCAACTTCACCAACCAGCGATGGGGCCGGTGGAGCGCCGGCG
>CAYPWB010000376.1:0-5922 GCA_964414315.1 uncultured Planctomycetaceae bacterium | reverse complement strand
CCGACCGATGCCACCAGGGCCACCAGGTCGCTCTTCGTGGCCGCGCAGACCAGCGCCCCGGCCGAGGTCAGTGCACAGCCGAGGGCCACCACGCCCAACACCTTGCGGTTGGAGCCGCCCATCGCGTCGAGCAGCCGATGGTGCAGGTGCCCGCGATCGGTGGCGTACACGCTGCGGCCGGTGAGCCTTCGACGGATGATCGCCGCGCCGACGTCGAGGATGGGGATGGTGAGCGTGGCCAGCGGCGCGGCCAGCAGGACGGTGCCCGCCCCCTTGAGCCCCGCGCGGATGGCCAGCGCCCCGAGCATCAGGCCGATGAGCATGCTCCCGGCGTCGCCCAGGTAGATGCTCGCCGGCGGGAAGTTGAATCGCAGGAAGCCCAGCAGGCTGCCGGCCAGCACGAAGGCCACCAGCCCCACGTGCGGGCTCCCGATGAGGAACGCCAGCATGCCGAGTGTGACGGCAATGAGGCACCCCAGCGTGGCGGCCAGCCCGTCGACGCCGTCGAGCAGGTTGATGGCGTTGATCGCGCCGACCAGCCAGAACAGGGTGAACGGAATGGCGAGCCAGCCGAGTTCGATTTCCGTGCCGAAGATGCCCAGCTTGCGGATCACCAGCCCGGTAATGCCCACCAGCGCCCCGGCGGCGGCAACCTGGCCGAGCAGCTTGTAGCGGCCGCGGAGTCCGAAGCGGTCGTCGACCAGCCCCAGCACGAGCACGCCCGCGGCGCCGGCCAGGAAGCCCAGCGCCCGGAGCCAGTCGTGGTGGATATCGAGCCCGAACGGATTGGGCACGACGAGCACGACGGCCAGGACGGTGGTCGCGGCCAGGAAGACGGCGATTCCGCCGCCTAAGGGGATCGCCTCGGCATGCAGCTTGCGGTGTCCGTCCGGCTGGTCCGTCAGCCCCACGCGCGGCGCCCAACGGCGCACCAGCACCGTCAGCAGCATGCTCAAGAGGCAGGCGGCAGCAACGGCGAACAATGTGGGGAGGAGCATGATAGGGCTTTCCAGTGTCAGGTGTCAGTGAGAATGGGAGACCTCTGACCTCTAGCAACCATCAACTAGCAACTAGGAACCATCAACCAGCAACGACCGTGTCGCGGGCGCCGACGTAGCCGTAGTCTTTGTAGTACACCTCTTCGGCGGTTCCGGTGACGACGGAACTGAGGGCCTTGACGCCCAAAGAGGTGAGGATGCGGGCGGCGGCCTGGACCTTCGGCGACTGGCTCACGTCGCGCAAGACCGACATAACGACCGCGTCGGCATGCTGGGCAATGAGCCGGGCGTCGGATACCGGCAGCACGGGGCTGCCGTCGACGACGATGAAGTCGTAGTCGGCCCGGAGCTTCTCGAACCACACCTCCACGGCGCCGCTGCTGAGGACTTCGAGCGCCTCGTCGAGCCATCCGCCGGCGGTGACCAGATCGAGCCCCTCGACCGCCGTCTCGTGCAGGACCTCGTCGAGCCGCGCCTCGCACAGAAGCAATTCGGCCACGCCGGGCTCTTGCTCGACTTGGAACATGCGGTGCAGCGCCGGCCGCCGCAGGTCGCAGTCGACTAGCAGGGTACGGCGTCCGCTGCGGGCAAGGCTCATGGCCATGTGCGTCGCGAGTGTCGTCTTCCCCTCGCCGCTGCCGGCGCTGGTGACCAGCAGCACCTGCATGGGACCGTTGCGCGACTGCCGCAGCAGGTGCACGATGACGTTGTCGATCGCCTCGTTGAGCATGGTGCGCCAGTGGCGATGGCGGCGTGAGAGTTTCCGCCCGTGCTGCATGGCTCGCACAGGCACGGTCGGGACGGTGCCCAGCACCGACATGCCGAGTCCAAGGGCGACGTCGTCGGCCGTATTGACCCGCTTTTTGCGAACATCCCAAAAGACCAGCGCAAGGGCCGGCAGGAAGAAACCGGCCATGCCGGCCAGCCCGGCCTGCTGCACGCGTCGGGCCTGGTTGGGGCTGCGCGGCGGTTGCGCGTCTTGGAGAATGGTAATGCGTTCCCCGGCCCGCAATTCCACCCGCAGCCGCTCCCGTTCCGCGGCGATCGGGCTGATGACGCCTTCGAGGCTGCCGATCTCCCGCGTCAGGATATCGATGTCGACCGAGGAGCCCCCGAACTGCTGCACCTGCTTGCCCATGGTTTCGACATCGGCGGCGAGGTGCTTCCGCTCATCTTCCTTGATGGCGATTTCCGTCTGGAGGTCGGCCACTTCGGCGGCCAGTGCGTTGTGTTTGCGGTACTTCAGTTGCTCGCGGAGCTGCTCGCGGCGCTGTGCGATGCGTTCAACGACCACTTGCAGTTCGTTCTCGTAGTTTTCCGCGTAGCTCTCGAGCAAATGCGGACGGACGGTCTCTTCCAGGTGGACGAGCATGCGTTCGAGCAGGTCTTGCCGCATGAGCAGTTCGCCCATGGCCTGGTCCTGGGCGAGGAAATCGTCGAGTTCGAACTCGCTCACCTCGATCGTCTCCTCGTCGAACTGTTCGAGCTGCGTTTGCTTCACCCGAAGCTGGGTGATCAGACGCCGCCGTTCGAAATCGACCCGCAGCAATTCCTGGCGGTACTGCGAAAACTGTTGCAGGGCGTACTGCTGCTGCAGGGCCAAGGTGCCCGAGTCGCCCGTGCCGAGCTGCTCGGCCAACTGCCGCAGGGCGTTGAGTTTCTGGCGCAGTTCGTTTTCCTTGTCGGCGTGCACCTCGTTGAGTTCCTCCAGCCGAGCGCGGCGCTGGTTGCGCTCGACGTGGACGACCTCCTCCATGTACGCCGTGACCACCGCATTGACAAGAGCGGCCAAGGCGTCGGGATCCTCGCCCGTCATGCGGACTTCCATGATCTCACCGTCGCCCGGAAAGCTGACACTCAGTTCGCGGCCGAGCCAGCGGACCGTGTCCTCCTCCTCGCGCAGCACGGGCAGCTCGGCGACCTCGGGGCGTCGCAAGGCGGCGATGAGCACGAAGTCGCTGGCGAGCATTTGCGCCTGCGTGTTCTTGTACAGCGCGAAGTCCTGCCCCGCCGTATCGGCCGTGTCGAAGAGGATCCTGTCCTGGGCCGCCGCAATGCGCAGCACGGCGGTAGCCGTGTACTGCGGCACGTGCGTGATCCACACGGCCGGAGCGGCCAGGCCGGCGCACAACAGCCCCACCGGCACGGCAATCCACCATCGGCGGCGGAAGGCGTGGAAGAACGCCGCCAGGCCGGGACTGTACGGCTCGGCCGGCTCCTCCGGCGCGTACGCCGGGTAGGCGTACAGCCCGGCGGGCTCCGACCGGGGCACCATCGCCCCCTCGTGGGGCTCGGCAGCGGGAAGCATCGTTTCGTTCGTTGGCTCGGTCATGGTGTTACGTCTCTCGTTGCAAACGGTACTCTACGCGGGGCCGGATCCTTACCGGGGCGACTTCCGCGGATGCTCGGACTGCTTTTTGCCTTTGCGGGCCCCATTGCTTTGCGAGTTGCCGTTTCGGGAGGCCCCGTTTCCCGCAGTCCCGTTTCGTGCCTTGCTGCTGCGGCCTTGCGCAGCGCGTCGGCGCGGGCGGCCGTCCGCCCCGCGGCCGCCTGCCGGCAGGGGCGCGAGCGGACCCTCGGGTGGGTCGAGCCGCAGGTTCAGCAGCAGTTCTACCTCGCACCACGGCCAGCGGCATCATGAAGAAGCCCGCGATGTCGTGGAATATCCAGTCGGCAATCTCGGCGTCGACCACCTGGTACAGGAAGCCGGTGCCGGTAATCCTTGCGATGTTCGCCACCAGGGCAATCGGTGCGGCGCTGAGGAGCACGACCAGGCGCAGCAGCACGGGGCCCTTCATCGCCAGGGCCACGCCCGCGCACACGGCCACGAACAGCATCATCATCCGCAGCCCGCTGCACGCCTCGACCACGCCCAATTCGGTTTGCGGCAGGACGATCACGTTGCCGCGGGCGAAGCTCGGGATGCCGGCCATCTGGATCAGGTAGGTGCTGGCGATCGTGCCGATCCGCTGCAGCGGGTGGCTGAGCAGCCCGGCGGCGAACCCCGGCAGGGGGACCATGAACACCAAAAAGCCGATGGCCGGCCAGGCCCAGTCGAAGGCCTTCCAGCCGCCCAGCAGGAGCGTGAGTCCGGCCAGGCAGGGCACCAGCGACATCGGATCGAGCAGGGCGAAGTAGTAGTAGGCCGAGGCCCACCGCATGGTCGCCGCCAGGAGCAGCAGCGGAATGCCCCACGCCGCGCCGCGGACCGGGGTGAACTGCATCCGGTCGCGCCGCTTCCACAGCAGGTAGCCGGAAAACACCGGCACGAGGAAGCAATACACGTAGTCGGGCTCGTTCCACCACCGCAACACGAGGCTCGCCAGCGCGCCGCCGTAGCTCCATGCCAGTACCGCCAGCAACACGGCGCCGACCGCCAGCTTGGGGGCGTGCGCAAGGAGCTTCGATGTGAGTCTTGGGGTGTCCGTCACGGTTGTTCCTGTGGCAATCAAAGCGGCTGGCGTCAATGCTGTTGGAAGAAGATCTTCAGGCGTTTGACCTTCCCCAGTTTTCCGTGGTCGACCGGAATCTCAATGCCGATGGTTCCACTGTATCCGTTCCGCGCGACCTCCTCGGCCATCTTCCGAAGCGCCTCCTCGGCGTAGGCCACGCAGTCGTGAATCTCGTCGCCGCCCGCGGTATGGCCGTCGCCCCCGTCCGCATCCTGCTTGGGAAGCGGCTGTGCGGCGGGCTCCTTCGGGCAACCGTCATCTCGGCGCGCGTCATGCTGCTGCGATGTCATCTCGCAAGCCTCCCTTCTGCGCTTGCCGCATCGAAGCGGCACGGGGCGCTCGCCGCCGGCCGCGGCGTTCCAGGTCGGCTCGGCGCGCACTCCGTTCCCGTGGGTTGCGCCGCCGCAACGCCTCGCGGCCGCACCCCCACTCGGTCGATCCGTTTCCATCCGCCATTCCATGCTCCATGGACACGCGCCGTTTTCCGTGGCTAGGACATCTTGTCGGGTCTGTACACCCGCTCGACCAATATCACGCCGCTTTGTGAGCGGGTGATAAGAGGATTGTTAGTTTTCCGTTAGGGACGGCGAAAGGCTCGCCCGATACAACCTTTACCCGGCCCGCATCACGGACCGATTTGTTTCTGCTTGCGGATGCATGTGCCGCGAACCCTGCGGGCTTGCCCGGTCTCACGCAGTTTGGTCCTCGTGGTCCATTCGCTCGACGCGCACTCCGTTCTCGTGGGTTGCGCCGCGGCAACGTTTGCCGGCGGCACCCCCACTCGGTCGATCCATCGTTGTGCGACATTCCATGAACTCACGTCGAGCTTTCGCTCCTTCGTTTCCATCCCCGGCGGTGCGGTCGCTTCGGAACCATGCCGCGGCACCGGGGTTTCATGAAGGGCGTCCTTCGTTTCGGCCCTCCCTCTTCCCGTCCTCCGGGCTCGCCTTTCTTTCGGTCCTTGCGGCGGACGCATCCACCGCAACAAAAAATGCCCGCAATCCGCGCAGCGTGCTTCCTGCGCCGATTGCGGGCACTGGGTGTCAGTTGGCCCGCCCGTGTTCGTCGACCGACACGGTTTCGTCCGATTGTCTGTTCTTCTCTTCCTGCCTATTTGTCCTGGAAGAGGATCTGCACGCGCTTCACCTTTCCCAGTTTTCCGTCTTTGACGGGAATCTCGATGCCGATGGTCCCGCTCTGGCCTTCGCGCACCGCCTCGGCCACCATGTTCGTAATCGCCTTCGCAGCATATTCCAGGCGAAGATGATTATTCACGGTATCTCGTCGTTGTTGCCTGGACGGCAAGTCAACGGCACGGTCGCCACGCTCATCCACGATGCACTCCGTCAATCCAGTTGCTCGTTCTCGGTTCATCAACGGCTCCCATGCATCCCAGGGCGGCCGGGCCGCCAACCAATGCGAGCTTCCGCTCGAAGCCAAGGTCACGACTGTGTGAAAAAGTTCACGATGTT